>JBJKRS010000103.1:0-13907 GCA_046704525.1 Thermoplasmataceae archaeon
GTACCCTCCCCCGGAGACTGAGGAAATACTTGAGGAAAACCTTGAGGAGCTATTCTCAAAGAGAGTCACTGTGGGAACGGTCAACAAGGTCAAGAACACGAACGCAACATTGCTGCCCGAGCTCCACCAGAAGATGCTTTACAACATAAAGAAAGAGGTGATTGGGCTTGGCCCCCTTGAGCCGCTCATCAGGGACCCAAATATAGAAGATATAAGCGGGATAGGGGCCAAGGATGTCTACATAGTTCACAAAATCCTCGGCTCCATGGCCACAGAGATAACTTTCGGGGACAATGACAGGCTCTCCATATTTGCAAAGAGGCTCAGCGAGAGAGTCGGCAGGCCAGTGAGCGACAAGAACCCCATTGTTGATGCGACACTGCCCGACGGATCAAGACTCTCCATCGTCTACAGCTCAGATGTTTCTGCAAGGGGCCCCAGCTTCACAATAAGGAAGTTCCAGGACATACCAATCAGCATCGTCCAGCTGATCAGGTATAACACAATGTCAGCTGAAGAGGGGGCTTACCTGTGGCTGGCACTTGAGTATGGCCAGAGCGTATTTGTCTGCGGCGAAACTGCAAGCGGCAAAACCACTGTGGTCAATGCCATGATTCCATTCATAAGGCCTGAGTCCAAGATTTTCAGTGCCGAGGATACTCCTGAGGTCAGGGCACCACACTCTGCGTGGCAGCAGCTGGTGACCAGGGAGAGGGGAGCTGAGGACAGCAGGGTGACGCTGTTTGATCTGCTTAAGACAGCCTTGAGGTCCAGGCCCAACTACATCATCGTAGGTGAAATAAGGGGAGCAGAAGGATCAATGGCATTCCAGGCCATGCAGACTGGCCACCCTGTTATATCAACATTCCACGCGGCATCGGTGAAGAAGATGATACAGAGGTTCACCGGAGTTCCGATCAACATTCCTGTCACTTTCATGGATAACCTTAACATAGCCTTGATACAGCAGGCTGTCTACGTGAATGGCAAATTCCTGAGGAGGACAACAAGCATAAACGAGATCGAGGGTTACTTCGAGGAACTGGGAGGAGTTTCCACAAAACAGGTGTTCCAGTGGGACCCGACTACAGACAGGCACATATTCAGGGGAATGAACAACAGCTACATTCTCGAGAAGAGAATCGGGCAGACTGCCGGACTTCCCGATCCCAAGATGATATACGACGAGCTGTTCAAGAGGGCGAGAATTCTCAAGTACATGCTGGACCACAACATCAACTCTTACTATGATGTGTTCAACCTGGTCAAGACATTCTACGCAAAGGGAGACATTGGAGTCCCAATATTCGGGTGATTGCTATGGTGGAGTCGGAAGCTGGAGGAGCAAAACGGACAGGCCTTTTCACAGGTCTCGAGTTCAAGAACAAGCAGGTCTACCTCGTGCTTGGAGCCACGGGAGCAACAGGTTTCATGCTGATGATGTGGATGTACACAAACTCCATCTACATGCTTGTCGGATCCAGCCTTGCCGGGCTCCTGCTCTTCGGCGTTCTCCTTAAGCCAGTCATAGAAAGGGACAGCAAGAAGAACGACATAAACTCAAACATCCCGTTCTTCGTGACCGCTTTTGCCACCCTTTCCACATCGGATTCGAACCGAATAACCCAGCTGGACATACTTTCAAAGAAGGACAAACTGGGCCTTGTGAAAGATGACCTCGCCACCATAGTCAATCTTGTCAGGAACTGGAAGAGAGGCCTATCCGAGGCTTCAATGCTGATGGCGGAGAAGACCCCAAGCGACGTGTTTGCAGATTTTCTCTCCAGGTTCGCACATGCAATGGATAGCGGGCAGGATTTTGATGACTTCGTCAGGACGGAGGCTGACACCGTTATGAGTAATTTCGAGACCACCTACCAGTCAGCTCTCTATTCCTTCGAGCTCTACAAGGACCTATACGTGTCCATGCTCCTTGCCTTCGCATTCCTCATAACATTCGTGATGATCATGCCCGTCCTTGTTCCGATGAATGTCATAGAAGTGCTCTCCCTGAGCCTGCTGGTTGTGGCGCTGGGCGAAACCATGTTAGTATACGGAATAAAGATAGTGCTCCCTAATGATCCCGTGTGGCACCAGACTGGGATCAAATCAGACATCCAGAAACACATTGACAAGCTGTTCAAGATCTGTGGAGGCCTCTCAGTAGTCATAGGCATAGCTTCGTATGTTTCCGGACTCTACAACATGGTTCCGGTATACTTCCTCGTTCCCCTGGTCATGACGCCCCTAGCATACCCGAGCTATGTGGGATCAAAATATGAGAGGCGTGTGGCGAAGCAGGATGACATGTTTGGAAGTTTCATCAGGTCTCTTTCAGGTTCAGCTTCTGCCAGGGGAAACCTCCTCATAGATGCACTGAAGGCGATCATCCTTCACGATTTTGGAATACTGACACGAGATGTGAGGAACCTCTACAGGAGGCTCAAATACAGGGTCAACAGCCTCACTGCGTGGAAATACTTCAGCGCCGACACTGGATCACACCTGATTGAAGTCTTCTCGGGCACATTCGTTGAGAGCATTGAACTGGGAGCAGATGCAGGCAATGCTGGAGAGATAGTGGCGAACAATTTTGACAGGGTTGTCAGGATGAGGCGCAGGAGGCATGCTGCAGCCCAGTCCTACGTTGGCGTACTTTACGGAATAACGGGCGGGCTTGCATTTGCGCTTGGCATTTCCTTCGGTGTCCTTCAGATCATAAACCAAATATTTGCGACATTCAACACTGCCAGCCTGAGCGACTACGGCATTTTTGTCGGCCAGCCCGCCAACGCTGTCTTCGAGATAGAGGTGTTCATTTCACTGATACTGTTTGTGCATTCATTCATAGCGGGTGCGGCGCTTAAAATCGCCGACGGGGGCAAAACCATCTTCGGGTTCCACCATTCTATAATAATGTCCTGGATAGTGTCTGGAGTGCTGTACGGAACCCTGCTGATCACCAACTCGATCCTTTCGGGAGCCCTGTGAAATCACAGTAACAATAAAATAGATTCAAGAAACTACAGTGGGATGATTGACGCCTCGAGCGCCAAGAAGTCCCTGAAGCGATTTGTGGGGCTTGTGGAATCCATTATGGATTCAAGCGATCCCGAAGAGAGGGATTCTGCACTTTCTGACCTCATGTCATATTCGAGGGAGAATTCCGGAGTTATCAGGGAGGCGGCAACCGAGGACACATCACAGTTGATATCATACCTTGTAGTAGCAGTGTACAAATCTGGTTCAGACAAGCTTGACGAGCTTCTTGAAGTTGTGCGCCAGATAGACCCCAATAATTCTATCGTGGGTGAGTACGAGATTGTCAGCCTGCTTGACAAGGAGGCATACACAGAGATCATTGACAGGGTTACTTCAGATCCTGGTTTTTCAAAATCTGATGGCGTCATGGACGTGCTGAGGAAGAGTGCGAGGATGTCCGGGAAATATTCCGAGGTTGCCCGGTACCTTGCTGAAAATGGCCTGTATGATGCAGAATTCTTTGCGGAATACTGCAAGAAAGACATGGACAGTGATACCAACTCCTCCATAATAGAGGCACTGGAATCGGAAGATTCGAGAGAGAATGAGATTGCCTTTCTGGAGAGTGTAACATCCCACAGTGACAGTCCTGGATACCTTCTCAGGCTCGTGAACCTTTACATGAAGAGTGGGGAGGAGGAAAAGCTGAAGGGTGTCCTGGAGAGGCTTGATCCATCCGATGTAGAAGGGAAGCAGGATTACCTAGACATTGCATCTGGATACGACCAGATTTCAGAGTACGGCAAGGCGCTGCTCTTCACCAATTCCGGGCTTTCTTCACACAGGAACGACCGGGACCTGATGCTGATGAAGGCCAGGATGCTGGTCATGTTAAGGAGGGAGGGCGAGGCTTCCGAAACTCTTTCAGAGCTTGTGGACTCCTATCCCAAGGATGATGTGTCCATAAGGCTTGCAGCGAGCCTGAGCTACAAGTCAGAGCAGTTCAAGGAGACGCTGAAATACATTGGCCTGCTGCGTGACCTGACGGAACTGGAACTGTCAGACTACATAATGCTGGTGGATTCTGAGATCAGGTCATCATTGTTTGATGAGGCTGGGGAGAACCTGGACCATGCTATTTCAAAATTCGGCCCGAACCTGGACCTGTTCAAGTACAAGCTGAAGCTTGAAACCACAATAAATGACAGGAACGAGTCCTACAGCACTGCCCTTGAGATACTCAAGCTTGATCCGCTGAACAGTGAGGCCATAGACATCAAGTTCACATACCTGTTCGACCAGCAGGAGTACAGGGATGTAGTTGACGATCTCGATGAAATTGGCAGCGATCCTGTAAGGGAGAAATACCTTGATATTTACGCGACGAGCCTGATTTACCTGAACAAGTTCCATGCTTTCCTCAAGGTGATGAAGGGAAAGCCGGAGCTCGTGGACAGCGGATACGTTTTGGATGCCGTATACTACACTGTCAGGGATGACGAGAAGATTAAGGATATCCTTGATTTCCTGAAGGAGATCAAGCCCCCCTCAGGAGTGGCAATGAAGATAGTGCTCAACAGGCTTCTCAGCGTCCGACCACTATACGGCGGAGAAGCAGCAGCGGTTTGCCTTTCAACCAGGTCTTTTGCCCTGGGTTATATCATCACATCCGCGAGCATAGACTTCAGGGAAAAGAAGAGGCCTGAGGAAGCTGACACTATCCTTTCCAATGCTTACTTCAAGGAAGTCTCGGCAACCATGGACCTCATCCAGCAGATATACGGGATGGGTGAGAAAGTCTCCGGGCTTTCCGATTCTCCCAGGCTTATTTACCCCGTTGTAGCAGCCCTTGTTGACGTTGGGAAGCACGAGGCGGCAAGGGAAGTTCTGGACAGATCCTACGACAGCAAGCTCAACGATCCCTTCTATTACTATTATGACGCCATCCTCAATTTCAGGAAGGGGAACAGCGGTGCGGCCAGAAAGAGCATAAGGAGGGCCCTTTCAAGGCTTACCAACAACGAGTTCCTGACGCTGGAAGCCGAGATTATGCTCTCCGAGGGTGACTTTGACGACGTCAGGGACACTCTTGTAAAACTTGCGGATAGAGGGATAGTACAGAGCATCAATTTCGAGGAGATATATAAGTATGTCACCGGAAAAGAGGATTTCAAGGCCGGAAAGGGACTTTCAGAAGCACTTTCGTCCTACAGCATAGACAACATATGGCTGAACAAGCTGAACAGGGATGTCCGCCTGAAGGAAGGCGACAATGAAGGCGCGCTGGAATACTCCAAGCTGGTTGTCAGCGCAAAGAGGAGGGAGTTTGCGGACATAAGAATACATGCAGAACTTCTGGACAAACTTGGGAAAGAGGAGCAAAAGCTGGCATTCTTCCTTGACTGCAGCGGGCCAAACGAGAGCGCAACCATAGATCTGTGGGTTGGTGACGCATACTATGGAAAGAAGAATTTCGAGGATGCACTGGAGTACTACAACTCTGCCATAGCAAAGGGAACTGATGCCTTTGAGATCATTAACCTGCCCGACACTCTTGTTGAGACTGGCCACCTTGACGAGGCAGCCAGGCTGATCAGCAAGCTGAAGGAGCCGGGACTCCTGAAGATAAAACTCTATTATGCCCAGGGGAACACAGAGGGCATCGTGAAGCTTCTCAGCACTTCAGACCTGGTGAAGCAGGGTGAAGAGGACAAGCTGGAATTCATCGTGGACAAACTGTGGCACAACAAGCTTGTGAGAGATGCACTGGTCAAGGCTTACAGGCGTGAAGGATACCTGTTTCTCGGGAAGCTTGTAGCCCAGAAGATGATTGAGTCGGGAGACAATGCGTCTGCTGCGGGAATTCTGGAGAATATGCTTAAAAACTACCCGGCTGACCTATCAAATGTCGCATCTCTCGCGGATGTATATGTGAGCCTTGGGAGGGTCAATGAAGCGGTTGAGCTTCTTCTCAATTCGCTCAAGCATGCAACAGGCTTCGAACAGGGCATGGCCCTTGTAAACAGGCTGATGCGCATATACTATGAGGAGAGGGACTTCAGTGCAGTGGTGAAGTTCTATGAATCCAACAAGGAATATGTGGATCGGACTTCAGCGCAGTACCTGATCCGCAGCCTCATATCAATGGAGGAATTTGACAGGGCAGAGGAGCTTCTTGGAAAATATGAGGGCAACCTTGTGGACCGGGAGCTGAATTCTGAGATTCTCCAGGAGATAAACGCAAAGAGGGAGTTCAGTGAAATACTGATCTATGTCAGGAGGTTGCTCAAGCTGGAGTACACAGCAGGCAAGACCTTCAGCATGAAAGAAGCCCTCTACAAGGCAGAAATACCTATTGAGAAGATTGACGAGGTGTTCGACTTTCTGAAGAGCGAGCAGTACTATAGCGAAGTGAATGAGGAAAAATATGAGATACTCTCGAGAGACGTGTTCCAAGAACTTGCAAAGAAAACGAGAGTAGAGTCGATCAGAGACGTGAGGATCAACGTGATATTCAACAACCTCCCGAGCCGGGATGTCATAGTCGCAAAGAACCTGTACATATACATCAGGCGTTCCATGGAGACGGTACGTGAACCCAAGATCCATGACGATGTTCTGATAAAGCTGCTCAAGCTTGCCCTGAGGGATAACCTTAGGCCCGAGCCTCTGGCTGTGGCGGTAAACCTGGATGTGGGGATATCAGATGCGCTGGAGGTCATATCCCTCATGAAATACATGGAAGAGAAAGACAGGAAAGGTGGACGTTGAATTGAGGTCCATTCCGAAGTTCATAACCGCCGAGGTGAAGGACATAGTGATCGCTGTTGCAGCTCTCACGGCGGCATTCACGATCCTCTTCATGTTCTCCGGAAGCAGCATCTTCGGAGGAAGCATGGCCCTTATAGCACTGTTCAGCTTTGCCTCCGTCCTTACAGCTTTCCTGCTCCATGAGCTGGCACACAGGTTTACTGCACGACGGTTCGGCGGCATTGCCTTCTTCAAGCTTTGGCTCCCGGGTGTTCTCCTGGTCATTTTCACATCCTTCCTGAGGTTTCTGATCGCCGCCCCGGGTGCAGTAAATATTGGTGGAATATTCAGGAAAGACCAGATAGGGAAGACCGCACTTGCGGGGCCCCTGACCAACCTTGTTATCGGCGGAACCCTTTATGGTGTGCTTTTTTTCGCCCCAGCCGCCTTCCTGCCAAATGACCTTGCCCAAGGAATATTCCTGGTTTCTGGCATCAACCTGTGGTTCGGGCTGTTCAACCTTATTCCTCTGCCGCCACTTGACGGCGAGAAGATCTTCAGGTGGAGCATTGAGGTCTACATAGCCATGGTTGTTGCAGCGATAATACTGAACCTGCTCAACGGGCTATTCATCTGAATTGACCAGTTTCTCGGCAGCTGGCAGTCTCGAACTGTCTGAAGGGGTCACAAAAAAGATTGTGTTCTCACCCACCTCTATCCTGTAAGCGATCTTGAATTCAACCGGGTCCACGCCACTTTTTCCGAGGTCGATTCTGTCCGCTGACTTCAAGTGTTCCCATAAACCCGCTGATGGCTTAATTATGAGACCCAGGTAAAGAGGGCTCATTGAAGCCACAAATGACTCGTCAACTCTCTCTTCGTGCTGCTGGCGGTTCTTTATGAAGATGGCTGTAAGGTTCATGGGAGGTCATGCCAGATAATGCGGGGACTTTTAAATGGATCACCCCAGGCAGGTGCGATGGTAGTGGATGACGCGCAGACTTCATTCTGGGTTAACGGGTCGGGTCAACATCTGAGAAAATGGTTATATATTCTCCACCAATTCAGCGACCAGCACACTTGTGCAGTGCATGCCGTACAGGACACGCACTGCATGTCGAACTTACTCTGCTGGAGAATTGAACAAGATGGAATACAAGGAGAATTGCACATCATGCGGAATAGGCCTCGTGGATAATGGCTATTCCATATTCGACTGCCCAAACTGTGGCGAAGAAACAATAGGTAGATGCAAGGACTGCAGGGAGCATTCCACGCAGTACACATGCCCCAAATGCGAATTCACCGGTCCGTGAGGTTTTGAAGATGGGAGATGTGGCAGTTATACTGAAAGTCCTTCCCGAGGACAATGAACTTGACGTTAATGCATTGAAAAGCGCCGTTGAGGACGAGATAAAGAATGTCTGCAAGCTCAACAAATCGGAACTTGAAGAGATTGGTTTCGGCCTCAAGGCAATAAGGCTGGAGATAATTGTTCCCGATGAAGAGGGAAGAATTGACAAGGTCGAGACCAACATCAGCAGAGTAAAGGGTGTTGGCCAGGTTGACACTGAGGATGTCACCCTTCTGTGAAGACAAGTTTTAATCTGGCCTGAAATACCAGTCTGACATGGGCGCCGGCGAAATTATCCTGTTTCTGTTCTACCTGTACTTGGTACTGCTTGCGCTCCTGGCGGTAGGGCTTCTTGCCATCGGGATACCTAGGAAACCAGCCGATGAGGCGCTCAATGATTACTCACCAAGAACACTTGTGATGGTTCCCTGCAGGGGAGTAGACTACTCGCTTGAGGAGAACCTGCGGTCCGTAAGGGACCAGGACTATCCCAGTTTTGAAGTGATTGCAATTGTAGATTCAGAGGAAGATCCTTGTGTCAAGGTTCTGGACCGCCTCTCCATTGAGAGAATTGTTTCCGATTTCAGCTGCAAGGAATGCAGCGGCAAGACCATGGCCCTCAGCACGGCCCTTTCAGAAAGGAGGGATTTCGATGCGTACGTGATCTGCGACTCAGATATTCGCGTATCATCGACCTGGCTCAGGAGCCTTGTCTCTCCGCTTGCTGACAGCAGAGTAGGCCTGTCCACCACTTTTCCATACTTCAATCCGGTAGGCGGGATCTGGTCCAGGATCAAGTCCCTGTGGGGTATCGTTGGGCAGAGCATGATGGAGTCCAGGCTTACAAGGTTCGGTTGGGGAGGTTCTCTCGCTTTCAGAAAGGATCTGATGGATGATCATTCGTTCGGGATCTTTGCCGAATCTGTCTCAGACGACACGGCCCTTTCCTCCATATGCAAGGCCAAGGGGCTCTCGATAAGTTACAGCCGGAATGCGCAGCCGACTGTTGACTCGCCTGATGACTTCAAGACCTTTTTTGAGTGGTCCAACAGGCAGACGGCGCTCTCCATATCAGCTTCCAGGAGAGTCTACCAGTATGGCGTGCTGACATACACCGCTTCCATTGTGGTGTTTCTCTCCGGAGTGTTTCTTGCTATCTTCTACTCGCCGATTTTCTTGCTGCTCCTCGCCCCCATGGGACTGAGCCAGTACAACAATGCGAGGCGGTCAAGGAAGATTTTTCCAGCTATGCCCGTAATAACGCTCGTATTGCCCTTCCTTTTTCTAATGAACCTGCTGATCGCAGGCAGAATGGAGGAAATTGTCTGGAGGGGCAGAACATACAGGCTGCAGAAGGAGAAGCTCTGAGTTCAGTGTCATAGGGAACTTTTAAAATATCACCCTAAGCTAATGCACCATGGTCTCCACCAAAGACGGGGAAAGCAAGAGGCTTTTTGGAACAAACGGCATAAGAGGGTTTCCCAACGTTGACCTCACAACTGATTTCTGCTCACGCATTGGAAGGAGCATAGGGGAATACGCTCCCGGGTCAGTGATAGCGATGGGCCGTGATACCAGAAGCACTGGAGACTTCGTCCAGTCCTCTGTCCTCTCTGGAGTCCTTGCATCTGGGAAGAGCGTGCTGGATCTTGGCATTCTTCCAACCCCCGCAGTGCAGTACTACTGCAAGACAAAGGGCATTTTTGGCATCGTCATTACCGCTTCCCACAACCCGCCGGAATTCAACGGCATCAAGTGCATAGCTGATGACGGGACTGAACTGGACAGGGCAGAGGAGGAAAGAATCGAGGGCATCTTCCACATGAATTCCTTTGCAAAGGTCCCATGGGATCGAATAGGAACCGTTACGCATATGAATGAAGGGCTGCACCACTATGTTGGAGGCATACTGGACAGGATAGATCCGGATTCAATCCGGAGGCGGAACTACCGAGTGCTCGTGGACACAGGAAACGGTGCATCGTTCAGGACAACTCCGTTCCTCCTTGAGCAGCTTAACTGCTCCCTGGTGACATTGAATGCAAACCCGGACGGAAGGTTTTCCTCCAGGAATTCTGAGCCCAAGCCTGAGAACCTTGGAGACCTCATGTCTCTGATGAAAAGCGGCAGGTTTGATCTTGGAGTGGCCCATGACGGTGATGCAGACCGGGCTGTGTTCATTGATGAGAAGGGCAGATTCATAGACGGAGACAAAACGCTTTCCCTTGTGGTGAAAAGCGTTGTCAAGAAAGGAGACAAGGTTGTTACCCCAATAAGCAGCTCTGATGCCATTGATGAGGTATGCGCTGAAAGAGGGGCCAGGGTTATTCGGACAAAAGTTGGGGCACCTATCGTTTCCAGGGCCATGATCCTTGAAGAGGCTGCCATAGGCGGTGAGGAGAATGGCGGGGTCATTTACGGGGCACACCAGTACTGCCGCGATGGTGCAATGACCCTTGGGCTTGTTCTAAGCCTTATGGCAACTACCGGGAAGCCGATCTCAGGACTGATCTCTGAACTCCCGGATTACACAATGTCAAAGAATCAGGTCCCTCTCCGGATGGACAGGGAGAAGCTCATCAAGGCAGTGTCAGAGGACAGCGCAGTGACCAAGGCAGATTTCACCGATGGCATCAAAATCATTAGGGACGACGGCTGGGTACTTGTCCGTCCCTCGGGCACCGAACCCATAGTGAGGGTTTACGGACAGTCCAGATCTGCGGACACGGCCAGGAAGTACTGTGACGAGTTCGTCTCGCTGGTGGAAAAGATCCAGTCTCAAACCTGAGCCACAGAATCCGCGAACCTCTTCAGGGCCGTGATGTTTCCTGCTATGGCGAACCACAGAAGCAAGATCACAGTGACAGTTATTGCAACACCGTAAACAGCGTACGCCCCCGGAATTACGATCTGCAAGATAATGGCAGCCAGCATCATTACAAGCCTGTCCGCCCTTCCGAGTATGCCGGAATAGTTGCGCTTAAGGCCAAGCGCCTGGGCCTGTGTCCCCATGTAACTTGTAAGCATGACCCCAACGATGGCAAAAAGGCCTGCAGTTATGTTTCCATATGGGCTGAACGTCATGCCCACCAGTATGAATATATCCGCGTACCTGTCCAAGACATGGTCAACGAGGTCCCCCTTCTTCGAGGCTATGTTCCTCATTCTCGCAACTTTTCCATCTACTGCGTCAAACAGTGCTGAGAAGATAAGCGCAAAGAAAGCTATAACAAGAAACAGGGAGCCTCCAAGGAAATACATTATACCGGTCAGTGCAGCCAGCCCAGCCGATATGAGAGATATCACGTTTGGACTGATGGACAGGAAGTACTTTGATATGGGCTCAAGCACTGAGTCGAATCTGCTCCTGTAGCTGTCCAGCACCATGATGGGCACATGGGGTATGGGTTGATTATCTTTTTCTCGGGTCCTTCATTATGCCTTCGACCATGGAGGCTGCCTCTTCCGGGCCCATGCTGTCCGTGCTCACAATGTGGATCCTTCTGGCAGGAAGCCGCTCAAGTGCCTCGGAGTATATTGCTCCAGAAATCTGTGCCCCTATGTTTTCCATGGTTTTCTCTGGCGGGTATCCACGGGCCTCCATTCTGCCCCTGAGTACAGATTCGCCAGCCTCAAGGATCACGACGGCTTCACAGTCCAGCAGATGAGAATAGTGTGACTGCACAGCGTCCGCCTCTTTTCCTGAGAGCCAGGATCTCAGGCATTCTGTGTCAACTTCGCCATTCGAAAGGCAGCCTCCTGAGTCCGCTTCAAGGTTGGCATCCAGAATTCTGTACCCCCTCTGCGAAAGGATGGTTGCTACCGTGGTCTTCCCGCTGCCGGGAACCCCTGTTATGCAAATCAGGGGTTCACACCTTCCGCTACGCTTTGTTCACCAGCCGAAAGCTGTCTCTCGAGTTTTATTGGCATTGATAGGTGCCTGCGCGCGCAGACCGGAACTTCTTCCTTTCCCGGCAATACTGACCTGGCCTCTTCACGGTATTCCGGCATTCTCTTCCTTGACCCGCAGGTGCTGCACCTGAAGTCATTTCTGCCATGTGTCTTCATGAGCTTGCCGCAGCCATCACAGAATGGCTGCCCCCTCCTAAAATATCTGGCCACGGTGAATAGCTCGGCCTTTTCAAGTTTCAATGTCCCTCTGTCATATGATCCCCAGGCCCGAATCCTGTCACCAGGCCGCAGATTCTTTACAAAACCACGGAATTCCTTTGTTGGCTCAAATGCAGCAATCAGCACAGATCCTGCCATCCACCTCATCCTTGCAAAGACATGGCCGCCCCGGATTGAAAAAGGCATTCCAGTGATTTCACCGCTAACAGAATATGACGACAGAGGCGCCATCTCCCCGGGATCGCTTATGATGTGGTCATCCGTGGCCTGGTTCGTCTCGAAGATGATGTGCCTCTCGCCCCGTATGCCGAACTCCACATCAAGAAGATCGACCGCCTTCAGAAGATTGGCTGGCTCAAGGCCCCTAATCCCGTAGAGCACAGGGGTCTTTGCGGAGGGGAAAATAGCCGGATGGAGGTTGCGTTCGTCAATGTTATTGAAAGTGTCAGGGAAGCCTAGCTCTAGAGCCCTTGCTGCGTCCATTTTCAGCTCCGCGGGCATATCCATTGGGCGGGGGAACTTATATGCAAGGGCCTCGAAAGTCCTCCTTTTACCGCTCCATGAAAGTGCAGATGCTGCACCTATTATGCCTCTGCGGTTCTTGAAGCCTGAGTACATTGCGCCCCCCTTCTTGAGTACCTTCAGGGCATCTTCCATGGTGATCTCCTTCCTTACAGCCATGCCGTAGAGATCGACCGGGAGAGGCGACGATGATACAACCATCCCGGGATTTGTGTTGCTGCAATCCATCTCAGCGTACTCCGAAATCAGGGATCTTGTTAGCTCCAGAAGATCTGCCCGTTCCTGTTCCCCTTCTTCACTGCTGAATGAGAGCAACTGCCTTCCGTCAGTTGATCCTGCAACCGTATGCTGTCCCCGCCCTTTTCCGAGACGAAGGACAACCGCCCCGTTACCCCTGGTCTTGTAGCCGATATTTGGGTTAAGCCTGACGAGCCTAGGATAACCTATGAGATCCAAACCGGATTCCTTTATGATCTCTGTTGCAAGAAAAGTGGTGCACATTCCGTCTGGAGAGTCCGTATCATCTATTGCGATATACAATTCAGGTCCCGTACCTTCTGTTCCTGGCCTGATATGCAGATATTGCCCGGAGGAAGTCTATCTTCCTCAGGTCCGGAAAATTCACGTCGGAGAAGTATAGTTCGGAGTATGCGGACTGCCATAGAAGGAAGTTGGAGATCCTTTCCTCCCCACTTGTCCTCAGGATTAGATCAGGATCAGGCAGCGACCGGTCATAGAGGAATTTCCTGAACATGTCCTCATCTATGTCGTTTACTTCAAGCCCTCCCTCCTTGACCATGGATGCTATCTGCTTTATCGCGTTTATTATCTCCCCCCTGCCACTGTACCCAATGGCAAGATTGAGTCTGAACTTGTCATGCTTCTTGGTTATGGCCTCCGTGTTCCTGATCGTTTCCTTCAGGAAATCAGGAAGCCTGGAAGTATCTCCTATAACCCGCACGTTAATCCTGTTCTTGAAGACCCTCTCATCAGCCGTGAGGTCAAGGAAGGCATCATTGATCATCCTGAACAGGAAATCAACCTCATTCTTCTCCCTCCTGAAATTCTCAGTGGAAAAAGCGTAGACAGTTACAATCTTGATGTCAAGGTCCATGCACCACTGGAGAACCTCCTCGAGCTTCTCTTTCCCCCTGACATGCCCTTCATT
>JBJKRS010000104.1:0-5883 GCA_046704525.1 Thermoplasmataceae archaeon
GGGAATATGTCCGATAGGTGCGATAAGTATAATGAGAATTAGAGGCAAGAGTAACTTATAAACAAATGACACAACTGTGAATAATGGCAAAATAGTTATTACTTATGTAATTAAACTTAGAGTATATTATTTAGTTTTCCACAACGTACTGGCTCATTGAGAAAAGAACGTCCCGGTACAGCTTGCTCCTGTTCTTCAGGTATTTCACCTCTCCAGAAGTGAGCATCATATTTGCCTTGATATCTTCCATTCCATATCTTGCATAATCCCTTAGGATTAGTGATTCGAAGACATTCTCCATCAGCACAAGATAATTGTTCCTGTCAAACCTGTACGGCTTCACTTTAGAGAGACGGGAAAATGCATAGAGCAATGAGTAAAATATCGTCTTTCCTGGTTTACGACTTCCAGATTCCCCGCAATAAAGGGCGAGAGTGTCCCCGAGATCATAATTGCATGCGATGATGTGGTCTGTTATGTTCCTAGCCTCCTTTCCTTCTGATGAAGCTGAGTCTCTGCGGGAAGGCGGCGGTGAAACGATGGGAATGGTGTTGAACAAGGCAGGGTATGCAACGATTCCATACAGCATTGCAATCCTACTGTAAAGGTCAATGTCGTACCCGTAGTTAAGGTCCCTGTAGCCTCCCGCATCCTTTACAAGATCCCTGTGAATGACCGGCAGCTCGGAAAGGAAGAGTTTCTTCTCCTTCTTCATGAGAAATGAATGCATGAGGTCGGCATATCGAATGTCGTAGCTTATGGATGAATTGAATGGAATGAAGTACTTGCAGCTGCTTGATTCAAAGGCGATGCGAAGGGCTTCACCATGTGATCTTGTATTCTCCCTGACGAGATACAGTTTTCCGGAGTTGTGCCTCCCCCTTCCATATTCCCCGGAATGGGGGCTAGATTTTGGAACCACTACTATTATCTCATATGGAAAACCGAGTTCCTCTGCAATGGACGCTATACTGTCCAGTGACTCCCTGAGGCCTTCCTGGGAAGACTGGCTAATTGTGCAGAATGAAAGCGACGTTTCACTTGCATACACTTCGTGAAGCTTGACTCGTTTACCAGTTAAGTACTCCAGTGCATCCATCTGCCATGGTACTTAGGGCATTCAGAATTAAATCTTATCGGAAATCTCCTGATTGCCATCCTGAGCCTAAAGACTCAGAACAGTTCAGGCAGAACTACGCGGTCGACGAATTTCATGACATTGCGCTCATGCTGAAGCATCCTTCTGAGAGCTTCGTCCGCGTCCCGATCCAGAATAGCCTGGTAGATCATACGGTGTTCCTTGAGCTGGTCGTCACGCCTGTCCATGCTGGTGAAAAGGCTTGTCCTCACGGCTTTGAGCCTGAGCCTGATGTCTGTGCAGTACTTTGCGATGGTCTTGTTTCCGCATGCAGTAGCAACAAGCCAGTGAAATTTGCCATTAAGCTCTGTAAGTATCAGAGGATCTAGGTTGTCTTTGGATGACAGGTCCTCAATCGCCTTTAGAGTTGTGTCCATGTCGTCCATCTGCTGGTCAGATGCCCTGAGTGCAGCAAGCCTGGCAGCCTCTGCCTCCAGTATGATTCTGGTCTCGTACAGGTCTATAACATCATCTTTTGAAAGGTACATCACATTGTAATATCTGCTCCGCCTGTATACGAGCCCCTCCCCCTCGAGTTCCACAAGAGCTTCTCTGATTGGTGTCTTGCTCATGTCAAGGGTAGCTGATAGCTTATCTATACTGAGAGTCTGGCCCACCCTGTACTTGCCCGAGACAATACCATCAAAAATATGCCTGTAGGCTACTTCAGTGAGTGTGCTCTTGTGTTCCATTGGGGGTTTATTTCCATCTTGCTATTTAAATGATTCCCTTTATAGATATAGTATCCTATATGGAATGCATTTAGTATTAATCTGTCTGAGTGTGCTATACCAACTCCAATTCTGGCAATATCTGACAAAATAACACCGGTGGAAATATTTCTTAACCCTCCGGTTCTCCCATGATTGATTCTGTGGCATCGGGCAGTCTGAAATCTGACAGGATAAGTTGTGATGTGGCCATAGTCGGAGGCGGCGTTCTAGGAGTGTCCCTGTATTTCTGGCTGACCAGACAGGAAAAACTGAAGGTATTCCTGGTCGAAAAAGGATCGAATGTGGGTCAACAGACAACCACAAGAAACACAGGAGTCATACACAGTCCCTTTTACCTTGATCCCGAGAAGAGACATACCCAGGCCTCCTCAGCCCTTATTTCAAGGAACATGTGGAAAGAGCTTGCCATGTCAGCAGGCATTCCGTGGAACGAATGCGGCACTATCGAAGTTGCTTACGAGGAAGAATATCTTCCAGCGATTGACAAGTACAGGAAATGGGCCATCGAGAACGGTATGAAAGAGGCAGAATTCGAGGTTCTCTCCGGAGAGCAGGTGTCTGAACTTGAAAATGATGTTCACTGTGCAGGTGCATTTTTTTCAAAGAGCGATGTCTCAACCGATTTCGGAGCGCTCACTTCTGCCCTCTCCGAACGTGCGGGAAACGGCCCTTCAAGGATACTATTTGGCTCCAGACTGAGAAGAGCAGCAGAGGATGGACAGGGAGTGAGCATGGCAATAGATACCCCTGAGGGGGAGAAGACTGTACATGCTGATTTTATGGTAAATGCAAGCGGTGGTTCTGCACTGGACTTGGCGCACAATATGGGTTACGCAGGTAAGTACGCAGAGTTCTTCTTCCGTGGGGAGTACTGGAGAGTTAACCCCGCATTTGCTACAAGAATAAAGCGCAACATATACTCCGTGCCAAGGCACCAGGGATATCCATTTCTGGACCCGCATTTCATCGTAAGAAGTAGTGGCATCAGGGAGATAGGACCTAACGCTGTTCTCGTTTCGGGTCCCGAGGCCTATTCCAGATCACAGTCCGGAACAGATTCGCTCATTGCAAACTTAATGAAGAGGCCCCTTGGACCGAAGATAAGACTTGCATTCAATGCAGAGTTCCTCTCCCTAGTGTCAGCCGAATGGAAGAGCTCCCTTTACCGAAGTGAAATGGCGGCCAGGGTCAGGAAATTCATACCTGCACTGGATGAGTCGTACCTAACTGTAAGGGGCATCTCTGGCGTTAGGTCCTCAATGGTCGATTCACACGGCTTCGTCCCTGATGCCAAGGTCGTGTTTGGAGAGTCCTCACTGCACATACTCAACTACAACTCACCCGGTGCATCTGGAGCTCCTGCTTACGCTGCCCACATGGTGGGCCAGCTACTGCATCGTGGAGTTGTGTCAAGCCATGAGGCATTCAGTCCAAGTATCTCCAAGGAATGGGATTATTATGGTGTCTCCGGGGCAATGGAATGAGTTTCAGAGTGGGCGTTATATTCAGGTCAACAATGCATTCGCTTCAAATGGCCCGATCTCTTATGCATTGCAGAAGGACCTAGAGACTGTGTTTAAGTAGGCGAAAATGATGACAAAATATGACCCCTCTGGTCAAGAGGCTTCTGGTGATTGTCATTGCAGCGGCAGTTGTCATACCATCTGCGTATCTTATTATTCAGCAGACCCGGACCATTGGGAAACAGTCTGACCCGTTCAGCTACATACCGGCACAGCCCAATGCTGTTCTGCAGGCGAACGTTAACGGCACTAGCCTCTATGTCTTCTCGGAAAATGGGTCCTTCGCCATAATTCTGCCAGTAGATGTTTCGACCTTCCAGGCTGGAATTGAACTCACCTCCGGCAATTCTTCTTCACCCACGAGCGTGACCCAGTTTGGAATGTTCAGCAACCAGCAGATTTACCTTGTTACAAATTTCAGCCTTTCAAGCATATCGGGGTTCAGCAGTTACATTGGAGGAAGCCTCCTTACCATTGTGGCAGGACTTCCGCTGAATCTCTCTGGAAACCTCTACGCCGCGGATTCCGGTGCAGCAGGGATGGTGATAGGCAATTTGAGTGCGGTTAAGAGTTCAATATCCTCATTCCAGACTGGTAACACCTTTTCAGATAATGCTAGGAAATTCCTTGACAGCGCGAGCAATTTCACGTTCTACGCATCCCCGCTCAACCTGTCGGGCATAAATTATGTGACCGGTAACATCTCTGACGGCCACTCCTCTGTATACCTGAGTTTCAGCGGCAACAATTCTCTCGGCTCCTTCACATACCAGGGAAATTTAGCGTACAACTTCACTGTAATTTCCAGGCCGCACAGCCTGACAGTTGCAATTGACGGCAACTACACTGTTGGCCAGCTAATGAACACTGCCACTTCCACTCTTCAGAGGTTGGGCCTATAATGTCAGCAGCAAGGCAACTCGGCGTTGTATTCTCGCACTATTTCACCAACTATTACAGATCAAGGAGCTTCTACCTGATGCTTATACTGATTCTGTTCATCTCGTCTCTGATGGCATACCTGAGCATCAGGTATTCAAACAGCCTGCCTCCTTTCCTGAGTGGAGTAAACATCAACTCTCTGCCGAAGAGTGAGAAGCTGCGAATCTTTTCGTTCTTGTGGTCTTTTCTTCTTGTATACCTTCCTGTCTTCGCATCAGTATTCTTCGGATCCCCGGCAGTTTCAAGTGAAATAGAGTCCAAGACCGCGTTGCACATATACTCCCTGCCCACGGGAAGATACACCCTTCTTAGCGGGAAGTACCTCGCAGCGGTTGCTGTAACACTCATCGTGGTTTCGATTTACATTCTTTTCGAGGCTGTGGTGCTTGGGGCGCTGTACCAGTCGTTTCCTTCCTATCAGTTCTACAAATCTTACCTGATGCTTATTCTATTCTCTTTTTCACTGACCTCGCTGACATTTCTTGTAAGCAGCATGTTCAGCAAGAACCTGTATGCATATATCACAGTCTTTGTGCTTTACTTCCTTGTTTTCAACGCTGCAAACTTCGTTTTTGTCTTGCTTTACAATTACAACGCATACTTCCTGCTGAGCAACGCAGCAGAAATAGTACAGAGAATTTTTGTGAACGAATCCTTTGGTTCCATATCTACAGGAGGGTCGATCTCCCCTGCTGGCAATGCAGACATTATCAGGTCCTCACTGGTGATGGGCGTTTACACCGTTGCAGCATACATCGCCGCTCTACTGATTTTTGAGAGGAGGGAAGTGAAGTGAGTTTCTCAGTGAGCATAAAGTCAATCTCAAAGTCATTCGGCTCATTGAAGGCACTGGATAATGTGAGCATGGAAGTGGACAGGCCAATGGTACTGGGCCTCCTTGGACCAAACGGTGCAGGCAAGACCACGCTTCTGAAGCTCTTAACCGGTGTTCTCAGACCGAGTTCTGGACAGATACTAATTAATGGAACCGATGTGCAGTACAACCAGAAGAAGGTGCTTTCTCAAGTCGGGTGCCTACTTGAGAGTCCTGAATTCTACCCCTACCTTACAGGGTACGAATCCCTGAGGTTCGTCTGCCGTATACGCGGATTCAGCAAGAATGAGTGCGACAGGGAGATAGAAAGGGTTGCAAAACTCACCGGGTCCTCCAAGTTCCTTGACAGGAAGACTGGAAACTACTCGAGCGGAATGAAGCAGAGGCTCGGGATAGCGGCATCCATGCTTTGTGATCCCGGAATTCTTGTGCTGGACGAGCCTACCTCTGGCCTTGACCCGAAAGGGATGAAGGAGGTCAGGGAGATTATCCGCAACATCTCTCGAAACGGGGATCACATAGTCATACTGAGCACGCACCTGTTGAGCGAGGCTCAGGAAGTCTGTGACAGAGTGGCCATCATAAATTCCGGGAAGCTTGCCTACAGCTCTGACGAGGTCAGGAATGAGGAGACAGTGAGCGTAAGGATTTCAGGAGACCTTGGCTCCAAAGTCCTGGATTCAAGAACGATTGAAGAATACAGGACAGAGA
>JBJKRS010000105.1:0-9062 GCA_046704525.1 Thermoplasmataceae archaeon
GGTTCTACAAGCCCATGCTCCTGGTCCTCAACAAGGTTGATCTTGTGCCGGAATCAGAAATAGAGGAAGTTGTGAGATGGGAGGCAGACGTGGATCTGCTGAAAGATGCTTTCCTGGAGGAGAAGCAGGAGATGGTAAAAGACTACTTCTCTGCGATACTGGACGCATTCAGGGAAAGCGACATGCTAACCAGGATTTACCCCGTCTCTTCCAAGGACCTCACAGGATTCGAGGATTTCTACTCAGCCATGGCCATGTTTTTCAAGGGCGGAGAGGATGCTGACACCGCGTACAAGGACGATTGAGGCGGCCCAATTTATTCTGTATGGATTAAAAAATAGCGATCAGCAAAGGCGTGGAAAAACAAATTTAAATCGCTCACAGGTTGTATATAAAACAGTGTCAGCCGAATTGTCGGCTGCAAAAAAAGTTTAAACAGGCACCCTATGGTGAGCCTTACATGTCAGCAAAGCATCATTGTATTATCTGCACCTCCCTGATTTTCTCTGGCATGTATTGCTCCGGGTGCTACATGGAGATCCTCAGGTCGAGGACGCTGGATGACGAGAGCTTTGAGGACTGGTTGTCCAGGAGAAGGGAATTCAGGATAAGTTACAGGAAAATCAGCATGTCAGGCAACCGGCACCTGGAAGACTTCTTTCCCCTGTGAGTTTGCGGGAATATGCTCTGGCAACTATTATCTATCTGCATAATATTTCACCGGGAAAACAAGGCGAACAGGTTTTATGCCGATACTGGAAGAGGTGCAGGCACTGATGGGGTCAGAGGTTGCCGGGATAATTGAGAGCAGGGCCCGGGACTTCAGGCGCATCGGATCGGGAACGAAGGAGGAGCTTTTTGGAGAGCTCTGCTTCTGCCTCCTGACTGCAAATACCTCTGCAGAAATGGGGATCAGGACCCAGAGCCTGATCGGGATTGACGGATTCATCAACTATGAACCTCAATACCTGGCAAAGGAACTCAAGAGGATCAAATACAGGTTCTACAATGTGAGGAGTGAATTCATAGCAAGTGCCAGGTGGATTCTGGACGAGCTCCCCGCCCTCCTGAAAATGAAGGACAGGCCAGCGCTGAGGGAATATCTTGTTGAGAATGTCAAGGGAATAGGTTACAAGGAGGCCTCTCATTTCCTCAGAAACGTGGGTGTCTTCGACTTCGCAATACTGGACAAGCACATCATGGGCATGCTCTCGAGGGAGTACAACTTCAGGATGCCCAAGGCAGTCTCCAGGAAGGAGTACTACAGGAATGAGGAAACAATAGTGGATCTTGCTTCCAGGGTGGATCTTGAGCCAGGCATTTTCGATCTCTACATGTGGAAGATTGCCACGGGGAAGATCATAAAATAGGCGAACGAATGACAACCTTTTATCGTGATTCGTATTTTTCACTGCATGATGGACTATCTCGACGTGAAGAGGGATGACATCAACTATGCGATCCTTCACGGAGATGCCATGCCTCTCATGGAGAATGCGGGCCGGTGCATCGCCGAGCTGGTGAGGAGGGTGATTCCGGCAGGCTCGAAGATATGTGCTGTATGCGGCACGGGCAACAATGGCGGGGACGGCGTTGCTGCCCTTGAAGGCCTCAGGGAAGATTACGAGGTCACCGCTGTAATTGTGAAGGGAAGATCTTCTGTCAAGACCAGAGAGGCAAAAATTGCACTGAAGAATTACAAAGGACGGGTTGAGCCATTCAGGTCACTTCCGAGGATTCTCAGCGAATCGGACGCGGTGCTTGATGCAGTCTTCGGCATCGGCATATCTGGGGAACCACGGCCTCCATACGCAGAAGCAATTCATGAAATCAACGGGTGCGGTAAACCTGTCATTTCGGTGGATGTCCCGTCAGGGATGGGCACGAAAGTTTCAGTGAAACCGGATTATACGGTGACATTTACAGATGTAAAGGAGGGAATGGATCCTTCCAACAGCGGAAAAATTGAGGTCTGCGACATCGGGATCCCGGAAGAGGTCAGGAACTATGCAGGGCCCGGAGATTTGGTGTATTACAGGCAGCCCAGCGGTTCATCGCACAAGGGCATGAACGGGACGCTTGCAATACTGGGAGGCTGGGAGTACTACGGCTCATCAGTCATATCAGGGCTGGCTGCCCTCAGCATGGCTACAGATCTTGTAAGGATCTATGTTTCAGGAAGAAACTACCAGATCGTCGCGTCATACAGCCCGTACCTGATAGTCAGGGACACATCTGCCCTGGAAGGGAAGTGGGAAGAGGAGCTTCTTTCCCACAGGGCAGTTCTAGTTGGCCCCGGAATGGGCCAGGGAAAAGAGTCCCTGAATGCGATGAAGGAGGTGGTGAAGAAGTCTCGCTCCCCGCTGGTCATTGACGCAGACGGAATCAAACTCGCCTCAACCATCAAGGGAAGCCTTTCCGGAAAAATGCCTGTCTTCACTCCACACCACAGGGAGTTCCAGATCCTCGCCGGGGAGGGGGCCTCAAAGGACAATGCAGAGGCTTTTGCCAGGAAGAATGGGTGCATTATTGTCCTGAAGGGCGAGGAAGACGTGGTGACTGACGGCAAGAGGACCATAATTGTGAGAGGGGGAAACCCAAGGATGACCATGGGCGGAACCGGGGACATGCTGGCTGGGATAATAGCAGCCTGCGCCTCCCGCGGGATAGAGCCGTTCAGGGCGGCAGTAATGGGTGCATACATCAACAAGAAGGCAGCAGAGCGGGCGTATGAGTTGAAATCATACTGGTATGGCATTGATGACATGCTGGAATCGGTTCCCGCTGTAATGAAGGGAAGCATAGAATGGGCATCCGGCAACAGGAAACGCTGAGCGGAAAAAAGTTTATTATCGCTGTATGAGTTCTTAAACGGTGCCGGAAAATACAGGGAATCCCCAGTCCACTGAGAGTAAAGAAGCACTTGAAGCCATGACGGAGGCAAAGTCGCTCTATGACATGCTTGTGGCTTCGGCAGAGAAGAACAGGAGCACTCCATTCCTCGTCTTTGTCAGGAGAAGGTACACCTATGACATGGTACTTAGAATGGTGGACTCCATGGCTGAAACTCTGCGCACCAATTATTCTGTATCAAAGGGCTCAAGGATAGGCCTTCTTCTTCCCAACTGCCCTCAGCTCGGAATATCACTCTTTGCAGCATCGAAACTGGGCGCAATAAGCGTGCCTATGAATCCCAGAAGCAGCAGGCGGGAGATAGAAACCATCATCGGCCACAGCGGCATGGAATTCATCGTTACAACCTCCTCCCTGTTCCAGGAAGTCAGGGAGGCATCCGGGGAAAATGTGAAGATAATTGTTACCAGGATGGAGGACTTCATATCGCTGGGATCGGCCATGAGGAGGGCGCTGAAGCATGGCCTGCATTACCTGGACGAGGGCACAATCGGGTCAGCCGTAAAATTTTCTGATCTTGTCTACACTCCGGACGTAGGCCCTCCGGAACAATACTCGCCGGATGATGTCGTCCTCCTGGCATATTCAGGCAGCACCTCGAAGTCTCCCAGGGCTGCCTCACTCACTGTGAGAAACCTGTATTCAAACATTTCAGCACTTTCGGAATGGTTTCCAAAAATAGAGAGAAGGACAGTCACTATTGCATCAGTGCCTTTTACGCACGTCTTCAGCCTCGTGATTTCCCTTCTTGTTCCTCTTCATGTTGGATCCACAAGCGTGCTTATCAGGAACCACAGGGATCTGGATGACATCCTCTCATCCATCAAGGAGTATCTTTGCGACTATTTTGTCGGCAGCCCTTCCGTATTCCGGTCGGTTCTCGAGAAGAAAGACCTTCTCAAGTACAGGCTGGGAATGGTAAAGGTCTTCATTTCCGGAGGAGACACGATAACGGAGGAGTTTGCCAAAAGGTTTGAGGAAGTTACAGGCTCAAGCATAGTGACCACGTACGGTACGAGGGAACTCACAGGCGTCTCCCACATAAACCCGCTGGACAGGAAGAAAAGGAAATACGGCTCTATCGGCGTTCCCATGGATGGGACGGAGGCGAGGATCATTGACGAGGACACGGGCAAGGATGCAGGAGAAGGGGGAACAGGCATTCTTGCAATCAGAGGAAACCAGGTGATGAAGGAGTACTGGAACAACCCCGATGCAACCGCAGAGGTAATGGACGGGGAGTGGTTCCTAACAGGCGACATCGCAAGAAAGGACAGGGACGGCTTCTATTTCCTGCATGAAAGGAGAAGGGAAGCCATCGTCTCTGACAGCTCCATGGTTTCGGCCACTGAAGTGGAGGAAGTGCTCCAGCAGAGTTCAAAAGTGAAGGAAGCAGCGGTCATCGGGCTTCCCGATGAGAAAAAGGGTGAGATCATCAAGGCCTTCATCGCTCCCGTGGAGGGTGAGAAAGTCACAGAAAAGGAATTGCGGGATCTCTGCGAAGATCAGCTCTCGGAGTACAAGAGGCCAGCAGTTTATGAATTCAGGAACGAACTCCCGAAGAACATGGACGGCCAGATCATAAAGCGTATCCTGAAGGAAGAAGAATCTGGAAAGAGCGGAGAAGTTTCAAAGGGCAGCAGCAAATAGGCGCGTGCACATCAGAAAATCACCGGTTCATGCGTTGATCCTTTCCAGAAACAGAGGTTTCTGAAACATTATTAGCAATTCTGATATGTACATGTCACAGGAGATGTCAAGAATGGCCGATAACAATGTTCAGGAAACACAGTTTTCGCGCGGCCTTGAGGGTGTCGTTGCAGCTGAGACGAGGATCGGTTACGTGGATGGTCTCAACGGCAAACTTGTCTACAGGGGTTACGAGATAGGCACACTTACGGAGAACTCGAACTTTGAGGAAGTTTCATATCTTCTCTTGAAGGGAAAGCTACCGGACAGGAAAGAGTATGAGGAATATGTCTCCAAGCTCAGGGAACTGATGCCTATTGATGATGACGTATACAGCCTCATTTCTGACCTGGGCAGGAAATCGCACCCGATGTCTGCACTGAGGACTGTTGTCTCATACATAGGCGGGAAGGACCAGGGAAGCGTTGAGCCCGACATATCTAAGCAGGAGGACATCAGCATAAGGCTAATTGCAAAGATGCCCACGATTGTTGGCGCTATAAACAGGGCTTCCCAGGGAAAGGAGTTCATCAAGCCGGATCCCGATCTCTCATATTCGTCTAATTTCTTCCACATGGCACTTGGGCGCAAGCCAGACACCATTGAGGCAAAAATGCTCGACACTGCCCTTATTCTCCACGCAGACCACGGAATGAATGCATCAACCTTCTCGGCGATGCTGACGATTTCAACACTCTCGGACATGTATTCCGCAGTAACGTCTGCAATATCGACACTCAAGGGTCCACTACACGGAGGGGCAAACGAGAGGGCTCTGGCTCTGATAAGGAAAGTGGGCAGCCCTGGCAACGCCGAAAGCGTAATTGGAAAGATGATCGAGAACAAGGAGAAGATCATGGGCTTCGGCCACCGTGTGTACAAGGTATATGATCCCAGGGCGAAGATACTGAAGGAGTATGCCAAGTATGTTGCTGAAAAGAACAACACCCTGGAGCTATTCGGGGCCGCCCAGAAGATAGAGGACGTGATGATCAGCAAGCTCGGAGGAAAGGGAATCTTCCCGAACGTGGATTTCTACTCCGGAATGATATACTTCTCAATGGGTTTCCAGCCTGAGATATTCACACCGATTTTTGCCCTCGGTAGGACTTCTGGATGGGTGGCACGTGCGCTGGAGTACCTTTCGGACAACCGCCTTTTCAGGCCAAAAGCCCGCTACGTCGGCGAAACTGAGCTGAAAAAATACATACCAATAAGTGAGAGGTGAAGGCAGGGTGTGGTGCATTCATGCATCACACAATTGCCCGGGCGGGCTGACATGAAGTATGTGCTGGACACATCTGCGATTCTTTCCAGAAGATTCAACCTGGCTTCCGGCGACGTCATAATCTCTCCCTCAGTCATGGGAGAGATCAGGAAGGGAAAACTTCGGGGCATGCTTGAATCACTTGAGGACTCTTTGAAAATCATGTCGCCCTCCGTCTCATCCATCGAGGCTGTAAGGGAGGCAGCAAGGGGCACAGGGGACCTGGAAGTACTCTCCTCTGTTGACATAGACGTACTGGCGCTGGCCCATGAGACTGGCTCAACTATAATATCAGATGATTATGCGATACAGAATGTTGCTTCCAGAATGGGCGTCCAGAGCCTCGGGGCAGGGATCTCAGAGATAAGGGACGAAGTGACCTGGAAATACCGATGCGGCGGCTGCCACAGGATATACTCCCGGCAGGTCTCCACCTGCAGGGTCTGCGGCCACGATGTTGTCAGAACCAGAAGAGGTGCTAGGCTCAGAAAAAAGCAGAGCTGAGCCAGATGGAACAATAGACATACAATGAGCACGTACTCCTGAACATGATCGACATCAGCCTGCCGCTGTCAAGGAATCTGATCACCTATCCTGGTGATGCAAGATACGAGGAATACGAGTACTACACGCATGAGAATAATCATGTCCATATAATGAGGGTCATGATGGAGACGCACAGCGGAACACATTTTGATGCCCCATTTCACATGATACCGGACGGAAAGAAAGCTGATGAGATTCCACTGGAGAAATTTTTCGGAAAAGCATCCGTCATTGGAGTCGAAGGGCCGTCCATTGGCCCCGAGGACATCCCGGGGAGCCATGAGGACATTGTTCTGTTCAGGACGAGGAATTCTGAGCTGTACGGCAGTTTTGACACTACATTCACGTACCTTACCCTCCAGGCGGCAAGGAAGTTGGTTGGTGACGGTGTGAAACTTGTGGGGGTGGACTATCTTTCAATAGAGAGGTTCGGGAGCAAGGAGCCCGTGGTGCACAAGGAACTCCTTGGGAACGGCGCCATTATCGTGGAGGGGCTCAGCCTCAAAGACGTAGAGCCGGGATCCTACGAGTTCATGTGCCTGCCCCTTAAAATGTCGTCAGACGGAGCTCCCTGCAGAGCGGTATTGAAGAAGGCATGACACTGCAATACTTTGGTTCCGGCAATGGCAGACAACTAAAAGACTTAATAAGTATAAGAATCTATACGTACTGTCAATGAGTGCCGTTCCTGTTTCACTCTCAGGTATCGAATACTACCTGTACCACTGGGTCTATTTTCCGGGCCTCTTCCCGCAGCCCTATTCGTTGCTGTCACTTCTTGTTCTTTTCGCAATAGGCATTGCACTCATATTCAAGGGAAACTACAGCTGGAAGTTCATTTTCGCAGTTCTTGGAGCATATTTCGGGTTTATATTTGCCCACTATGTTGCCTCGATGGTATCGGTGGGCGGACTGCCTGTTGATCTCATTTACATAATCGGGGCAGTTGTCGGGGCTGTTCTCCTGACATTCCTCGTGAGAGTCTTCCTTTCCCTTGGTTTCTCTTATCTTTCTTACCTTGTTGCCCAGACCCTTTACCCGGGGCACTTCGTTGCTGCCGTCATTGTTTTCCTTCTGGTCTTCTCAGTCACCTATATCCTGTACAACAAGATCGTTGTAGGGATTGCAGGAGTAATCGGTGCATTTGCTGTATGGTTTGCATTCATAAGCATGGGACTGGGCAACCTAGTCGCACAGCTCATTGCCGGAATACTGTTTGCACTTGGCCTGTTCCTGCAGATTACTGAAAAAAGCAGGCGCAGGGGCAGGAGAATGGACCCCTATGAGGGGGAATGGGGATGGTATGCTGCATGGTCCCATCAACCGGGCTCCTGGCGTGAGAGGTAATCCAGGAATCCAGCAACGAACTCTTTGGCATCTGCTATTATTCCATAGTCTGCGTGCCTGAAAATGGGAGCATTCATGTCGGTATCAACTGCGATCACTTTTCCTGCATATCGAATTCCGACCACATGATTGTCCTGGCCTGACACACCCAGTGTTATGTATGTCTTGGGTGATATTGAAGTCCCCGTCAGCCCTATCTGCTGCTGCCTTGGCATCCATCTCATGTCAACGATTGGGCGTGTCCCGCCCACACTGGCATTGAGCATTCCTGCAAGCTTCATTACGTCGGGAAGATTTCCTTTGCTCTTCAATCCTCTCCCGACTCCGATTACAGTTTCAGAGGCCCCCAGTGGCTTGAAATCTGACGATACAGGCTCAAAGCCGAGGTTTTCGTACCTGCTCTGGCCCTTCGGCGTGACTTCCTCTATTTCAAATTCAGAGTCCGCCACTCTTTTCCTGAACATCCCAGGCCTTACGGTGGCCATATCCGGAACTGTCCTTGAGGTGATTGATGCAACTATGCCTCCCCCGAAGGCAGGCTTGTACTGGACAAGCTTTCCGTCCTTGATGCTCAGGTCAATGCAGTCTGCGGTGAGCCCCAGTCCCATTGTGGCGGCCACAAAGGCCGATATCTCCCTTCCCGAATTTGTTGACGGGTAGACTACATGCTTGGGCTCTAGCTTCCTTATGATGTCTGCGATCTCGGGTGCGATTACATCGCTCTCCCTTCCGCTGATCTGAATATACTTGTGGCAGCTCATGCCCCTGAGCTTCGCAGGGTCGATGTTTCCTGCCATTATTACATCCATTTCGCCTTCAAGGGCAAGTTCGGAAATCTTTCCTGCGATTTCCATGGACGCTTGCGGGTCATCCAAAGCCACACCCATTATTATGGGCCCATGGCCAGCCATCTTTCCCAGCTTGATATGCTCAGGCCCAGTGTTTCCTGAGGTTCCTCTCCCGATTATGCTCATCACTTTGGAATTTGCCTCTTCGTCGAACGGAATGAATTGCGCCCCCCTTTCGCTCTC
The DNA here is from genome assembly GCA_046704525.1 of Thermoplasmataceae archaeon. Lineage (GTDB taxonomy): Archaea > Thermoplasmatota > Thermoplasmata > Thermoplasmatales > Thermoplasmataceae. The sequence goes on from JBJKRS010000105.1 coordinate 8,794, forward strand.
GATCTTCTCGGTTCCCTGAACGACTGTTGGAGAGTCGTCAGAGCCTGATACTTTAATTCCAAGGTATCCGGAGTCAACAATTTCAACCCTGTCGTACATCTGTGGAGTTCCGTCATCTATCTTTCTGGCGCGGTTTATCTTCTCGCTGACGGAAAAAACAGCAGGAAGGCTCACACGGAATCCAGTCAGTCCGGACTCGTCCTCATGCTCAACTTCAGCCTTCCCTCCCTTCGGGTCCACAGAAATCTTGGAAACAGAGGATTTGAAAC
>JBJKRS010000106.1:0-16434 GCA_046704525.1 Thermoplasmataceae archaeon
CCACACATCTGACCCGGAGTTGGCCGAAAAGTTCTTCAGCAGGTTTGATGGGAAAGTGGAGTCGAGAAAGCTAAACGAAGAGGACGTAAAATACGACGAAGAATACTTCAGATCCAGATTGCAGAAAAAGGATGAAATCATCGCAGAGGCCAGGCAGATGTTTTCGGAAGAAAGGTACTGGGAGGCTCACACAGTTCTGGAAGACCTCTGGAAGGCATCCGGTGGGAAAGAGAAAACATCGCTACAGGGTGCCATAATCGTGGCAGCCTCCATGACGCATCATCAGATGGATGAGCACGACACTGCGGTGAGCATGTACGGAAAAGCAATTGCTCTTCTGAAGAAGGGGTCAGGCAAGGATCCCGAGGATTACGGCTACTCAAGTGATTTCACTTACCCTGTGCTTTTCCCGGAAGTATTCTGATGGCACCATTGAAGTGGAACGATCCTATTGAGGATGATAGCAAACACTGCGCGGAATCCGGCAACGGCAGTTTTGCCCAAAGCCTACGTTTATAAAACATTTCATCATTGCGTGAAGAATGCAAGAGATAGCCTCTATTTTGAACAATGACTCAGTCGGGAAGGAGGTATCCATCCGGGGCTGGGTCTACAGGATCAGGAGCAGCGGCAAGATAGCCTTTGTCATACTCCGAGACGGAAGCGGAGTTGTACAGACGGTTGCCAATTCCGAGACTTTCACTCCTGAAGAATTCAATACTCTTGCATCACTGACAATTGAGAGCAGCATTGAAATCACGGGCACGGTGAAGCAGGACGATAGGGCAATAACGGGGTATGAGGTTCAGATGAAGAGCTTCACGCTGTATCACAGAAATGACAGTTTCCCGATTGCAAAGGACCAGAGCGAGGACTTCCTGCTGGATATCAGGCATCTCTGGGTGAGGAGCCGTGAATTCACCGCTGTGCTGAAGATAAGATCAACGTTGTTCAAGGCATTCGCGGACTTCTACTACGGCGAGGGATACTACCAGGTCCAGACGCCGTTCATGGTGTCGACAGCGGCAGAGGGCGGCTCAACACTGTTCAAGGTTCCTTTCTTCGGGGATGAGGTCAGCCTGTCCCAGAGTGCTCAGTTCTATCTGGAAAGCCTTATATTCAGCCTCGAGAAGGTTTTCACCATCGCTCCGAGCTTCAGGGCTGAAAAGTCCAGAACCAGGAGGCACCTGACGGAGTACTGGCATGCCGAAATAGAGGCAGCCTGGCTACACAACGATGATCTCATGGACGTTGAAGAAAGGATGATGGAATACATGGTCCAGGAGGTTGTCAGAAACAATGAGGAAGAACTCAAGTTCCTTGGAAGGGACATCAAGAAGCTCAAGAAGATCAAGGCTCCATTTGAGAGGATCAGGTACGGCGATCTGATGAAGAGGGCGAGGGACGAGTGGGGGCTTGACTTCAAGTATGGCACAGATCTCGGGGCTGACGAGGAAAGGGAACTCATGTCACATTTCGACAAACCGATATTCGTGACCCATTATCCAGCTGACCAGAAATCATTCTACCACCGTCCAGATCCGGAGAACCCGAAAGAAGTCCTCTGCCATGACATGCTGGCCCCGGAGGGTTACGGGGAAGTGGTAGGCGGAGGAGAGAGGATATGGGAGCTCGACGTCCTGGAAAGGAGGATGGATGAGGCGAAGCTGAACAAGGAGGACTACTACTGGTACACAGATCTCAGGAAGTACGGCAGCATCCCCCACTCCGGATTCGGCCTTGGCCTGGACAGGGTAGCTATGTGGATAATGGGGCTCAACAACATTAAGGACGCAATACCGTTCCCCAGAACAATCAGGAGAACGAGACCATGAGGGACTTTTTCATAATCCCATAAATATTAATTCGCAATACCGCCACCATGACAGGGAAATCCCAGTTTCCCCCTCTAAGTGCGGAAACGAGAAAGCAAGAGGAGGGTGGCAGGCATTAATTCGTTCCTCCAGGTCCTGGACGGAGAGGAACCGGAGAGGATTCCGGTCTGGTTTATGCGCCAGGCTGGCAGATACCTTCCAGAATACCAGAAAGTGAGGGAGGGCAGGTCCATACAGGAGATCTGCAAGGATCCTTCCACAGTAGCAGAAGTGACTGCCCAGCCGGTCCGATCCCTCGGTGTCGAGGCAGGCATACTCTTTTCGGACATCATGATCCCGCTTGAGGGAATGGGCTTCAAGGTCACATTCAAGGAAGGTGTCGGACCCATTATTGAGAATTCGCTCAGGGAGCGCCCGGACATGAACAGCATCCGGAAATTTTCTTCGGCCAATCTGGAATACCCAGTGGGGGAAAGCATAAGGAAATTCAAGGAACTGCACCCCGAAGTGCCCCTGATAGGATTCACTGGAGGGCCAATAACGCTCCTGTCTTATGCGGCAAATGGACGATCTGACAGGGACCTGGCTTCAACAAAGGTATTCATGGAGGAGAGGAAGGACACATATGCAGAAGCAATGGGCCTCATATCCGGAATGGTATCAGAATACGCAAAGCTCCAGATTCATGCAGGAGTGGACGCAGTCCAGGTGTTTGACAGCTGGGCCGGGTCACTCTCACCATACGCCTTCTCCGATTATGTGGATTCTTTTCTTGGCCCTTCTCTGCAGGCAATTCACAGGGAGGGGAAACCGCTGATATATTTCGGGACTGGCCTTGCAGGGCACCTCGATAGACTCAGGGATCTGAGCGTTGACGCCATTAGCATGGATTGGAGAATCAGGCTCAGCCGGGTCAGGGAGGCTGTTGGAGATCGGTTCGTCCTGCAGGGAAACCTTGATCCAGTCACTGCTGCCGGAAAAGACTATGTGCCTGAGACACGCAGGATTCTCGAGGACATCGGGAACGATAAGAAATTCATATTCAATCTTGGCCATGGTGTTCTTCCAAGCACTCCGCCGGCGAACCTGAGGTCAATAGTAAATTACGTTCACGCATTCAGGTGACAACATGAGGACAGCAGTGCTCTTGATGGCTTATGGCAGTCCCACAAGCATGGACGAAGTGATGGAATACCTCGAAGGAATATACGAGGGAAAGCCAGTTCCTGATTATGCAGTTGAGGAGAACACCAAGAAATACAGGATGTTCAATGGCAGGTCCCCCTCAAACTCAATAATAGAAAACATCTTAGCAAAACTCTCAAGAAAGCTGGAAAGAAACGGGGATTACGAGGTATTCCTGGGAAACAAGCACTGGAAGCCTACCCTCCATGATGCAGTCACGGACATGTCCGGATTTTCACCTGACTGAATTGTCGGCCTTCCTCTCTTTCCCTTCCCCTCAGATAACGTGGAATCATCCTACCGTCTCCCGCTCTCAAGTGCGCTTGGTGAGGTCGGGATTGATGCTGAAATTGACCTGATAAACGGTTTCAGCGAAAGTCCCCTATTCACTGAATCATGGTCAGAGGTGCTGGAAAGTGAGATTCAAGAGCACGGGAATGATGCGTTTTACCTCTTTTCTGCACACAGCCTGCCTACAATGCGGAATCCTGAGATATCATACCGGGACGCATTCTTCAAGTCCGCTGACAATCTTGCCAGGGAACTCGGGATGAAGCATTATGCTCCTGGATTCCAGAGCAGGGGCAGGTACGGCAGCACATGGCTTGAGCCTTCAGTCTATGATGTCTTTGCTGAACGACGCGGAGAAATGGGCAATGAATTGGTCGCGATACCTCTCGGTTTCGTGTACGACCATCTTGAGATCCTCTACGACCTGGACTACGAATTCGGAGGGAAGGTCCGGGATTCAGGGAAAGATTACTACCGCACCGGGCTCCCCAACGACAGTGAAAGTTTTGTGGAATGCCTTGCTGACTGTGTTATGTCTTATTCCAATGACGGGAGGCCGAACCACTGATGGAATCATCAACTGTGTTTGTCTACAACTCGCCTGAGTTTCTGCGCATAGTCTCAAAAAAAGGGACAGAAAGTGACATAACAATACATCACAGAAAGGACGGGGACAGGATAACCACCTTCATGGAACCTTCAAGATATCCTGAGAAGCTATCCTCTCTTACAGACTGCATCAGCGTGTCAGATATATCTGTGATCGGCGGGGACAAGATTGACAGGCAGTTTGGCGAAGTGATCCTAGCGCTGGACCTTCTTGGGAAGAAGAAGGGCTTCATCACAATATCGGAGGAATCAGCGAAGGAGAATATTTCAAGGATAGTCAAGGGGACGGTTGCAGAAGGGTACGAATTTTTCAGCGGCAACCCCATGGAACTCATGGAAAAGCTGAACGGCATCACACTGGAAAGAAGTGCCTCTGAAAATACAGCAGTGATCATTGACCACTTCTTCAAGGTCAAGAGCGTTGGCACAGTGGCTCTCGGTTTCGTGGTGGAAGGCACACTTAAAAAACACCAGAAGCTGTTCATGTCAGGACCGGGAAAGGAGGTGCAGATCAGGTCTATCCAGATGCACGACGAAGATCAGGAGGCTGCACCAGAGGGTTCACGGGTCGGCCTGGCCCTGAAGAATGTCGATGCAGATGAGCTCGAAAGGGGGATGCTCCTTACAACTGAGCCACTGGACATGTCAGATTCGCTGGAGCCTCCAACAATACACCCCATGGTGAAGCACAGAGTCCAGGATGAAATGGAGGTGTTCGTCAGCGACCAGATGCGCTACCAGAGGGGCTTTATCAGGAACGGTGAAATCAAGCTTGAGAAGCCTGTAGCAGCATATCACAAAAAACTGCTGGTTTCAAGCCCTAATCTCTCCCCAAGGATACTCGGGCTTTCCAGCATCATTCACTGAGACTTGCTGCGGAGCATCTCTTCAGTCCCTATGTCGTGGCGCATGTAATAGGGCCCTTCGATTCTCCAGAGATTGTCTTCAACCGCCTTTGAGGCTTCAGGAATTGAGCCTCCAAAGCCCACCAGGGCAAGCGATCTTGATGTGCCCATCTTTACTGCATTTATGGTGCCTGAGACTGCTGCATAGTATATCATGAAATTTTCGGGAAGAGGCTTCTCTGAGATCCTCAGTTCACCAGGCTTGGGGTCCGAGCCGTATCCAACCGGGACCACGTATTTGAGCACGGTTGCTTCGTGCCTGAAATTCAAGGTCTTGCGGAGCTTTCCGTCAGCCACTTCCTCGAGAAGCTCAAGAAGGCTGTCCTCGAGGATGGACAGGACATTTATCCCTTCGGGATCAGCAAATCTGGCATTTACCTCAACTATCTTGGCCTCCCCTTCCACCTGCATGAACTGCCCGTACATCACGCCCTTGAAGGGAATCCCCTCATCGCTCATCGCACTCGCGATCTTTTCCATAATTGTCCTGGCCTGGGAAGCCACATCTCTGGATATGAAAGGCAAGCTACCATCAGAATCCGATATGGCACCCATTCCACCGGTGTTTGGGCCCTTGTCCCCCTCGTACGCCCTCTTGTAGTCCTGCACCAGAGGAAAGGGCAGGATGCTTCTTCCGTCAGAAAGGACCTGAAGGGAGAATTCCTCACCTGAAATCCTGTCCTCTATAAGCACCTTGCCGTACTTTTCAATCAGGTGTCCCGCATAGGAGCAGGCTTCCTCACGGTTGGCAAGGTGTACTCCCATCACGCGGACACCCTTTCCACCTGTGAGTCCAAGGGGCTTGATCGCATAATCCTTCCCTGAACTCATGATGAACCTCTCAGCGAGGTCAGCCCTGTCAAAAACCTTGAACTCAACGTTGCCTGGGATTCTGTTTCTCTCCATGAAATCCCTCATGAACGCCTTGGATGTCTCAATCCTGGCAGCACTCCTGGAGGGCGAGGCTACCTTTATCCCCATCTCAACAAGCTTGTCTGCAAGCGGAGTCTCCAGCACAGGATCCGGTCCGATAAAAGCAAGCTCAACCTTGTTCTCCAATGCAAAGCTTGCGATCTCTTCGAAATCAAGCTCATCGTGGATCAGGTGCTTGCTGCTGACTGAGATTATGGAGGGGTTGCTGTTTTTCAGGACGCTGTAGATTTCTGCGCCACCCTGCGACAACTTTCTTGCAACTGCATCTTCACGGCCTCCTCCACCTACAAGCAAAACCCTAGTCGACATTCTCCTGACCATCCACGCTCTTCTTCACAAGGGAATGGAGCTTTCCCTTGCTTATGTCGAAGTACTCATAAAATTTTTTAGTCACATTGTACAGTTCAGTGTTGCGGTACTTCCGTGAATAGATCATGCCTTTTCTCTTCAAGCTCTCAACCTGTTCCATGTATCTCCAGCCCACAGCCAGCTTGAGGTCGCCCTTCTTTGTATCAGAGTTTGCTGCTATGTAGCCAAGCGTCTGAAGCTCAGTACTGGAAAACTCCCTTTCTGAAACGGACTGCACATCCTGTACATACTCCTTTCTCAGCTGGAGCTTGTACCTGAAGCCGTTCCTCATTATCTCAAGGGCGGAATTGTTAGAGTTGTATTCTCTGGTGAGCTTCTTCAGTGCTTTCATGACGAGGTCCTTGTTGGATGAAAGCATGAGTGCCATGTCGGATATCGATATAGGAGTCTCAGTGGCGTAAAGAAGTGCCTCAACTCGTGGTTTGATATCCATCTCTAGATTTATGGCGCTTGAATATTAAAGTCTTTTCCAAACAGTGAGCCTCTAGCTCAGTACGTTTCATTATCCTGAACATCTAACGCCTTGATGGAAAAATCCGGATTTCCTTCACAATTGTATTAATATCCCTAATCTATTGTGCTGGGATGAGCGAACACCTGTTCGGTTCAGAAAAGGTTTCAGGCAAAGGCCCAGATGATGAATCCTCCACTTCTGGAAGGACACAGAAGGAGATATCAACATTCTACCTCTGGTTCGCTTCAAACCTGACTGTCGCAGATTTTGCCCTCGGGTTCATCCCGATTTCTCTGGGAATGTCCATTGGCGACAGCATAATCGCACTAGCTGTAGGCAATATACTGGGAGGTGCCCTGCTTGCACTCATGAGTGCCATGGGGCCAAAAACCGGGCTGCCGCAGATGCTTCTTGGAATGCGGTCCATGGGCAGGCTCCCGGGGAAGATCATATCACTGCTGCAGTGGAGCAACACGGGAGGGTGGCTGACCGTGAACATAGTCATAGCTTCGCTGGCCCTTTCAACTGCCTTCTCTGGGCTGAACTACATCGTATCCATAGCAATCTCGGTGATCGTGGTAGCGATTGCAGCATTCCTTGGCGGAAAGGCAATCCATGGTTTCGAGAAGGTTATGTCCTTCGTCCTGGGCATAATGTTCGCATTCCTCACCATCTACTCCTTCGCACACTTCGACATAGCCTCGTCATATTCCTCATCCCCTGTGGTTCCCGTTTCGGTGGGAATCGGAATCACAGTTGCAGTCTCATTTTCATATCTAATGTCATGGAGCCCGTATGCATCAGATTATTCCAGGTATGTCAGGCCAGGGGGGTCTGAAAGGAAAGTATTCGCATACACCTTCATAGGTGGTGCCGTTGCGTCTTTCTGGCTTGAAGCGGCTGGCCTCATGGTGGCGATCATAAGCGGCGGAGCTTCCGGAAATCCGGCAGGAGACCTTTACTCCATTCTCGGGAGATTCGGGGTTATCGGCATGCTCGCCCTTTTCCTAGGCGGGCTCTCGGCCAACTCCCTCAACCTGTATTCCAACTCAGTCTCGCTCAAGACAGCAGGAGTAAGGATAAGGCGAACAAATCTAGTGATACTGGTATCAATTGTAGTCATGATCATTTCAATAATCGGGTATGGAAGGTTCTACCATTTCTACGAATCATTCCTCCTTGTCCTTGACTACTGGATAACTCCATGGATTGGCGTGGTGCTATGCGACTTGTTCAATGTGAACGGCAAGTCCGGCCACGACACTTCAAGATATGCCAGTACAAGGTGGCCTGGGGTGATTTCCTATGTAGCTGCAATAGCGGTTTCCATACCTTTCATGGCACCGTCCGCATCTCTCACAGCACCTATTGCTGCCTTTCTGGGCGGAGTCGACATCAGCTACTTTGTCTCATTTGCCGTTGCGGTTGTGCTATACCTGATCCTGTCAGGAAGGGAAAGGAAAATAAGAAGTCCCGGGGATGTGGTCTCATAATGGCTGTGCTCAACGACACCAGGATTACCCGGATGGCCCGCGCAGGCGACCTAAAATTGGAAAATTTTGTGGGCGAGAATGTCACTCCAAACGGGTATGATATCACAATTGGATCAGTCAGGACCCAGGAATCCCCTGAATGCGAGTCGGTGGAGGTAACCCCTGCTGCTCCGTTCTGGGTATCGTCTCTTGAGGTCTTCAATCTCCCGCCCGGCATAGGTGGGCAGATATTCATTCGGTCCTCATATGCAAGAAAGGGGGTGATCGGATCATTCGGGTACGTGGACGCCGGTTTCAGGGGTTCACTCACTTTGGCATTCTTCAATGCATCCTCGAATATCATAAGGGTACAGAAAGGCTCCACAATAGCCCAGATCATTTTCATGGAGCTGGACTCGCCCGCGGACATGCTCTATGGAGAGAGATCCGGGCACTACCAGGGGAAAACGGGCATTAATCTCTGAATTCTGGGAAAACGATTGGTCTTAGTAGTCTGATCCCATCACGCATGCAGAAATGGGGCTTAGAGATGTGAGATTCAGCTGTGAACAGACAAGCAAGGCGACTCCAGAGGATTTATGGAGGATAATCTCTGAGTGGAAGCGTGTCCCGGAGTTCTGGAAGGGCACCAGGGACCTGGAGGAACTCAATGACGGTACGTTCAGGGTAAAATTCGCTTTTCCCGGCACTGGCACCATGAAGATTGAACTGGACAAGCCCGGCCTGACAGTGACAGAGGATTACCTCAAGGGTCCCTTCAGGGGCGAGAAGACCACGACAATTACCAATGACGATGGCATAAGCAAGCTGAAAACAGAGTGGAATGTCAAACTTTCTCCGACTCTGATGTTCGGGCGCTCTTCCATCGAGAAGCATTTCAAGGAAGGCACTGAAAACGCCTTGAAGCGAATATCAGACGCTTCCGAATCTTCATCTAACTGAGCGGGGTTATCTCAGTCCTTTTTTTCACTTCGACTTCCAGCAGATCTGTGCTTAGCTCGGAGCCCGGAAATATACCCCTGGCCTCCTCAAGCAGTGTATTCGTGTCCACAACTCTGGGACTGTAGTGGAAGAGGTACAGCTTCTTCACTCCAGCATCTCTTGCAATCTCTGCGGCCTGTCTGGATGAAGTGTGCCCGTACACATTGACAGTTGGCTCCAGTGATGAATCTGTCGATGTATCGTGTATCAGGACGTCCGCATCCCTTGAGAACTCCTTCATGGATTCCATTGGCCTGGTATCGCCGGTATAGACGATTTTCCTGCCTTTCCTGAGGCCCATTGCAACCTCCTCCAGCTTTACTGTTCTCCCATTGTAGATGATTGCCCCCTGGTTCCTGAGTTCCTCCAGCCTCCTTGACGGAATCCCTAGGCGATCCGCGGCTTCCTTGTCTATCTTGACGAGGTCCTTTTCCTCCAGAGAATATGCCAGTGCAGGCACGGGGTGGTCGTTCCAGTGAGTCCTGATTGCAAATTTGTCAAAGTCATATGTTTTTCCAGGGTAAAGCTGGGTAATCTTCACGTCGAACCCGAGTGTGTAGTAACCAACATTGAGTGCATTGGAGAGTATTCTCACTGCCCCGGGAGGGCCATAGACCTCAAGTTCCTCTGTCCTGTTGTTGAATGACATGCTCTGGATAAGCCCCAGCAGGCCCAGAAAATGGTCTCCGTGGAAGTGGGTGATGAAAACCTTGTTCACCCTCATGAAAGAGATAGGGCTCCTCATGATCTGCTTTTGAGTCCCTTCACCGCAATCGAAGAGGCATGTGATCTCATCGACCTGAATCGCTACTGAGGGAAGCCCCCTTTGAGGAACAGGCCATGATCCTCCTGTGCCTAGAAAAGTCACCTTGACATTGGAAACCATTAGATTCAAAAAAAGGAATATGTGGGTATTATTTGTTATTTGGCAACCTTCGGCCCCGCCAGTAAGGGTCCATAGCTCCAAGGGCACCGTAGTACCCGAATTCCCTCTTGATCCTTGCAACTTCTGAGGGAAGTTCCTCAACGGTGGCAATGGGCGACCTCTTGCAGAAATAGTCCCAGAGATAGGTATCTGCCTTGACGCCAGAGCTGACCAGGTAATTTTGGATCATCCTCTTAAGAGTCTTCCCCTTTCTGTCGAAATCAGTCAGGATAATGATCTCCCCGTACTCCTCTGCGAGATTCTCTGAGAAGTGAAGAATGCTCTCACCCGAGTTGACCTGTATTATCTGCCCGCTGAACTCTATGCTCCTGAGGCTGGAAACATCATTCTTCCCCTCAACAACAATAGGGACAGACAAGTTTTTCATCCTGTACTGCTCCAGAAGTGAAAAAACTCTTGGTTCTGCCAGAGCCATCGGACTAGTCTACTAAATGGCTCTAAATAAATGTTCTGGTGCAGCTTAGTCCCAGAATCTCCTGTTTCTGGCAAAGTCCATCTCTGCGTTCAGGATTGCACGCACGAAATCCTCGTCACTGGCATAGCTGACCTCGAGAAGCCTTGAGCCGGTTTCAGGCCCGATTCCCCTGGCGGCCATGACCATAATCGCATTCATGCCCCTCTCCCTGACGAGATGGGCATTCTTGATCAGCCTCTTCTTTGTCTTCTGGGCTTCTCTGCTTTCTCCCTCGGCCTTTCCGAGGAGATCCCTCTCAAAGGGGGAGAGGGAGGCAACCAGGTAGCTCCCGCAGATTGGGCATTTGATGGTATCTATTTCCCTGATTTTCTGGGTTCTCACGTTCTTGCAGCGGGTGCAGTACAGCGTGACCTCTTCATTCTTGATCCTCTTCAGGACCGATTCAAGAATGGTCTTTGTCGGCTTGAGCGGTGACACTCTTTCGGAATAATGGGAGAGGAAGACCTTGGTAGATTCGGACATTCCATCACGGAGGACGAACCCTATTTCTTCGTGAATTCTTCCAAGATAGTCATGGAGGGTCGCCATGTCCATGTAATCAGACATGAGCTTCCTGATCGAGTCACTGTATACCGGTGTGTCGTGATATGCCTCTACGAGCTTCTCAAACCTGAACCTGCTCATGTCGGCATCGTTGCTTACTATGCTGAATTTTTTCGCTTCGTACAAGAAGACAGAAGAGAAGAACCTTGATCTCCGCGCCACACCTCTGATGTAGGACTCGATCATCTCGGGCTTGACGCCCAGGATTATGTTCTTAACATCCTCCGCCTTGATCTTCCTCGAGCTCCTCAGGTATATGTGGTATGGCGAGAAGTCCACCTCCACACTCTCCCCCGTCATGGCGGCGATCAGGCTGGAGAGGATCTCGGCCAGGGCGAAGTTTGCCCTGGTGCCCAGCAGAATCTGTATGATTATTTCTGAACCGTAAGATTCTATCACTACCTGATCAAGGGTTCCGGGACCCTTGTCGTACCATTCCTCCATTAGGGGCCGGGAACCTTCGTCCACTTCATCCAGGATCACTCTGCCCTCCCTGTTCTGTGATACCTTGCTTGTCACGTCCAGGAGCACAGGGATTTCCTCCCCGGACCACTTCGGTGCAATAGCGGCCGTGGAGAAGGGCTCAACAAGTATTTTCTCCTCGTCTATCCTGATGGTCCGCCAGGTGGTTCCTTTCATGACAAAGTAGCTCCCGGGCTCTATCTCGTTGACGACATACCTTTCGTCAAGGGTGCCGATGAACTTCCTGTTTATTGTGTCTATGACCTTGTAGTTCTTCTCGCTGGGTATCATGGAAATGTTCTGTATGTAGTACCTCAGGGAGCCCCTCTTCTTTCCTATTCTGTCTCCGTCTATCCATATTCGGTCAATGGAGGCAAGGAATTCTATGAGGTTATCGAATTCCTCATCCTCAAGCTTGCGGAAGGGATATGCGCTCCTGACCAAGTTGAGCATGTCCCGGCGCGCTATTCCACCAGTGAAGTGAAGCTCATTCATGATCTGGTTGGCAACAGTCGCCAGTGAATTTCTGCGAATCTGGATGTCCTCCAGATGCCCCCCTCGTATATGGGAGACAATTGCCATAGCTTCCTCAAGCTCTATGATGTCGCTGCAAATGATGTGGCCGCGGGAGACTTTCTGAATCCAGTGCCCCGACCTGCCAACTCTCTGGATCAGCTTGTTGATCTGCCTGGAGGAATTGAATTGTATTACGAGATCTGCGGAGCCTATGTCGATCCCCAGCTCCAGGGACGATGTGCAGATGAGGGCCTTGATCTTCCCAGCTTTGAAGTCCTGCTCAGCTGCTTCTCTGGAAGACTTTGAAAGCGAGCCATGGTGTACCTGGACAGGGGGATCATTGAGCCAGAGGCGGAGCCTGAATGCTATGTCTTCCGCTGCACTCCTGGTGTTCACGAAGACAAGCGTGCCACTGTGCCTGCTGATCAGGGACCACATGTAAGTTATGGCTCCCGCATATCCAGGATCGCATCCCATGACCTCCGCCTCTTGCTCTCCCGAATCCGGTGGGATCAGGAGCGACATTTCAAGCTTCTTCTCTATGTCGACCTTTATGATCTCAGCCTTCTTTGTTGGGGAAAGAAATTCGGAAAGTTCCTCTGCATTTCCCACTGTTGCTGACAGGCCAATCCTCTGGAAATCACCGGCCACAGACCTCAGACGCTCAAGCGCGATGGCAAGCTGTGAACCGCGCTCATTCTGGGCAGCCTCATGGAGTTCGTCAACTACGACATAGCGAACATTCCTGATGATTTGCCTCAGCCTCTTGCCATTGAGTAGAATCTGCAGTGACTCTGGCGTGGTAATGAGGATGTCAGCCGGATGGGTGACAATCTGCCGCCTGGCAGAGGCCGATATATCACTGTGCCTGACCTGGGTCCTGATTCCGAGTTCCTCTCCATACTCTATCAGTCTGCCGAGCATGTCTCTATTAAGTGCCCTGAGTGGCGTGATGTAAAGCGTTGAGATGGGGGTAGGCTCATCATTGAGTATCTTGTGGAACAGTGGCAGTATGGCTGCCTCGGTTTTTCCGCTCCCAGTTGGAGAGAGAAGTAATGCATTCTTGCCCTCCAGGACTACTGGGATCATTCCGCTCTGTGCATCAGTGGGCTCAGATATGCCTCTGGACTTCAGCATTTTGGCTATTCTCGGGTCAAGGTGCTCGAATGCCGATAAAGTACGTCCCTCCATTACTGATGCCCTCCTGAAGAGCTGTAACTTCAGTATTCACTTTACATATTAATGCTAATTCAATCGCAGATAAACGGGACACAAAAAAGGACCTCTGGAAAGCTGCAATGCAGCCCCCTGGTCCCGTTAAGCTGTCATAGGGGGTTAAAATTCGTCGTCGTCCTCTTCATCATCTTCATCGTCGTCGTAGTCTTTTCTCTTAATGAAGCTTAACAAGCGGAGCACCTCCCAAGGAACTTAGCATTTACCGATATATATATCTTGCAGCACACTTCTTATGCAGTGTTGAGCCGTGAGAGATCTGCTGAAAAGAACAATCAATCCTTCGCAGGTCAAGGAGCAAAAAATAATACATGGGTCTCAATTACCGGTCGATATTATGAGCGACAAACTTGCAGAGGTCGAAATTTCAAAGGATGGAGAGACATATTATGTCACCATCACACTTGCTTCCGGAGAGGTCATCACACTTGAGAATGAAGACTTCGAGGAAGTTCTTGAGCAGGTGGCTAACGACCTCCAGGACAGATACGGCGCCTAGGCGAGGATGGCCCAGTGGTACGGCGGCAGCCTGCTAAGCTGTTTCTCTTATGAGATCGGGGGTTCGAGTCCCCCTCCTCGCGCTCTGTAATTTACAGTTCGCCGGTTATTAGAACCCTGTGCATCTGACAACTGATGAGGAATAATCGTTCCACAGTTCCACAGATCTTCTGATGCAACTTTTCTTGTCATGTACACGCAAATATACGTGGATGTGACACTATTGGACCATCTCGCTCCCAACAAGCGAAAGCAACGGTTTTCACACCCTCTTCAAGTCAAGGAACATGCTCAAAAGAGAGAGCCGTATTTGCTTAAATGCAACATCCTAAGGTCAGGCACTTTAAGTCTAGTCACTTGCTCCACAATGGTATCGCCCATACTCGTGAATTTAACCACTTCCTCTAAACACTCATCTGCGGAGGCTTCCAGCCGTTTGCAATAACTCGCCTTCAGCCGCTCGTAATCCTTGACAGCTTATTGCCGTTAAAGCCTGGAGCGTTATCTATGGGAACTTGCCAGGTTCTTTTTACCAAAATGTAAGAAGAACCCCCAGAAACTGGACACAAAAACAAATACGGCAAAGAAAAAGAGCTCCCCGGCATACGTCAAAGGCTCACTCATATTCACGTGTTGAGGATTAAACAGGAAAAAGAGCGTCAGCGGGACAACAGGCAGTATCAAAGCCGCGGGTAATGTATCCAGTAGCTGTTTCCTTGTTATTCTCATCGACGAATACCGTCTCGAGATCAACACATAAGCGATAATAGACATCAAAGTCAAAGCGGAAACAGTTAGGATAATTTCTAATGAAATAAGAAAATCCACCCCTCAACCACTCCTGTGCAGAAGAGTAAGGCTATGGGCATTCGGACTGGAATCAGAAGATGCAGACAGGTCATCTCCTGTTATCTTCCCTGTCTGTGCAATCTCATTGTCTTTTCCACACTGTTCTGTACCAGTGCACAAAACCTTCTCCTCCACGCTTGATTTACGTTTGTAAGTCTAATTAGTTTTTCTGTTCGACTGAACTATGGCCCTGCATACCCTTGCGCAAACTTTCGGAACAGGGCATCACTGACGCGCCTCTTCTGCCTGTTTCACCAGAAATTAGAGGAACTATGGAGTGCCAATTTCCGTGCGGACACTACTTGCTGATACTGATCTGCTAAAGAGGACAGTTTGCTGACACCAGGGAAGGAAGTGTGTATTCATTTGTAGAATTCATATCTCATTGTGACTTCTCGCCAGGTTTCGGGGGCTATGTTGTATTTGGAGCAAATATCCGGCACATTTGCCCCGTTCTTTAGTAGCTTTCTGATCTCCTTGACCTGTTTCCTGCTCAAATCCACGGCTTTGCACCTCCAGATTTAACCTTGATACATGAAGTGAGTTGGTTATAATACTTCACTATCCAACACGGGAGGAGCATCCATCCGCCTGTGACAGGCAAAACCCGGGGAAGATGAAGCCCCAATATTTCTGTCCTCATCTTTTATCCTTCCTTCAGGTACATCATCAAGGAGGCAATTCAAATTGCAGAGAAACATTGCAGGCCTTCACTCCCAAGGCCCAAAGAAAGAATTGCGTGACAAACTGATGCTGTTCGGCCAATTTGTGGGGGACTGGGAGATCAGGGAGTGCAGGTTCCTCAAGAAGGACGGATCATGGGGAACGAGTCATGGAGAATTGCACTGGGGATGGATACTGGGCGGCACAGCAGTACAGGACGTTTGGATCGGAGTTGCTGGTGAAGCCCATGGATCGGGGAGTGCCGGCACTACGGTCAGGTACTTTGATTCAGAAAGAGATCAGTGGCGGAGTATATGGATATCTCCCGGCCAAAACGAGATCAGGATGTTCACGGGCCTGAGTGTTGAAGATGAAATAGTCCTTACAGCAGATGAAGGCAGGGAAAAATGGATATTCCATGATATTCAAAAAATGAATTCAAGTGGCGCGCAGAAAGAATCAACGAAAAGGATGGAGAGTGGTACGTCATTGAACATATGCGGATTTACAGGAAACAATAGAGAGTAAACAGCAGTCTATGAAAAAAGAGGTGTTGTGTGAAGAAAACCCTCAACGCAACTTCTTGATGATTACGTCCCCTTCGTCCGTAAGATAAAAGCCTATAATGTCTTTTGGACCCGCTCCTAGTTGTTCTGCAATTCGTCTAGGCATGGACATTCTGAGACTCTTGGAGTTGGAGATCCTCGTTGTGTCAATCAGATCCAGCTTCTGCTCCATTCAGTGCTATGTAAGAGGGATATATTAACTATAATAGTTTCAGAATGGATATCAAGTGAACAAAGTACACTTTCCCCGGACAAATTTCAGAAGCTATTTAAACACTCCGAACAGCAAGCTACAGTATGCCAGTCGTCAAGAGAGACGTTGGCTTCAATTGCTGTCCATCTGCTTGATAAGTGAGGGCCCTATTGAACTGCCGAATATCTCAACGATCTCTTCGTCGGTAAAAAGCTGCAGGATCTTTATCAGTATTGTGTATGTCGCACTACTGAAGCCCATTTCTCTGCTTTTTGTAGCGATGTAGTATATGGCTTCCTCTGGGGTGACCTCTTTGCTCCCTATCCGTATATTTACAGTCTTGACAAGGTACCTGAACCAATTCTTCAGTCTAGAAACTGGCTCAGTCATAAGTATATTCTCAGACCCGGAGCCATATTCCTCACCGGAGCCTGC
>JBJKRS010000107.1:0-4179 GCA_046704525.1 Thermoplasmataceae archaeon
TAGATGTCTTTTGCATCTTCTCACCCGATGTCTCTTTATCCAAAAAGACGCTCAAGAATCACTACCACGTATTTGATTGTTCTTTGTTAATGTTGAGTCTGCGCAATCCTTGCCCGTACCACTCCGGGTGACCTTTTTCTAGGGTTCCCCTGTATCCTGCACAAGATTCTGAAAACTGCAAGGAAAGGGGTCCGGCATTCGCCTCATTCCTCCAGACCCGAGGCAAGCTTTATGAGAAGTTCCATGAACTTCTGCTGATCATTTTCGGAAAACCGGCCCATGGTTCTCCTAACGATCTGGAGGTGCAGCTCCTTGGCCCTGTCGATCGTCTGTGCGCCTTCTGGCAGCACTTCAATCCTGATTATCCTCCAGTCCTCGTCGTTCCTGGTCCTGCGAACCATGGACTTGGCCTCAAGCCTGTCCACCATGCTGGTTATCCACCCCTGTGATACGTCAATGGAGTTGGCAAGCCTGGCCATGGAGGTGGGGCCGTTCTCTACCAGATAGCTCATCATCCTGTACTCGTGAATGGAGATGTCAAGGGGCGAAATGTTCTCTTCCGCCTTCCTGTACCATTTTTTCCAGGCTGAGGCGAATGCCCTCCATAGTTCCACAAGGCCGTCTCGTTGTCCTTCCTCGATCATTTCTCTCACTTCCTGTACCCCGCATCGGTGCTAGGGTTAGATTCCCCGTCACCCGCTTCATAAGGCGGTCCCCTATGTGCATACGAGCCTGGTTTCTTGATCTCCCCGGGTCCAGTCTGCTCCCCCGCTGAAGCAGGATTGTTTTCCTCGTGGATGTATATACCTCCCCTCATGTATGATGTTATGCCAGCCACAATGGCCAGGGCCATACCTATGTAGAATGCCACATGCAGGGCCCCCATGAAAGCAGGCGCAATGGCATGCGGGAACCAGGTTTTCGTCTCAAGGGTGCTTATCAGCCCTGAACTGAGCTGGGAAGTCACCGAACTTGGAAGATTCGAGAGTATTGAGCTTACAGGGTTGATGCCAAGGAAGGCCGAAAATATGGCGATGGTTGGCGGTATGTGCTGGAATTCCGGTATAAGTGAGGTGGCGCCTGCCTTGGAAAGCGAAGTTGCAAATGCCCCCGGTAGCCCTCCGGAGAGTGCGGTAATGACTACTGCGAAGAACATTCCTATGCTGATCGTCATTCCCGTATTCATCAGTGTAGCCCTCATTCCTGAGGACACGCCCCTGGTTTCTGAAGGAACGGAGTTCATGATCGCTGCTGCATTGGGCGCGGCAAAGAGCCCGTTTCCCACTCCCATAACGAAAAGCGTGATGGCAAACCATGTGTAATCAAACATGTAGGGCAGAAGTGTGAGTGCGAAGAATGCCACGGCAACTATTCCCATGCCCAGTGTTGCCAGAAACTTGGCACCGAACTTGTCGGACAGCTTGCCCCCGATTGGGCTCATTACCATGAACCCGATGGTCATTGGAACCATGTATATGCCCGCCCAGAACGGCGTTACCTTGAAGCTGTATCCATGGAGTGGGAGCCATATGCCCTGAAGTAGGATTATCAGCATGATCATTACTCCGCCCCTGGCCATTGCTGACAGCAAACCCGCAAAATTGCCCATTGAGAATGCCCTGAGCTTGAACAGGGACATTCTGAACATGGGGTATGCAACCTTCAGCTCAACAAGCGGGAATGCAACCATGGATGCTCCGCCTATGCCGAAGGCCATCAGGACTAATGGGTTGTGCCAGCCCATTGTAGAGCTTCCGTATGGCAGAAGACCGTATATTATGCCTATGAGTATCAGCGTAAGGCCGCCGGCGAATAGCAGGTTCCCGACGTAGTCGATTCTCTGCTTCCTGTCCCTTGTTGATGTGTCCTTCAGCTTGAGGTATGACCAGATTGTCCCGAGTATTCCAACTGGCACGCTGACCAGGAAGACGTACCTCCAGTCGAATATTGCAAGCACTCCGCCGAGTATGATCCCGATGAATGAGCCTCCGATTGCCGCAATGGAGTTGATTCCCAGGGCAGTTCCTCTCTCCCGTGCGGGAAATGCATCCGTGAGTATCGCTGCACTGTTTGAGAAGAGGAATGCCGC
Source organism: Thermoplasmataceae archaeon (assembly GCA_046704525.1). Classification (GTDB taxonomy): domain Archaea; phylum Thermoplasmatota; class Thermoplasmata; order Thermoplasmatales; family Thermoplasmataceae. The sequence continues at coordinate 2,090 of JBJKRS010000107.1, forward strand.
TCCGAATCCCTGTATGAATCTCCCTATAATCATGTACTGGGCTGACATCTGTGGGCTTATGATCTTCACCGGGGTGAAGTAGAGCAGAACTGAGCCTATGGTAAAGATGGCGAAACCCATGTTGAAAAGGCGGATCCTGCCAAACATGTCTGAGAGCCTTCCAAAGGTCAGGAGAAGGGTTGCAGTCACTATGTTGAACCCGAGCAGTATCCAGAGAAGATACTGGAAATTGCCTGGCGCAACCGGGCTCATGTTTATCCCCCTGAATATGTCAGGCAGTGAAATGAGCAGTATCGTCTGGTTTATGGTCGCCATGAACACACCCATGGTGGTATTCGATAATGCGACCCATTTATATTGCACCATTATAATCGCACAGTAATTTTATCATCTTATAAATTATTTATTAGTAAAGTAATTTCACAACGCGCATGGACTTCCAAGAGAATCTTTCGAAACTTCGCCTACGGGGGCGGATTGACAAACCTTTCGTGCAAATCCAAGGGAAACCAGTGGGGTATAAATACGAACGCGGTGAACAGCACACGAAACTGCCGGTACGGCTGACCTGGCCCATCGTCTGTACCACAAAGCCCTATACGTGGAGGCACCTGAAGCGGCCATGGCATCCAGAAGAACGAGATCGAGCGGGGAAAGGAATGTGTACCTCTGCGTGAGGCATGGCCTGAACACCTCCTCCAAGTTCGAAATAAGGGAGCACCACATGGTGCACGGGCTCTGCGGCGGTTACGGGAAGTAGCACGCAATACCGCCGGGTCTGAACCCTTCACCCTATTTTTACATGCACGCTCTTGCAAGTTCCTCCATTGTCATGAAGACAACATCGTCCCTTTTCATAACGTGGTTGATCATGTTTTCCAGCACTTCCATTCTGTGCCCCCTGCCGATAACCTGCGGATGCATGGTGGGTGTGAACACCCCGGTTGGAAGGTGCCTGGTCATGTAGTCGAAATCTGCAATCCAGTTCCTTTCCACTGCTGCCCCCTCCTTCATCCCCATTCCTGGAGATCCTTCGTCAAACTCGAAAACCAGGTAGTCATCCAGTGACCAGCTGATCGGTATCTCTATCATCCTGGTATTTCTCCCGAACCTGAATGGTCCGTCAAGTGTTTCCTCATCCCCCTGTCTCACGTAGTATGGCAGGTAGTCATGTGCCATCAGGCTGCTGTCATAGATGAACCCCTTTTCCAGGATCAGGTCCAGTGTGTTTGCGCTCAGGTCCCATGCGGGAGACCGGTATCCCCTTGCCTTTTTCCCGGTCAGCTTCTCAATCACTCCGTTAGCACGGTCGATTATGCTGCTTTCCTCCTCCCTGTCAAGCTCAAGGGGAGTCTCATGCCTGTAGTTGTGATGTGCTATCTCGTTGCCGCGCCGGAAAATCACCTTTGCGGTATCCTGGTAAGTTTCGATGGTGTAGCCTGGCGTGAAGAATGTAGCCTTGAGTCCATGCATCGAGAGCAGGTCTATGATCCTCTGTGCACCTGTGTTGCCGAATTCGCCCCTTGAAACCAGTGTGGGGGAGTAGTGCTTCATCCTGCCTATCCTGAAGCTGAAGGTGTCGAAATCAAAGGTGAGGCATACTGCATATCTCTTGCCTTCCGGCAGTTTGGGGGTGATTGTGGTTATCATTGTCATGGACTTGCAGGATCGAATAAAAACTTTGGTTTCCGCGCGGTGTCCATGACAAGGTGATCCTTGACAGAGATAGCCCCACCTATATCTTGGCCACTCTCGAAGCCGTTATGGGGCCATCCCCGGAAAGACCCGGCTCAAATTGTTCCAAAAACAACATAAACAAAAAGCGGAATCGGCATCCAGAAATGGCACAAAAGGCAAGAAGCAAACAGAAAATCCTGATAGCAGTAATAGTGGTTCTTGCAGCAGTCCTCGTATATACTCTCTTCCCATATGTCGCCTCGACCAGCGTCTCCAGCCTTCACGCAGGTGAGACGACCTACATCTACGGCACTGTGCACAAGAGAGTTGCAAGCGGGGGACCAGCTGCCTTCGAGCTGAGCGACGGTTCCGGAACGGTGTGGGTGGTCTGGTACGGCACACTCCCCACAGAC
>JBJKRS010000108.1:0-7730 GCA_046704525.1 Thermoplasmataceae archaeon
CTCAAGGGGGATGGCCATAATCCTGGACGTTGTGTACAACCACCTCGGTCCAGAAGGCAATTACCTGAAGGTATTCGCTCCGTATTTCACCTCCAGGTATTCGACCCCATGGGGAGAGGCTGTCAATTTCGACGGGCCATACAGCGACAGCGTGAGGCGGTATTTTGTTGAAAATGCGCTTTACTGGCTTAAGGAGTTCCAATTTGACGGGCTGAGGCTTGACGCCATCCATGGAATATACGATTTCTCACCAAAGCATATCCTGCAGGAGATCTCTGAATGTGTTCTTGCACTTGGTCAGACAGAAGGCAGAAAAATTTCTGTAATAGCCGAGAGCGATCTGAATGATCCAGTTGTTGTCAGGGAACGGAGTAAATGCGGGTACGGTGTCGATGCCCAGTGGTGTGACGACTTTCACCATTCGGTACACGCATGGCTGACAGGTGAGAGTTCGGGATACTACGCTGATTTCGGATCATTCGACCAAATTCTGAAATCACTAAGGAACGGCTTTGTATACGACGGCTCCTATTCCAGGTTCAGGAAGAAGAAATTCGGTGCTGACCCGACAGGCATTCCTCTGCACAGGTTCATCGTGTACGCCCAGAACCATGATCAGGTTGGGAACCGGGCTGGTGCTGAGCGATTGAAAGTCATTGTAGGCATGCAGGCTGCGCTGGCTGCTTCCGCTCTTGCAATACTTTCCCCCTTCACACCCCTGCTATTCATGGGGGAGGAATATGGGGAAACGGCACCGTTCAACTATTTCATTGACACAGCAGACAGGAATCTTGCCAGGGCCGTCATGGAAGGGAGGCAGGCTGAATTCAGGAGCTTTGGAAGGGAGTACTGCTCCGACCCCAATGATTCTGCCGTGTTCGAGGAATCAAAGCTGAACTGGAATTCGGCAGCGTCAATGGCTGGAAGAACAGTTACAAGGCTTTACAGAGACCTGATTTCTGCAAGGAAAAAGCTAATGGGAGGCGGAAACAGGCCAGGAATCATCCCCATTTCCGGGGAGGGTGTTGTCGGGATATCCAACGGGGAGGACACTCTCGCAATCATTTCCCTCAGCAGCAGTGAAGTCCACATCGAAGGGCATGTGCCACCGGGGTCGAGAGTCACTCTCAGTTCTGCCTGGAAAGAATACGGTGGCAATTCTGAGAAAAATGAGTCTCCGCAATTGATCTTAGCCCCCTGGGAAATCATTGTGCTCGAGCACTAGTCTCGCAGCAGCGTCTCCACGAGTATTGCAGATCCATCTGAGGGAACAATTATGGAAGATTCTCCCATTTCCTTGGGGTACTGGTCAAGGTCCGAATCCCAGGAACAGAGATAGATGTAATTCCACCTGCCTGCTTCGGGAATCCTGAACTCAACTGCTGATTGCCCCGGATTGAAGATCAGGATGACATCGCCATCCCTTATGGTCTCGCCTTCGTACGCGGACTCCGATGTGATTCTTCCTGAAATGTGCACCAGCATGGCTCCCTCCGGATTGCTGTCCCAGTCCTGCTGGCTCATCTCAACACCATCGGGCCTGTACCATGTGAGATCCTTCCCATCAGCAGTCTCAAGGCCGCTGAAGAAATTCCTCCTGTGGAACACTGGCCAAAGCTTTCTCAGCCGGATAAGCCTCCTGGTGAATTCCAGCATGCCCTCCTTGTCCTGATCCATGTCCCAGTTCAGCCAGCTGACCTCGTTGTCCTGGCTGTATGCATTGTTGTTGCCTGACTGAGTTCTCAGGATCTCATCACCGGCAAGAAGCATGGGAGATCCCTGGGATGTGAAAAGGGTCAGGAGGTAATTCCTGATCCTCTTCAGCCTGAGCCTCCAGATGTCGGGATCATCGGTTTCGCCCTCGATCCCGAAGTTCTCGCTGTAATTCTCGTCCGTCCCGTCCATGTTGTCCTGCAGGTTGTTTTCATTATGCTTCTCCTCGTAGCTGACAAGATCCCTCATGGTGAATCCGTCGTGTGAAGCGATGTAGTTAATGCTCGAGTACGGGTTCCTCCCGCTGTTCTCGTAAAGATCCGGGGAACCGGAGAGGCGCCTCCCGAACTCGCCAGTCATCCATTTCTCGTCCCTCCAGTACCGCCGCATGCTATCCCTGTACTTCCCGTTCCATTCCGCCCACTGGTGAGGAAAGTTTCCGACCTGGTATCCGCCAGGCCCGACGTCCCATGGCTCGGCTATGAGCTTTGCCCTTGATATTATGGGATCCTGGTGTATTATGTCAAAGAAACCAGACAGCTTATCCACATCGTACAGTTCCCTGGCCAGTGCAGAGGCCAGATCGAATCTGAAACCGTCCACATGCATCTCGGTTATCCAGTACCTGAGGCTGTCCATTATCATCTGGAGCACATGTGGCTGGCGAGCGTCTAGGCTGTTCCCTGTACCGGTGAAATCATAGTAGAACCTTGGGCTCTGGGTGCCGAGCCGGTAGTAAGAGGCGTTGTCAATTCCCCTGAAACTCAGTGTGGGCCCAAGCTGGTTCCCCTCGGCAGTGTGGTTGTACACCACGTCAAGTATGACTTCAATGCCGTTTTCATGGAGGGTACGAACCATTTCCTTGAACTCCACTATCTGTGCTCCTGGATACTTTCCCACTGAATACCTTATGTCAGGTGCGAAGAAAGCTATGGTGTTGTACCCCCAGTAGTTGGTCAGGCCCTTGTCCATCAGTATTTTCTCATCGGCATGCTGATGCACAGGCATCAATTCCACCGCTGTGATGCCCAGGTCCTTGAAGTATTGCATCACCCTGTCGGAGGCCAGTCCCCTGTAAGTTCCGGCAATGCTGCTGTCAATGTCATGCCTGAGCTTTGTGAATCCCTTGACATGCAGCTCATATATCATGGTCCTGTTCCATGGGTTGTCTGGCTTTTCCGAATCCCCCCAGTCGAAATATGGATGTGTGACCACAGATTTCGGGACAAAACCTGCGTCGTCGGTGGTGCTCATTGAAAGGTCAGCATCCCTGTGGCCAATGGTGTAGCCGAAGAGTTCGGGGCTCCAGTTGATGGTGCCTGAAAGTGCCCTTGCGTATGGGTCTATAAGCAGCTTAGACTTGTTGAACCTGTGCCCCTGTTCGGGCTTGTAAGGGCCATCCACCCTGTATCCGTAGAGATCCCCGGGCTTGATCCCGGATACAAACTGGTGCCATACGTATCCGGAGTTCTCTTTCAGGGGAATGATCTCGCTGGGCTCGGAAGAGTCGTTAAAGTCGTAAAGTTCAAGGTCTACTGATTCTGCATTTTGCGAGAATATTGAGAAATTTACTCCATCATCAAACACCGTCGGGCCGATGGGGTATGATTCTCCCCTCCTCACGCGGTGTGAATTCTCCCCTTCAATCCTCATAATATCAACAGCCCTTGTTCCAGGCTCCTCCTAGAGCCCCCTGCACAGTTCCAGAAGTCCTGAAACCGGTACCCAGAGCCATCCGGGCCTGTACAGGGCCTCATACTTCATCTCGTAAATGGCCTTCTCCACGGTGAAGAACTTTGCTAGCCTGCTGAAGTCATCCTCGCTCTTAGGAAGGTATTTAAGCCTCTTGTCAGCCTTTTTCCAATAAGCTTCCGTGAACGCATCCTGGGCATCAGCCTTGAGTTCCGGTATCCCCGCAACCTCTCCCAGCTGGGCTGAAGCAAAAGCTGCTGCGTAATCAAGGGACCTGATCATTCCACCAACATCCTTTGCGGGAGTGTTCTTGGCACTCCTGTATTCCGGATTTCTGGCAGGCTCGCCCTCAAAGTCTATTATTCTGTAACCCTCATTGGTCAGAAGAACCTGCCCCAGGTGGTAATCTCCGTGAATTCTTATCTTCTTTATCTTTTTCCCCCGGACTGGTTCCAGCAATGCTGGGGCCTCATTTATCCGGTCCTTTGCATCCATTATCCTGCCTGCGCTGATGCGTATCGTTTCCTCGGAGCTTTCTGAGAGCAGTTTCAGGGTGCCCAGGAAAAGTGATCCAAAATCTGAAGTCCAGCTTTCCACGTCGCTATCCTCAACAAAAGAGGGGCTGAACGCAGCCTCGTCCGATGAAGAGGCAAGAACATTGTGCATTTTTGCAGTCAACACTCCTATCGCGCTGGCATCCTCGATGACTTCCCGTTCCTCTGATGCCAGCTTCCGGACAAAGTGCCCCCATGCTTCACCGCTGTTTTTCAGATACCTGGAGAGTATCCCGGCTGTATATACTGTCCCTCCGGAGGCATAGCGCATGTAACCGAGAGGTTCCGGGACGATTTCCCCTCTCGCTTTCCGGTTTATGTATAAAGGAACTTCATAATCAGGACTGGGCCATGGGGAAAGCTTCCTGAAGGTCTTGTAGATGAACGTACCTGAAAACTCGACCGAGGTGTTGCTCTGCTCCTTTGAGACTACTGCCCCATTTTTCCAGATATTATGGTCCTCTCCCCCTTCATACATGTCATTGTGAGCGAAGGTCACCTCTCCCTGGTCTGTTGCAAAGGCCCTGTTTTCTCTGATCGAGTCAATGATGATCTTATGCATGTCCCTGTGCTGAAGGCCATCCAGCAGCACATTTTTCTTGCTACCATTCGCATATACTATCTCCATGCCTTCCTCCCCGCGAAGGGGAGGCACATGGCAGAGCGGAATCTGGAAAATGTCATCGGCCGCATCATCGGAATATACTCTGAGCATAAGCACAAAACACCTGCCGCCATCCAGCGGCACAGCGTCCTCTATGGATGCATCCTCTGGTGGCAGGCTATCCCCTGGAAACCATCTCTGCTTCTCCACTTCCCGGCAAAGAGGGGCGAGAAGAGTCTCATTCAGGGTCCTTATGTCAGGAAGATTCACTCGCTCTCCTCCTTCCTGAGATTGAGCCAGAAGAAAGTCCTTGGTGAAAGGGTGAAAAGGTAAGGCTCATCCTTAACCGTTGGAAAGGGTGTACTGGATCGAACCTCATGTGGAACGTAGCCTACAAATTCAGGCAGCTCAACATTCACTGCTGAGGGCTCCCTGGACAGGTTTAGAAGAACGAGCATGTGCTCATCACCCTTTGACCTGAGATACACCAGCACTTTGCGGTTGTCATTCTTTGGGAATGTTATGTCCCCGGTGCCTATGAGGTCGGAAAAGTTTCTCCTGATTCGGAGAAGTTTCCTGAGCCAATTTAGGAAGGACGAGTTCAGCTGGGACTGTGTTTCAACGTTTTCTATCTCGTAGCTGTATGGTGGGGTATTGACGACAGGGCTGTAAAGGAGTGCCGGATCGCTTTTTGAAAATCCGGCGTTCGTGCCGGGGGTCCACTGCATGGGAGTCCTAACTCCATCCCTGTCACCAAGCTCGATGTTGTCCCCCATCAGTATCTCGTCACCGTAGTACAGGATCGGGGTGCCAGGCATTGACAGTATCAGGCAGTGGAGAAGCTCTATTGTCGGCCTGTCCTGATCGATGAGAGTCGAGAGCCTACGCCTTATCCCGAGGTTCAGTCTCATTCTCGGGACCTTTGCATATTCTGAGTACATCAGATCCCTCTCCTCATCAGTCACCATCTCGAGAGTGAGCTCATCATGATTCCTCAGGAACACTCCCCACGCGCAATTGTCAGGTATGTTGAGTGTCTGGGCTATTATATTCACTATGGGGAGGGAGTCCTCCTTTGCCAGGGATATGAATATCCTGGGCATGAGCGGGAAGTTGAACGCCATGTGGAACTCATCGCCAGTGCCGAAGTACTCGGCTGCCTGAGTCGGCCACTGGTTTGCCTCCGCAAGCAGTATTTTCCCCGGGTACTCTTCATCAAGCATCTTCCTGACATCGCGGAAGTATTCATGGGTCTCGGGCAAGTTCTCGCAGCTTGATCCTTCTCGTTCAAACAGGTAGGGGACAGCATCGCACCTGAACCCGTCCACCCCAAGGTCTGCCCAGAATCTTATGACATCCTTTACGGCTTCCCTGACCTCAGGATTGTCGAAGTTGAGGTCGGGCTGGTGGCTATAGAACCTGTGCCAGTAATACTGGCCACTATCTTCGTCCCATGCCCAGTTCGACTTCTCGGTGTCTATGAATATTATCCTTGCGTCGCCGTATCTCTCGTCCGTATCACTCCACACGAACCAGTCCCTCTTAGGCGAGTCCCTGCTGGATCTCGCCTCCCTGAACCAGTCGTGCTGGTCGGAGACATGGTTCATCACAAGGTCGATTATCACCCTGAGCCCATGGGAATGGGCGGTGTCAAGAAACTCAACGAAATCTTCCATTGTCCCGTACGCAGGATCGACAGAACAGTAGTCGGCGACATCGTACCCTCCATCCTTCATGGGTGACTTGTAGAATGGCAGAAGCCATATGCAGTCAACCCCGAGAAAGCTGAAGTACTCTATTTTCTCGGTGAGCCCCTTGAAATCACCGGTACCATCGCCGTTTGAGTCGAAGAATGACTTCACGTACGTCTCATAGAATATCGATTTCTTGTACCAGAGCCTGTCCTCGTCGTCACCTGTCATTCTATCCCTTCATCAGCCTCATTATGCGTGTGCAGCCCTCACCGGCAGGGAGGCTCACGTTGTTCCATTCCCCTCTCCAGGTATAGACCCTTCCGCTCAGGAGGTCTTCAAGCTTGTAATCCTTTTCTTCCGGAATCCCAACGTTACGGATCGGGACCCTGAGCGAAGTTGCATGATCCTCATAAGGGTTTATGTTCACAGTGACGATCAGCGGGTCCGCGTATTCTTCCCCCCACCTCATGTAGGCGATGATGTTGTGATTGGCGACGTCAAGGAACTCAACGTTTCCGAATGCATGGAGCTGCCTGTTCTCCCTCCGTATCCGGTTGAGCGCTGAAATTATGCCAGAAATGCTGTTCTTTGACGTGAAGTCTCTGTGCTTCAGCTCATACTTCTCTGAATTCAGGTATTCCTCGGTTCCCTTGACGTTACTGTTCTCGGACAGCTCATATCCGCTGTATATTCCCCACATTGGAGACAATGTAGCTGCAAGAGCTGCACGCATTATGAACGCATTCCTCCCACCGTTTACCAGCACCGCTGTGAGAATATCCGGCGTATTGGTGAATAGCACCGGCCTGAAGTGGCTGGCAACTTCGCCCTCGGAAAGTTCCCGGAAGTAGTCCCTTATCTCCCAGTCATAATTCTTCCAAGTGAAATAGCTGTATGAGCAGGTAAACCCGATCTTGGATAGGCGGTACATCACCTTCGGCCTGGTAAACGCCTCGGCGAGAAAGACTGCATCGGGATACTCCTCCTTTATGTCTGAAAGGATTGCCTCCCAGAAATCAAAAGGCTTGGTGTGAGGGTTGTCAACCCTGAAGATCCTTACACCTTTCTCTAGCCAGAACAGGAAAACACTCTTGAGCTCCTCCCAGAGGCTCTTCCAGTTGGGATTGTCGAAATTTATGGGATATATGTCGTAGTAACGCTTTGGAGGGTTCTCTGCATATCTTATTGTTCCATCCGGCCTGTGGAAGAACCACTCCGGGTGCTCCTTAACGTAAGGGTGATCCGGAGAACACTGGAACGCAATGTCCATTGCGATTTCAATTCCCATGCCCCTCGCCTTCTCAACCAGGGAGGTGAAATCCTTCATCGTTCCAAGGTCCGGGTTTATGGACTTGTGCCCGCCCTGGTGGTTCCCGATTGCCCAGGGGCTGCCCATGTCTCCGTGTGAGGCGCTTCGTGCACCGTTCTTGCCACGCCTGCTGCTGATCCCAACCGGGTGAATCGGGGTGAGGT
>JBJKRS010000109.1:0-4495 GCA_046704525.1 Thermoplasmataceae archaeon
GCCCATGGGGTCAACAAGAAGGGGAAAGTTAAATAAATTCCAAACTTCTGGGTGTCATTACATCAAAGGTGCCAGGCATGCAGAATGAAGTTAAATCACTCAAGACAGGTGTTCTAACCTTCCTGACAGAAAACAGCAGGAGCGGTTTCACCGAGAGGCAGATACTCACAGCTTATTTTGGAAGCGCTGAAAATGCATCTGAAGACGACAAGAAAGCCATCAAGGAAATTCTAGAATCCCTGGTGAAAGACAAGAAGATCGCGAGAAGCACAATCAGCACAAAGTCTGGAGTGAAAACTTACTACAAGGGGCTTTAGCTGCCAACTCCGGGCTTTTCCCTGCGCGCTTTTGAGCTGCTTATCCTGCTTTTTCCGGAAGGGTCTTCTATCAATATTGTCAGATCACGGTCCCTCCCATGCAGAGTGTCTCCCAGCCTCGACCTGGCCTCCTCCATCTTCTCTATGTCCTCTGAGTCGTCCCCTACGAATTCAACTTTGTCCAACAGCCTCTGAAGAATGCCTTCCACGGTTGTGATCTCGCCGCTTGCATTATCGCCGGGCAATATCTCGGCGTCCAGCTCCGGGATCCTCAGCACAGCCTCTGGAGACCTGTAGATTATAACCCTGAGATCATCGGAACTCCTGACCCTGATGCTCGTGAGGAGAGGATCCCCCTTCTTCAGCGGTGTCACGGAATTCTGCTTGAACATGCAGGTCTTGCAATAGTAAGTCTCAATGCTTATTGCCTCTTCATAGGCAATCTCTGTTGTGTAGTATATGAGGTACAGGTCCTTCCCACAGTTCGGGCATTTGACATTTGTCTGGAATTCCTGTGGGGTGTACTCTTCATCTCTGTCCATTGGGATCACTTCTCGTAGTAGTTGAACCAGGATTTCAGGGGCTCTGTAACGAAATATTCCGCTTTCCTCAGGTCCTCTGTATTCCTTGATCCTGTCAGGAACATGGCTATCTTGAAGTCCCGGATCAAGAATGACAGTTCCTTCTTGACGTCCTCGACAGAAGAATCGGCGTGCTTGAGGAGGTGCCTGGCAAATCCTCCTGCCACTCCACCGACCATGATGGCCTTGGCAAGGTCAAGCCCGTTCCTGAGGCCTCCGCTTCCTATTACCGGTAGTCCGACGGAACAGTGCCTGATTGATGCAGGAGACGGAATTCCCCAGTTCCAGAACGAAAGGCCCGTATGCATTTTCTCCTCGTCGTTTGCACTCTTGGCCCTGTAATATTCGATTGCTGCGAACGATGTTCCTCCGAGGCCCCCGACGTCAATAGCCTTCACTCCGGCGTCCCTGAGCTGCAATGCTGCCTTTCTGGATATTCCATTTCCCGTTTCCTTTGCAATCACAGGGTAACTCTGTGCAATTTCGGCGACCCTCTTCAGTATCCCTTCGGAGTTCCTGTCCCCTTCTGGCTGTACCATCTCCTGGAGGAAGTTGAAGTGGACAATGAGAAAATCAGCGCCAATGAGATTGAACACATATTCAATGTCCCTGTCTGTAAACGCCGGCTTTCCCTGCTTGATGAGCTGCGGCGCTCCAATGTTGGCTATCTTCGCACGTATGTTGTGCTCATTGATGACCGAGAAGGTATCTGCCAGCTCTTTCTTCTCCACGGCCGCCCTCATGCTTCCAACGCCCATCGCAATTCCAAATTGCTCCGCGGCAGAAGCAAGATTGGAGTTTATTTTCTTTGCAAGTTCAGTTCCCCCTGTCATGGAAGAAATCACCAGAGGGTAGTCGAGCTTCTTTCCGAGGAAGTCCATTGAAGTGTCTATGCTGTCGAAGTCCACCTCAGGGAGTGGCTGGTGTATTATGTGCAGGTCATCCCAGTAGTTGTGATCCGAGGTGACTTTCTCATTCTCTGCTATCCTGATGTGCTCAGTCTTTCTGTTCTCTATCATTTTACCATTGTTCCCAGGAAGTCGCTTGTGCCGACTTCCCTCATCCTTGCAGGGTCTGACCCATTCAGAATGTAGATCTCCTTTACAAATTTCCGCATTTTCTTTATTGCGTCAAGCTTTCCGGCGATTCCTCCCGTTACATCTGCAACAGTCCCCTCGAATACAGCCTTATCCTCTATGCTCCTTAGCAGCCTGGCATCCTCGTGAAGCTTAGGGTTCTTGTCGTATATTCCATCCACATCGGTTATGAAGAGGGCTCGTGCAGGCTTGAACTCCTCCGCCAGATCAAGCATGATGCTGTCGCCTGAATAGATTCCCACCTGGCCCCGTTCCTCTATGAAAACGTCACCGAAACTTACAGGCGTCATCCCGTTCTCAAGAAAAGCCCTGAATACTGAGTAATCCTTCTTTCCCTTGAATATGAACGAGGAGGGGGGTATTGATACAGCGCTAATCCCATGATCAATGAGAAGAGAGGTAACCATCTGATTAAGGTCGACCATGTCCTTGTGGACGATTGCCGTACCTATCCTCCTTTTTTCATCCAGAATTCCCGGGAGGCCGTATTCCTTTGCCATTATATGACCGAATGAGCCTCCGCCGTGGACTATTACCATATCATCCTCGAGCCTTGACAACTCCCTGATTATGGTTGAAGTCCTCGTTTTGCGGAATGTGTGGTACCTGGACTTGTCAGTGATTATGCTTCCCCCGAGTTTCACAATTATCATGAAGGTTGAATTGAAATCTTTTCAACGTATTTCTGCCTTTAGCTGTGGCCTTCCGACTCTGCATGCCTGTTGCACCTTACCCGGAATGCTCGGACTTAAGGCTCTCCGGAACAAAGAGCTTCTCTGTAAGAATGTAGCTGGTCCTGATATATGAATAGAAGTAGAGGATGGCCACAGGGAGTCCGGCAAGAGCCTCCATGAAGTGGTTTCCAGGGTTTGTGTAGAATATTTCCAGCGGGGGGAACGAGAAACCGAACTGAACTGCTGCCGGAGAAGCAAGATCAATCAGCGGCAGGCTTGAGAAGAACAGGAATGATAGATATACGGTCAGCAAGGAAGTTCCGAGGACTGCAGCGATAGTCCTGCGAATTTGCGATGAAAATGCCAGCGGGACGACCGAGAAGGCCACGATCTTCAGGAATGCGGGAAAGCTGAGCCACAGAGCGTTGAAGATGTTTTGATTCCAGGTGGTAAGTGATAGGGCAAGATCACGAGAATGTGTTATCCCAAATGGCAATGGGATCACTGAGGTGTTCAATGCAGCGATTGAGGCAGTGTAGAATATTGCTGCAAGAAATACCGCATAGAAGTGGCCCGCCTTCAATGATGCCCTTCCAGAAGCCAGCAAAGAGGCTGCATAGACGAATAATGCAAGTTCCAGAATTCCTGCATCATTGACTGCCAGCTCGTTCCCCAGAGGTATCTGCATGTAAGGCATGCCAAAGAGCGGGCTCACCAGTATTGATATTCCGAGCATGACAAAGGCCCGGCTTGGTCCGTTCTGAGGATAGCGGATCCGGTGCCTCTCTTCAGTCTCCTGGAATATGCCGTCGTACCTTTCCGAGAGGGAAACCACCACTGGCACTCCGGTGGTCTTCTTTCCCAGGCTCGCCAGTACCCTTTGAAGCTCCTTTTCTGTTTGAATTGCACCCCTTCCTTGAGTCACAAAGACTACAGGGAAATATTTCCTGCCGTGGTCCTCCCTTGAACTCCATATTCTGCCGAGGTCCTTGCGGTCTCTTACTAGCACAGGGGTGGCCCCCATGGAAAGTAGACTGTTTGCGATAAAGGCCGCCCCGCTCTTTCTCTTTCCTTCCTTGTAAGAATTCACGAGAAATATGTTGCCTTCTTCTGAAGGTCTCCATTGCTTTATATCCTCTGCAATTTCATGAAGCCCCTCAAGTTCCTTTTCCGTCCAGGCATTTTCCGCTGAGCTGTCAAGCGAGAAGTAGTTGGAAATTGTAAGCTGAATATTTGAATTTTCAGTGTTACCTGCTTCGTCCGACTGCATGGCTCCAACAATCTCTAGGAACGGATTGTATAAAATGATGCACGACTTGATAGCCTCTCTGAGAATACAGGAGCCGGACAAATTTTATAACAGGCATCAAGATGAAGGTTACGCCCTGTCTTCCAAGGGCCGGTAGATCAGCGGTAGATCGCCTGCTTTGCAAGCAGGAGGTCTCGGGTTCAAATCCCGACCGGTCCATTTTATCTATCTGAACAGCTTGAGACCTTTTTCCGTAAAAACTTCAAAATGTTCATCAAGTGTATAAAGTGAGCAGCCATTGTTTATCGCTATCGACGCGACTATGGCATCCATACTTGGAACCGATTTTCCCTTTCTTTCGGCACTTAATTCCAAAACAGCGGACAATTCACTATCATTTTTGCTGTATTCCAGAGTTGGTATCTGCAGGACTAGACGAGAATCTTTGGCGTATTTTTCTATACCGTAAAGCACCTCGTGCATATTTACCGAACTTGTACAGTATTCTTCCCCGCTTTCAATGATTTTAAGCATGAGCGCATGTCCATTGTCTGACTTCTTATCCAGCACTTCGATG
>JBJKRS010000110.1:0-5859 GCA_046704525.1 Thermoplasmataceae archaeon
GCTTGTTTCATCTGCGATGCCCTTCCCTGCGATGTCGAACCCGGTGCCGTGATCCACCGACGTCCTGAGAAAAGGAAGGCCCAGATTCATGCTCACGGTCCTGTGGAAGTCCACCATTTTTGAGGCAATATGACCCTGGTCGTGGTACATTGCAAGTACTATGCTGAATCTGCCATTCATTGCCTGATAGAACACAGAGTCCGCTGGAAATGGCCCTTCAACATCATAGTCCAACTTTGCCTCATTGATTGCTGGCAATATCTCCTCTATCTCCTCCCTGCCAAGTATTCCATTTTCCCCTGCGTGGGGATTCAATGCCGCTACCCCTATCCTCCTATCGCTAATGCCCAGTGATGCAAGCGCCCTGTCCGCTAGGCGTATATGGTCAACCACCCTCTCTTTGGTTACTAGGTTACAAGCCTGCCTGAGTGAGACATGTTTGCTCAGGAAAATTATTCTGAGGTTCCTGACCTCGAACAAAGTCACAACCTTTTCTGAGCCAGTCAATGCCGCAAGCAACTCCGTGTGGTCCTTGTGTTCGGACCCGGCAAGAAGCAGAGCCTCCTTGTTTATTGGAGCTGTACAGATACCATCCAACTTCCCGGAAAGAGCATCGCTAGCTGCAAGCTCAATGCTCCGGAGTGCAATTCTACCGGAGGCTTGGTTGACTCGTCCGCAAGCGATCTGGTCTCCAGGAACGTCCCTGAACTCGTTCTGGTCAGTCAGTGAGGAATCAATTCCAATTGAATGGCAGGTCTCGAAGAAATTAGAACGGTTCCCGTAGAGGACAAACTTAGCTGAATTGAGGTCCCGGTGCCCGAGAGCCTTTGCTACTATCTCTGGGCCTATTCCGGAGGGGTCTCCGAGTGTGATGCCGATTTTGGGCTCCTTGAGTGTCTCTTTCTGCAAGATGCCTGTCGTAGGATAACCGTGGTTAATAGAATTGCCATTCCCGGTCAGTCTGCGGGGTATATGAATCTGACATACATTGTTAATATATAACAAATATATGAATATATATACAATATATAATAAATAGATGAGGAATATATCCGACTTTCGCATATCCAATTAGATGTCAAACGGGGACTCATCTGGACGCAAACCCTCTGACAGAGACGAGGTTTTGAGTAGGGTCAACACGGCAAAGACAAGCTCTTTTCACTACAAGACATGGTTCATTTCCGGCATGGGATTCTTTACAGACGCATACGACCTTTTCATTATCGGAACAGTTCTTGCTATCCTGCCTCTTTCGGGATGGGACCTGACTACCGCCAACAAAGCGCTGATAGGCTCAACGTCGCTGCTTGCAGCGGTAATCGGTGCAACGCTTTTTGGCAAACTTCTTGACAAGATCGGGAGGAAACGCATATACGGTGTAGAGCTGTTGATGCTTATAGCAGGGGCACTAGGCAGCGCTTTTCTTACCCCACAGAACGGCGTGGTTGAGCTGGTGGCTTGGAGATTCCTCCTTGGGGTCGGCATAGGCGGGGATTATGCAACAAGTTCAGTCATAATGGCAGAATATGCAAACACAAAGACCAGGGGCAGATTCCTTGGCATGGTTTTCTCTATGCAAAGCATAGGACTTGTTGCCGGACCTCTAATTGCACTTGCATTCCTGATACCGGGAGCTCCACTGTTCGTGACCTGGAGGGCCCTGCTGGCAATTGGCGCGATACCATCTGCAATAGTGATATATTTCAGAAGAAAACTGCCTGAAACGCCAAAATACCTGATAGGAGTGAAAGGAGACGCCAGGACAGCCTCTGAAAGCTTCAGCAGAGTCTCCGGAGAGAAGTTTGCAAATGCAATTTCTGACGTAAAGAGCAGGATCGTACGCATAGAATGGTGGAAGATCTTCACAGACAAGCGGCTGTTACTTACCCTCATTGCCACTGCCGGCACTTGGTTCCTGATGGACTGGTCATTCTACGGGAACTCCATAATGGGCGGACCAATATACGATACCCTGGTTCCTGCCGGGCTTTCTGGTATAAATGACCTCATAACAAAGACAGAATACAAGGCACTTATATTTGGAATCGGAGCAGTTCCAGGATACTGGATAGCCACCTTTACTATTGACCGCATTGGTCGAAAGACCATACAATCGGTGGGCTTCGGAATGATGGCAGTGCTCTTCGGGATTCTGGCATTTACGCCCTACCTTGCATCTGCGGAATATGTCGCCTCTTTCTTGCTGATATACGGAATGAGTTACTTCTTTGTTGAATTTGGCCCCAACACGACCACTTTCATTTACCCGCCGGAGGTCTTTCCGGTTTCGGTAAGGGGGTTCGGATCCGGGATCTCAGCTGCTGGAGGCAAAATTGGCGCATTCCTGGGCACTGCTATTGATCCGTTCCTTTTCGCCATGGCCGGAGGCATAAGCAAAGTAATGATAGTCTCTACAATCCTTTCGGTTGTCGGATTGTTGCTGACACTGTTCCTCCTCCCGGAAACAAAACAGAAAGATCTGGAAGTTGCCTCAAGGGAGGATAGATTCCTGGTGGACAGTTCATGACTCTGGGTGAATATTTTATTTTCCCGTATTTATCATATATATAAAGCCGACAACTCATGCAGATGCCGGATTTTGTAACTTTGTTAACCATCTAGCTCAACAATGGCTTTATACTTGTTTTGATAAGGAATCATTGCATGGCAGATGGGCTTCTGGGAAGGAATGAACCGGTCTTTTCCTTCCTCTGGAAATATCTCAGGAGACACAGTAAAGCCCTTATGCTGATCGTTCCGCTGTCGTCGGTTTCAATCTTCTTCAGGATCTATATACCTGTTCTAATAGGAAAATCTGTCAATGCCGTGGTCAACAACAGCATTGCCGGAGTAGTGAACATCTCTATCATAATTATCCTGATATCATCTGTGGCTGCAGCGGCTCAGTATGCTGTCTCATACGGCTCCATGTATGTGTCGCACGCATATGCAAAGGAAGCAAGAGGGGATCTGTACACCTCAATGCTGGGCAAGAATTTCACATTCTTTGACTCGAGCGGTTCAGGAGATCTTCTGTCAAGACTTACAATGGATGTGGAAGCCACAAGGCGGCTGATTTCGGTTGGACTCTCACAGTTCATGACAACAATATTCATGATCATCATCACCGGCATCATACTCTACACCGAGGGGATTTACTACTTCCTGGTCTTCGCCGCGCTCATACCGACGCTACTCCTCGTGAGCGCATTTCAGCAAAGAAAACAGAGGCCTTTCTGGCGTTCGCTCAGAAAAAGGTACGGTTACATGGGTGACCATCTGCAGGAGAACCTCACCGCCCACAGGGTGGTCAGGAGCTTCAATGCGGAACACAGGGAAAGCAGTAGATTCACTGGAATTACCCAGGGCTATTTCGCCGATTATGACAGCATTTCAATGATACGAGGGATATACACCCCCCTGCTTTCGCTGATCGTCAGCATGGGGGCGGCCTTCATAATCTATGAAGCTGGACTCAACGTAATTTTCTCATCATGGAGTATAGGAAACCTGGTTGCATCCATCAACATATACGCAATGCTGCTCTTCCCCGTGACATTTCTCGGAAGGATTGGAGCATTCATTGAAAACGCTAGATCCGGCGTGGAAAGGATTGGCGAAATTGAACGCGATTCACGGGTGGAGGACTATGGGAAGGATCAGCCATCCCCGCGTCCAGGCTCAAACAGCATCGAGTTCGAGAATGTGTCCTTGGACAGGGGAGGAAGGCGCGTGCTCAATGGTCTTTCGTTCCAGGTTCATGAAGGGGAGACAATCGGCATTGTGGGCCGGACCGGGTCGGGTAAGTCATCAATGGTGGACCTGATCCCGAGGTTCTATCTCCCCTCTGATGGCAGGGTGATGGTCGGAGGCGTGGACACCTCATCTGCAGACCTGGAATTCCTCAGGGAATTTGTGGCGCTTGTTCCACAGGACGTGGTGATATTCTCCGGCTCTATCAGGGAGAATGTCACGCTGGGCTCATCCCACATCTCTGACAGTGACGTAATAAGTGCGCTCAAGGCCGCATCTATATACGATTTCATCGAGACACTTGAGGATGGACTGGACACACGTGTTGGAGAAAGAGGCATTACTCTGTCAGGTGGCCAGAGGCAGCGGGTTGCCATTGCAAGAGCAATTGCTTCCAAGCCCAGGATTCTGATCCTGGACGATGCAACATCATCTCTGGACGCGGAAACTGAGTCCAACATAATCAATTCTCTCAAGGACACTGTCCGTGGCCTTACTACGATTACAATTTCACATCGCCTCTCAACAATGAAGCTCGCGGACCGGATATTTGTAATTGAGGACGGAAAGCTGATGCAATCCGGGCCTATGAGCATGCTCTCCGCAGAAGACGGGGAGTTCTCAAGGATGTTTGTGGGGGCGAATTCCGTACATGACTGAATGGGACCTGAACGATGCCAGGGAAAAATATGGCTCAATGAACCTTATGAGGAGGATGGTCAGGGACCTCCTGAAAAACAGGAAGGAATCTGCGAAGGTCATCCTCTCCCTTCTGGGGATAAGCGGCGTAGGCATGACTGCCCCGCTTCTGCTTGGTTTTGCCGTGAATGCCATCACTTCAAAAGCTGTGACGCTCCTCCTGGTTTTCGCATCTCTTTACGCATTTGTGTATGTTCTCAACTACATAGCACGAAAAATACAGATGCGGAACGTAATGGTGCTGGCGCAGTGGTACATAAAAGAGCTCCGTGACAAATCTTTCCGGAAGCTCCAGAAGGTGCCCATATCTTTTTTCACTGAGATAAAGACCGGCCGGATCATCAGCAGGCTCACAAATGATGCAGAAGCGCTGAGCGATTTCCTCACTTTCCAGGTGGCACAGGTTGTATCCGGAATGACTACTGTTGTTGCATCTGTAGTGATCATGTCTGTCCTGGACCCAGCCCTCACGCTGTATTCCGTAGCGGTCATTCCCGCACTCTTCATTTTCTCCTTCTCTATACAGGGAAAGGTCAGGCAGAGGTACCTGAATACCAGGAGAGCGATAGCCACACTCACTGGAACTGCAGCTGAAGACATTGCAGGGATCAGGGCAATCAAGGGTTTTGCCACGGAGGATCGCATGAACAGCAGGTTCTCGGGAATGAATGACAAGAACTTCGAGGCCAATCTCTCCGCATCAAAACTGGCTTCCTTCTTCAGCAGCATAGTGCGGATGATAGAGGCAGCGGGTATCGCCCTGGTGATATACGTAGGCGCAGGAGAAGCGCTTTCCGGAATCATCACCGTGGGCCTTCTGGTATCCTTCCTGTCATATGTGCAGGGATTCTTCGATCCAGTCATACAGCTATCTCAGTTCTACAATTCCTACCAGTCTGCCACAATTGCCCTGGGGAGGCTATACCAGATAATCGACTATGACGAGGAGCCTGATCCCGGAAGAAATGAAATGGACAGGCTCACCGAGGGAATAACCTTCGAAAACGTCTCCATGAAGTTCGGAAGCAGTTATGCACTGAAGGACATAACCTTTAACATCAATGCAGGCGAGAAGGTGGCAATTGTCGGCCACACAGGTGCAGGAAAGACAACACTTGCAAACATGATCCTGAAGTTTTACCATCCTACAGCAGGCCGCATATCCGTGGACGGAATTGATCTGGAGGACATCAGGACCGCAAGTTACCGGGATTCCATTGCAGTCGTTCTGCAGGAGCCTCTGCTCTTCAAGGACACAATCCTCGGGAACGTCAGGTATTCCAGACCGGAGGCTACTGACGATGAGATAAAGGAAATCTTCACCACATTCGGTCTGGATGACATATTCAGTGCACTACCTGACGGCCTCTCCACCGAGATTGGGGAGAGGCCGTCAGGTAGTGC
>JBJKRS010000111.1:0-7269 GCA_046704525.1 Thermoplasmataceae archaeon
CAGGTACTGAGGCAGTAGGTTTTCAATGTTTCGAATCTTTCCCTTCAATTTAGCAGTGTCCAGGTTTGAAACGTGATCCGATAGCTCCAGCGCCATGTTCATGTCTGCCACTTCCAGCAAATCTGCCCCGTTTCCCAGCGTGTTTTGCACTATCTCCTTCGGGGTAAAGTTCTCCTTAACTGCATTCATGTCGACTGAGTCAGTAACTATTAATCCATTATATCCAAAGTCCTTTCTGGCAAAGTCATACATTCTTGCAGATAGTGTTGCGGGAAAATCCGGATCAATTGACTCATACAGGACGTGCGAGAACATCATCGCCCTGACGCCAGCATCAATGGCTGACCGGAAAGGCATTGCATCATTGAGAATCATGTCGATTGACCTTGAATCCCTGGGCAATGTCAAATGCGAATCCTCCAGCACACCACCATGACCCGGGAAATGCTTCGCTGTGGCACATACCCCAAATCTCTGTATTCCGCGCACATATGCTGCACCGTGCTTCGAGATGCGGTCCAAATCCTCTCCAAAGCTTCGTTCAAGCAGGACAGGGTTGTAGCTGTTCAAGACATCGAGGACAGGTGCAAGATTCCACCTTATCCCGCGCGAGTAGAGATCAAATCCGGCCAGCATCCCGGTATACTCCGTAAATGCAGCGTTATCCAGCTTTCCCAGCATGAAGTTGCTGGGTGAGTAGTTCAACCATGGGAGCCTCACGACATTCCCGCCTTCCTGATCCACTGCAATGTAAGGCTCTCTCACCTTTGCTGCCCGGTAAACTTCATTTATGGATCTTATCAATTCCCTGATATCTCTGTCATCAGTGTAATCTGCCCTGAACAGGCTCACCGACGCAGGCAGCAACTTGGAGAGCTGCTTCAGACCCTCTTCTCGCTCAAAACCTCTTATTCCGCACTGTATGAACTGGCCGGGCCGCATTGATGGTTTAAAGCCAGTATCTATTTATTGGTTCCTACAGCGCGTTCCGGCAGATACTGCTGGATAAAAATATATACATGCATCTTCATTACTGCCAAATGAAGTTATCTGGGAGCACTAGAACCTTCTGGAATACATTCGCCGGGAAAGCGTTTGTAATAGCCCTGTCCGTTTTATTTTCTGTTGTCGTTTTCGCTTCTGCAGGCCATTCTCCTCAGTCTCCATCTGCAATGAGCCAGAATGATCTGGCACAGCCTTTCGCTTCGAACTATTATAGCGGGTACTCGTTCAACCCTTCAAAAGCTGTGACGTACGCCATGATGGTTCACACCGATTACCTTCACGCCAAGAAGTACCCAGCTGGATTAAATGGCTCTGCACCTCAAGAGAACCTGGATTATTACAATTCAGAGGACTGCGCTCACTACGTTTCTGAAGCATTGATTGCCGGGGGCCTTACATCACTGGCGACAAACCCTCCGGGTGACAATCTCACTAACTACCAGAGCGGATTTCCTGGTAGCTATGGTATAGTGGGCGTATACAGGCTTGCCGATTATCTTGCAGGTTATGATCTGCCGGTATTCCCGACGAATGCTACCCAGGAAAGGGTCATGGGTTACCAGCCTATCCCGGCTTCTTACAATGGTTCCCCTCATGCTTCAATTTACTATGTGACAAATGACAGCATCCTTCCACAGTATGTGATATCACCCGGGGATGTGATAGCTGATGGTGGTGTCGGAAGCGGCCACGCCATGCTTTACATTGGAAACGGTAAGGTTGTCCAGACCGATCCAGCACAGATATGGACATACTATCCAGGCACAGACTACAACATCAGCTTCTACGGGATGCTCACTCTTCACGGTGCGAACGTCTCAGCTATTTACATTCACATGCCTACAATTTCAAGCAGCAAATCAGTCAGAATCACCGGCCTAGAAGGCAGCAGGATCCTGAATCAGAGCTCCGAGTCTGTAAAGGGACCGGCCAAAATAAGCATGATTGCTTCCTATCCGGATGGCGTGGGATTCGGAAACTATTCCTATTCATGGTACATCAATGGAACCAAGGTTTCCTCTTCGCAGCAGATGAACCTGAACCTGTTTACTGGAAAATACAGTGTTGAATTGGCAGCAACTGGATCAAACGGAACTGCCTATGACAACATGACGCTGAACGTTCAGGGATCCGGCTTCAGCATCCTGGGTCTTGGGACTGCACCTTCCATAGGTGTTGTTGCTGTGCCGATAGTAGCTGCTGGAGCAGGGGTGTCTATATTCTTCATGCGGAAGAGGTCTGCGTAGTGATGTCAGTGAATCCCTGCATTCCTGTATGAAGCAGTACCCAGCAACTTACTCCTCAGGAAATCTGGATCTCTGGGAGCATGAGAGAAGAATCTCCTCGCCTCCTCTAATTTTTCATTTTCGAGTTCTGCATTTGTTGAATTGACCTGGAAGCATGCCGGAGAATCCACCCGTGTTGACTCCGGAAAAACAGACCTGAAAATGTATTCGCTCCTATGGGAATGATAACAGCTTGTTACGACAGACACTCGTGAAGGTACAATTCCCGACTCTTTAAGGATTGAATGTGTGAATATGGCATTTCCAAGTGTGTCAAGGGACCTTTCCTCAAGCATCACCGTGGTTTCTCCAACTCCACCAGTACTCCTGGCATATTGAAGCATGAACTCTGCTTCAGACCTTATTTTTCCCGATGTGAAGCCACCAGAGAAAACAATATGCTGGTAGTCTCCCTTCCTAATGAGATTTAACGCGGTATCTATCCTGCCCTGCAATTCTGGAGAAATCTTCGACCCATTGACTCTCATACCCAGTACTGCGACGATACTGCTCATTTTTCTCACTGTTCACAAGCTAGACATAAAGAGGGAGAATCAGGAGAGGGGGTAGAAACAGGCGACGTAGTGCCCCTCTTCAATCTTCCTGAGTTCTGGTCTCGTTGTCTTGCAGTCCTCCTTCACGAATGGGCAGACGTTGGCGAAAGTGCACCCCTTCATTCCTCCATTGTAAGCGTCAAAGTCTAGATCCACCACCATCTCATCCCCCGGTTTGTTCTTGACGTCCGGCATGGAGGTGAGTAGAAGCTTAGTGTAAGGATGAGACGGTCTTGCGACAATGTCGTCCGAATTTCCTATCTCCACGATCCTGCCAAGGTTCATCACCGCCATCCTCTCCGAGATGTACTTTGCGGTGGCAAGTTCGTGAGATATATAGAGCATGGAGAAGTTCATCTCCTTCTTCAGCTCGTTCAGGAGAGTTATGACTGTGGAGGATACGGAAACATCGAGCATGGATGTCGGCTCGTCTGCAATAATGAAGGCAGGCCTCATGATGAGTGCCCTGGCTATGGAAACGCGTTGCCTCTGTCCACCGGAAAGTTTCTTGGGGAACTCGTCGATGAAGGACTCTGCTGGCCTCAGACCAACCTTGTCGAGCATCTCGAGAACCTCTTTCCTCTTTTCAGACTTTGACAGGTCCGGCCTGAAGTTGTTCAATGGTGCAACCACAGAATCGTATACCGAATTGTATGGGTTGAGCGAGCCGTAAGGATCCTGGAATATCATCTGGGATTTCGATCTGAATGACCTCAGCTTCTTTCCCCGCAGCTTACGCAGAGGGCTGCCAAGGAAGTATATTGTTCCCCCCGAGTGGTCCAGCAGGTTTATGGCTGCCATCCCCAGTGTTGTTTTTCCGCTTCCGCTTTCACCAACGATGGAAATTGTTTCACCCCTCCTCAGTGAAAAGCTGACCCCGTCAAGGGCATGGTTCACTATGGGACCGCTCTTGTAGATCTTTGTCACATTCTCGAACCTGATGACTTCCTCTGATGTGGAAGACTCAAGGGCTTCCTCGCCGGTTCTTGTCTCATTTTTTGTCCTGAGCATCTGATTCACCTAATACTCCACCGGGAACAGGCACTCGACATAGTGATCTGTGCTCAGTATTCCCCTTCCTGGCTTGAACGTTGCACATTCCTTCTTCACGCTGGCGCACCTGTTTGCAAAACTGCATCCCTTGATTGGTATCCTCAGATCGGGAGGATTGCCCTTGAGAGCAGTCAATTCCTGTCCGCGCTTGGTGTCAAGTGTGATTATGGACGAAAGAAGCGCCTTTGAGTACGGATGGCGTGGACGGTTGATTATCTCGTCCTTGGAGCCTATCTCAACTATCCTGCCAGCGTAGAATATTGCCATCCTGTCCGCAACGGCCGAGGCGACAGATATGTCATGCGTGATGAAGATGATGGTCAGCCCCAGGTCCTTCTTTAGCTTGTTGAGGGACTTCAGTATCTCCTTCTGCACAACAACATCAAGAGCTGTTGTCGGCTCATCCGCAATCAGAAGCTCTGGTTCACATACGAGTGCAAGGGCTATGTTGACCCTCTGTCTCATCCCTCCACTCAGCTCATGAGGATAAAGTCTCCTCACTTTCGGGCCCAGCCCGGCAAGCTTGAGGTAATGGTCAATGCGCCCGCTCCTCTCCTTGCTTGGTATATCATGGGCGGCCATGGCATCATAGAACTGGTCCTCAACCCTCATTACAGGGTTCAGCACATTCATGGCAGACTGGAAGACCATTGCTACCTTCTTCCACCGGAATCTCCTGAGAAGGCCACCCTGAAGGGATGTGATGTCCACTTCGTCGACACCGTGCATTGATATCTCACCCTCCTTGATGAAACCCGGAGGCTCAATCAGCCTCATTATGGACAATCCGAGAGTGGACTTTCCTGAGCCTGATTCTCCAACAAGCGCAAGAGTCTCTCCCCTCTCAATATCCAGGTCCAGGGATCTGAGTGCCTTGACGGTCCCTTTTGCAGTTTCGAAATCTGTCTGCAGTTTCCTTATGGAAATCAGGGAATTCATCACACTTCACCTGCCTTTTCACCGGAGACCTCGGTAAGACCGGAGCCGAAGAGATTCGCTGCAATACCCAGTATTGCAATTGAGAGCCCAGGCGGTATGATCCACCACCAAGCGTTGTATATGACTGCGTCCTCAGTCTGGGCCCAGTAGAGCGATGTGCCCCAGTTCACTGAGTTCAGGTTTCCAAGTCCAAAGAATGCGAGTCCTGCCTGTGCGACAATGGCTGAAACCATTAGGTAGACCGTGTTGATTGCAATCAGCGGGAACACATGCTTGAAGATCTCCTTGAAGATGATCTTGTGCCCGGGCATTCCGGAAAGTACCGCTGCCTTTATGAACGGCCTCTCCTTGAGCGTCAGGACCTGCGACCTGATGACCCTTGACATGAAGGGCCAGCTGAGTATGGACAGTATAAGCACTGTTGTGGTTGTGGTCGGCGGGAGATAAGCTGAAAGTATGACAAGCAGGGGGAAGCCCGGGAGGATCAGCAGTATGTCAACCACCCTCATGAGAGCGTTGTCCACGATTCCGCTGTAATATCCTGAAACAAGCCCTACCAGTGATCCTATTGCCACCGATATGAGTGCCACTGTCACACCAACAAGCAGGGAAAGGCCAGTGCCAATCAGGTACCATGACAGAACGTCATGCCCGATGTAGTCAGTGCCCAGGAGATGTGCGCTGCTGGGAGGCTGGAAGTTGGCAGCTCCAGTGTAGAGTGCACTGTAAGGGGCAAGGACAGTCCCAAGTATGCCGATTAGGCCGAATATTATGAACACGATCAGTCCAGCCCTGCTCTTCTTGTTTCTGAAGAGTGAAGCGATCATGTTTTCCGATTCAAAGAACCCCTTCTTCGGGTTCTGGCTTTCAGAATAGTCTGTAAACATTATTTCTCACCTCAACTGTACCCTTGGGTCCAGATACGCATAAAGCAGGTCAGCAGCAAAGTTCGCTATGATCACGGTAAAGGTGATCACGAGGAAAATGCCGTCCGTCAATGGAAAGTCCTGGGAAGTAACCGCCTCGTAAAGGACATACCCGATTCCCTGGTAGCCAAACACAATTTCTACGAAGAAAGCGCCGGCCACAATATAGCCGAATGCAAGTACGATATGCGTTGAAACAGGAAGTATCGCATTCCTGCCAGCGTATTTCTTGACAATTTCATACTCCCTGAGTCCCTTTGCTTTTGCCATCGTTATGTAGTCTTCTTTGTTGAGATTCACCATGGTATTTCTCATGGTCAAGGCGAATCCTGGAAACGCAGTCACTACAATGGATATCAAGGGAAGTGCACTGTGCCTAAGGGCACTGTAAATGAACGGGAGTGTCGGTCCTGGGTTCAGGTACACTGAATAAGATCCATTGATCGGAAAAATATGGAAGGTGGTTGCGCCAAACCTGATGACAAGATCCACTGCCAGCAACAGCTGCAGTATGATGGCAAACCAGAAATAGGGGAGTGAAGTAAGTCCTATGAATATGGAGGATGTGAGAGTTTCGCCCTTTGTGCCGCTCTTCCATCCCACGACCCGCCCAACCACGACTCCCAGGAACGATGAGATAAGCGTTGCTGTTCCGAGAAGGAACAGTGTCCACGGGAGATGCTCCGCAATCACCTGAACTACAGTTTGCGGGTAGTAGTGGAAAGAGAACCCCAGGTTTCCATGGAGCAAGTTAACGAAGTATGTCTCAAACTGAACGTAAAGTGGTGCATTTGTGAGCCCGAATTGAGCCTCCAGAAGCTTAAGCTTTCCCGGAGGAAGGTAGTGGTAAGTTGTCACAAGTGCTGTAACAGCCGGATTACCCGGTGTCAATCTTGGTAATAAAAAATTAATTACTATTGCAACGAAGGCCGTTGCAATAGCATATGTGGAACGAATGGCCAGATATCTTTTCGTAATCATTCTCTACACGCCTGATATCTTACCCGTTCCTTTTCAGTCTTTCTTCCTGTTTCTGCCCCTTATCACGGCTGCTGCTCCTCCAATCACAACGATCGCTGCAACGACTGCGCCGATTATGATGTATGTATCCATCGGTGACAGTGAGAAACCGTTGTTGCTAGACACGGAGTAAACCTGCATCAGGTTGTATGGGTCGTTGATGGTAAGGTTGTCCATGAAACCTGCTACCTGCTTGCTGTTGTATGCATAGTAGTTGTAGGCGTTTCCTATCTGAACGACCGGAACCTGCTGGTCTATGATCTGCTGTGCCTTGTAGAGCTCTGTCTTGAGTGAGGACGTGCTTGTCATTGTTGAAGACTTGTTGAATATCGCGTTAAGCGACTGGTTGTTGAAGTTCTCAACATTGAAGTTTGCCCCACCATTATAGTTGTACAGGTCTGCAAGGTCATAGTAGGCGTTTGTGTATGATGGCACATAGCCGAAGTAGGTCATGATCCCGTGCTGGAAGTTGCTGAGATTGAACAC
>JBJKRS010000112.1:0-3798 GCA_046704525.1 Thermoplasmataceae archaeon
ATAAAGGGACTGGCACAGGTTGGCGATGCAACTGTGTTTTCTGTTCTGTTTCCGCACATGGGCACATGGAACGAGAGGGCTGAAGAGCTTTCCAAGAGGTACGGCAGCAAGCAGGGGTCAACGGCTCCGCTTTTTGACGTTCTGATGGAGCAGGCAAAACTGTACCTATACTTTGAAA
The DNA here is from genome assembly GCA_046704525.1 of Thermoplasmataceae archaeon. Lineage (GTDB taxonomy): Archaea > Thermoplasmatota > Thermoplasmata > Thermoplasmatales > Thermoplasmataceae. Next base: position 179 of record JBJKRS010000112.1, read on the forward strand.
GATCAGGCCTGGGCAAGATCGTCAGGAGTGCGTCAGATCTTGATGCACAGGGAGTGAAGTTTCTGGTGGCGCTTGAAGGACTGGATGCGCTTACAGATCCTTACGATGTGTACCTTCTTCACGAGCTTGGCATGAGGTCAATGGGACTCTGCTGGAACTATGACAACAAGTTCGCCGCATCGTGCATGTCACGGAAAGACTACGGGCTCACGGGATCCGGTGAGGAAGCAGTGAAGATATGCAACGAATCCGGCATTGTGGTGGACGGGGCCCATGCCAGCAGGAAATCCATAATAGAGGCAGCGGAGATCTCAAGCAAGCCCATACTTGTGTCTCACACCAATGCGAAGTCAGTTCATGATCATATAAGGAACCTGGACGATGAAACCATTGAGGCAGTTGTCAGGAAAAAGGGAACAATTGGCATAACAGCAATAAGGGCGACGCTTTCAGACAATCCTACCATTGACGACATGGTGAAACATGCTGAATATATAGGGGACCATTTCGGTTGGGATTATGTCTCACTCGGAACGGATTTTCTCGGCATTCCGGCAACTCCCAGCGGGTTTGAGAACCTTTCAAAGCTGAAGGACCTGGAAGAAAAACTGGGAAAGAATGCGGAGAAAGTATTCTGGAAGAATGCTTACAGGGTCCTGAAGGAGAATCTCTGATTCTAGAGTATAACGACGGCCTCGACGCCCGGGACTTTCCTGATCTCAGGAAGAAGGGAAGCTGGCACAGGACTATCGGTGACAAATACGCCCCGGGGGTCGTCATTGATTTCCGGATCGTCGACAATCACCTGCCTTATGCTAATCCCTTCGCGGGAAATTATCTGGGAGACTCCGCTTATTATCCCTGGTCGTGTTGCGGAGTCAGAAACAATCTGAATAACTCCGAATCCCATGGTCCTGCTGGATTTTCCCAGATTTGCCACAGGGAAAAGGTCCCTGAAGAACGGCCCGAGAACTTCGTCCCTTACAATCTTCTCCACGACCTCTACAACAACGCGCCTGTCCACTCCAAGCGCCTTGGCAATGCTGTTCGGCTTGATCTCGATGTTGTCGCAGAAAATTTTGATTCCATCCTCAGTGCTGGCGACTCGCAGTCCTATGGAGACCAGTTTCATCACTACCTTGAGTTGTGAAGGCTGTTTTGAGAACTCGTCTTTTATGTACTTCCACATGGGGGCAATCTTATAACAGGGAAAGGGAGTTAACCCTTACTGTCCGGAGACTTTGATCCGGATCAGACTCCGTCCACAACCCCGTCTTCCCTGAGTTGTATCACAGTCTCGCCCTCTGGGAGGTACGGCGAGTCTATGAGTCTTGCAATCCTTTTGCCGGCCTTTCCCTTTCTGAGGTAGACCCTGAAGGTTGCCGTGTGGCCCACTATATTTCCCCCTATGGGTGCCATGGGGTCTCCAAAGAAGACATCCGGTCTGGCAGATACCTGGTTCGTCACCGCTATTACTGCGTTGTGAAGGGTACCGAATCTGAGAAGGTCGTGCATGTGCCTGTTCAGAAGCTGCTGTCTTTCCGACAGTGAACCTCTTCCCATGTATTCCGATCTGAAGTGCGATGTCAGGGAGTCCACTACCAGCAGCCTGATGGGAAATTCCTTTGCGAGTTCCCCCGCCTTCTCTGCAAGTAGGATCTGATGGTGGGAGTTATATGCCCTGGCAACGTGTATTCTTTTCAGGACAACATCTGGGTCCTGGTTTTTTCCCTTAGCCATCTGGATGATTCTCTCGGGCCTGAAGGTGTTCTCAGAGTCAATTATCAGTACATCGCTGTCGAACCCTCCCTGGTCCTCTGGCATGGTTGCGTTGACAGCAGCCTGGTGCATTATCTGTGTCTTGCCTGAACCGAATTCTCCAAAGAACTCTGTTATCGACTGGGTCTCGAAACCGCCTCCCAGGAGCTCATCAAGGTTTTTGCTCCCGCTCGTGAGTTTCATGACATCCTTCCTGCGCTGAAGGATCTGCTCCCCAGTCTCAAAGTTGCCAACATCGGCAGATTTGCGTGCCGCAGCTATAATCTTGACTGCCGCCCCCTCGGCAATTCCGCTCAGTTCTGAAAGGTCCTTTGGCGAAGCCACTGCCAGGCTCATTATGTCGTCGTATCCATTTTCCCTGAGCTTTTCTGCCGTTGCTTCCCCAACACCTGGAAGATCCTCTATTGTGAGTTTTTTCACTTCTTTCTCTTCTACCATTACGCGTTCCTCCTTCCTATTCCTAGACTTCTATCAGTCATCTCTATTGATTTTTCCTTATCCTGCAGCTCGAACATCGCCCTTACTGCATCTACGTTTTCCGGGACCACATCGCTTTCCTGGTTTACAGCCTGAATATAGCTCAGGATTCCATCAGAAACGCCCACGGTCTCGTTCCAGATGGCTATTTCGAAGAGGTCAGACCTGGACCCGCCCATCTCTCTTGCAGCATCCATGATCTGGGCAGTTGATGCAATCCCCTGCCCCCCGTTTACAACCATAACACGCCTGTACTTGCTCCATTCAGAGAGCACATCCTCCCTGGTTGCATTCTTCTCAATCTGGGCCCTCACCACGTGGACATGCATGAGGGTTGTCGGGACTTTTAGTGCGACAGTTTCAGCTTTTATGCCCTTCAGTACTGTTGCAAGGTCAGGCGCGTGATGGGAAGGGATCTTCAAGCTTGGCTCTATTGCATTTATTGGTCCTTTTCTGCTGTCATTCGGATCTGTTGCCCTCCTTATGAGGGTCGCATAGACGCTGCTGATGCCGAATTTCTCCCGGACGGGATAAAGTGTGCGCGCAAGTCCAGTTGTATTGCACGACACCACACGGACAAATCTCTTGCCCAACGATTCGTCGTAATTTGAATAGGCATTGAAGCTGGTTTCTGCAATGGAACTTTTCTCTCCGCCCTGGAAAATCGCACTGATATTCTTGCCTGCGTAAATTGCCTTGTTCTTCTCCGCTACTCCTTCCGGTGTGGCGTCTATCATGATATCCACGCTTTCTGCAAGATCTTCTGCGGTACCTTTTACCTTTATCCCCTGTGATTCGAAGCTTTCTATGTTCTTGGGATCATTAACAAAGACATTGAAGGATTTTCCTGCGAAGTGTGCAACGTAGTCCGGACGTGTTTTGACAATACCCACGACAGTCATGTCCGGCTGAAGACTAATCGCATGGGCAACTCTTCTGCCTATGGTTCCGTAGCCATTGATACCAGCTTTTATCATGAACGGGAGCATATTTTGACGCGAGTTATAAAGCTATCTCAGGGTAGTCGAAATGAGAAAGTCGCTCAAAACAGCGGTTCTCTGGTAAATTATGTAAGGGCGATTCCAGTGAAATTATTAAATCATACAGCCTGATTATGGAAAAGTGAGAAAAGTTATATTAATTGGTATTATAGTCATATTGCTATTAATGCCTTTATTCCCAAATTTCTCCCATAATGCTAGTGGAAGGGAGTTTGGCCACATAAGTTCCTATAATTACAACTTCACGAAACTCAAAATTGGGGCTGAACCCTCAAACAGGTCATGGATTTCTTTCTCGTCCAAGGGGAACTCTTCAACTTTCTACTCTGGCATAGAAGACAGCAAGATATCACGGGGTCTTAG
>JBJKRS010000113.1:0-5388 GCA_046704525.1 Thermoplasmataceae archaeon
CATTATGACCCGGTACCTGTCCAGCTTTGCACCGGCGTTGTCGATGTCATCCGGATTGATCTTGTTTCCTCCGGGCATCCTTGAAAGCGGGAGCGATCCGAAGATCTTCTTGAGCAGGCCCGGTTGCGAGAATTTTTCCCACACCTCATACATGTCCTTCAGGTTGAACTTGCCGGACATGAGCTTGCTCATGGACTCTTCTGCCTCTTCCTCGGTGAAGTTTACATCCTTCACTGTCTCCAGCAGTGTTTCGAGATCTCCAAGCCCCAGAAGCCTTGAAAGGAATTTCTTTGGGTTGAAGATCTCGAAGTCATCCATGTGCTCACCTGTTCCTATGAAATACACAGGCGCTTTAATCTCGGAAACAGCGCTGAGCGCACCGCCTCCTTTTCCGGTCCCATCCATTTTCGTAATGATGACTCCAGTGATTCCTACGGCCTCATCCACAGCCTTTGCCTGTGGACCCGCCTGCTGACCTATGGTGGCATCCATGACGAGGAGCACCTCATCAGGTTCCACGGCGCTCTTCACTTTCTTTATTTCCTCGATTAGGTCCTTTTCAAGTGAATCCCTGCCGCTTGTATCAATAATCTTCACTTTGGTCTCGTCAAGTTCCTTTAGTCCCTTCTTGCATATCTTTACGGGGTCCTTCTCCCCCTTGTCGCCATAAAACTGGGCATTTACCGACTTTGAAACCTGTTCAAGTTGCTCATATGCTGCCACCCTGTGGACATCCGCAGCTATCACCCCGGTGTTGAGCCCCTTCCTGTGGAAGAACTTGGCAAGCTTTCCTGCCGATGTTGTCTTGCCCTGGCCGTAAAGGCCAACAAGCATAATCTTCTGTGGAGCCACCTTGATGCTGGATTCAGTCCCAAGTATGTTGAGAAGCTCTTCATAGATTATCTTCACCAGATAATCCTGATCGGCCATTCCCGCAGGCGGCTTCTCATTTGATGCTCTCTGTTCCAGCTTCCTTGTCAGATCCAGGGTGAGCTTGACGTTAACATCCGACTTGAGCAGGGCCCTCTGAAGGTCCTTTGACACCTCCTTTACAGTATCCTTGCTTATGTAACTCGAGCTTGATATCTTCCTGAGTGTTTCCCTGAGCGAACTTCCAAGGTTATCCAGAACCATTTGCTTCACCAATTTTCTGAGATATATAACTGTGTCGGATCATCCGTCTACCTGAATCGAACCGCCAGTGACACGGCCCATCCATATTTCTGTTTCATTGTTCTGTAATTGAATTGGGATACTGCATCGTCTATCCTCTTCATGTCTTCATCCTTCAACTGGAATTTTCCAGCTTCTACATTCTGTATAACATGTTCTGGATTGAGGGTCTTGGGGATTGCAGCTACCGGCCCCTTCGAGATGATGTAGTTCAGCCCAACCTGTGACGGGGTCTTGGAATACTTTTCTGCAACTTCCCTTATGACAGGCAGAGCTTTATTCTTCCCGCTAAAGAGCCTGCCTCTTCCAAGGGGGCTGTATGCGACCATTATAATCCCGTTGTCCTTGCAGAATGGCATTATATTCTTCTCGTACTCTCTTGCGACTACGCTGTATTCAACCTGGTTTGAAACAATCTCATGCCTCTTCATGGAGGACTGTGCCTCCTCCAACTGCTTCACTGAGAAGTTGCTCACCCCTATGTAACGGATCTTGCCGTCATCAACAAGCTTCTCCATTGCTCGCATTGTTTCTGTTATGCTGATCTTGGGGTTTGGCCAGTGCAGCTGGTACAGGTCTATGTGATCCCGTTCAAGTTTCCTGAGGCTTCTTTCGCAGGTTTTTATGATATCATCATGGCGGAAATGTGAGGGCCAGACCTTAGTAGCAAGGAAAACATCATCATATCCCTTGATGGCCCTTCCCACCATCTCTTCGTTCCTGTAGGCCTCTGCTGTGTCCACGAGCCTTGAACCATTTTCAATGGAAGCTCTGATCGCCTTCACGGACTCCTTGGAATCGGGCCTCATCTGCCAGGTCCCGATCCCGATGGCCGGAATCTTCTCATCAGTGCCTTTCAGTGAAAGCTCTTTCATATTCTCTCTCCCCTGCCGGTCATATTGGCAGAGGGTAGTTCAACCTTCTGGATCAACGGATCAGTATTCTCTCCAGCGGTGCCCGCATGCTTCGCATGTATAGAATTTGGTCTCGGGCTCGTCAGCAGACCGCGTCTGCTTCAGGAGGTAATACGCACCGGAGTGCCTGCATTTAGGGCAGACCGCATCAGAATCAAGCGGTTCGCCGCTCTTTTCCTCTGTGATCATGATTGTTTCCTTTTCCACACCCGAGATTGTATACTGGCTACCTGCTCCATTGGAGGCATCTTTCTTTACCTCCTGGCCGCAAGAATTGCAGACATACTTGCCCTTGGTGGGTGACATAAGCGCTCCGCAGTTGGGACAGAACATGGAATGAGGGTATTTTCTGGGGATATTTAAATTATTAAGATTTTGCACCGAACAGTGATTGTGTATCACGGTCAGTTAAACTTATAATCAGATCTTTTATTTTTCCACCATGAAGGGCTATGATGAAGAAAAGATACCGGAATTTCTCAGGAACTACCGGAACATTGCAGTAGTTGGAATATCTGACAACCCTGAGAGGGACAGTTACAGGGTAGCAGTATATCTCAAGGATCACGGGTACAACATAGTTCCCATAAATCCCAAGCTTGACATGTGGGAGGGTATCAGGGCCTATCCTGACCTTAAGTCAATCTCAAAGGAAGCCGGGGTTGAGATCATAGACATTTTTCGCAAGCCGGAGGCAGTCCCAGGCATAGTGGAGGAGGCTCTGCAGCTGAATCCCAAGCTGATCTGGATGCAGGAGGGAGTGATAAGTGAAGAGGCGGCAGAGAATGCGAAGTCCCATGGCGTATATGTCGTTTTGGACAGGTGCATGATGAAAGAGCATGCACGCCTCGAGTGATGTGGATCACTCAAGCTCTTCCCTGTGTATCACTTCGATTAGGTTTCGTCCTCCGCCACTCAGGGCATCCTTCAGGGACTTCCTGAACTCATTCGAATCCCTTGCTGTAAAGTGTTTCATTCCAAAGCTTTCCGCTAGCTTGGGGAAATCCGGATTGGTGAACGATATGCTGCTTACAGGCACTCCTGCCATTTTCTGTTCCTTGGCAATGAGGCTGTACTTCCCGTCGTTGAATACTATCACCGTGAAATCCAGATTGAATCTCTTTGCAGTTTCAAGCTCCTGAATGTTCATCAGGAAACCGCCGTCCCCTGATACGACCACAACAGGATCATCAGGATGCGCAAGCTTGCATGCGAGCGCACCCGGGAGTGAAGCACCCATCGATGCGAATCCGTTGAACACAATCGTCTTTCCCGGGCATTTAGGCTGGTACCATCTTGAAACCCACAATTTGTGAAGTCCGACATCGCTGATCACATACCCGTTCTCAGGCATTGTTTCCGTGAGCACTGCCATAACTTTCCGTGGAAGCTCTTCATATTTGTTGGGGAAGGACTGCAGTTCCTTCAGCCGCCTCTCCCTGACCCTGTCATGCTCCCGCGGATCTGCACGCCTCTTAATGTGGGCAGTTAGGCTTTTCAGTATCAGCTTAAGGCTTCCAACGACATCAAGCACTACGGGGAAATGCTCGTCGGTTTCAATCGACACGTTGTGAATGTTTATGATTTTCCTTGACCGATCGGAGTTCCAGTTGATAGGATCATACTCAACAAGGTCAAATCCTATGGCAATCACCAGATCAGACGAATGCAATGGCCTGAGGCCCTCTGGGTACGGCTTCCCTCCAACAGTGAAGAGGTTTCTCGGATGGCTGAAAGGAAGCAGCCCTTTCGCCATGAATGTGTTCACAGTTGGGAGGTTAGTCTTCTCGATGAATTCCTTGAGTTCTTCCTCTGCGTGATCCCTCAAGACACCGTTTCCTGCCAGGACTATGGGGTTTGACGCTTCTGAGACCATCTTCGCCACCCTGTCGTATGTATTCTCCTGCGGCTCTACAGGATTTGCACTGACTGGGTGGAGCGGAACCTCCTTTGTATCTGCCTTTGCTATGTTTTCCGGCAGCTGGATGTGCACTGCTCCCGGTGTGCCTTCCGTGGTGAGGTGGAAACCCTTCCTTATTATTTCCGGAATTGTCGACGAATCAGTTATTGGCTGATTGTACTTCGTGATACCAGAAAAAAGCTTCACCGTGTCCACATTCTGGTGGGACTCTTTGTGGAGCCTGGTGGTTTCAGCCTGTGCCGTTATTGCGACTAACGGAACCTTGTCAAGGTGCGCATTGGCCACTCCGGTGAGAAGATTCGTGGCTCCAGGTCCCAGAGTTGAAAGACATACCCCGGGCTTACCGGTGACCCTTCCATATACATCAGCCATGAAGGCAGCTCCCTGCTCATGCCTTGTAACAATGAACTTGATTCTTGAACGTGAGAGTGAATCGACCAAGTCGATATTCTCCTCGCCCGGCAGGCCAAATATGTATTCTACGCCTTCCTCTTCCAGGCACTTTACAAAAAGATCGCTTGCTTTCATCTTTACCGCCCTACCACATTGATACTTCGCTTATAGGCATGAGCCCGGGAGCCTGTTCCAAGAAAAATAGTAAGAAGTACTTTCAAATCATCTAGGTGCAAGTCGGGGTAGCCTAGCCTGGTAAGGCGATAGACTCGAGATCTATTGCGCTTGTTCGCTCGGGAGTTCGAATCTCCCCCCCGGCGCTTCTGTATCAACTATGGAAGTATTTGAAGGCTGCGAGATTTCAGCAGTCAAGTCTGCGATCCTTTGACCCCCAGTGGATACTATCCCCATTCCGAAGAGTAAGGGAAGTTCAGACACGGGAAAAGAGGTGTCTTGCCTCACTTCCCAAGTATAATCTATGCCTCTTGGGCACGTCTCCGTCTGCACTTTTCTGCTGTATATTGGAATTCTTGTCATCCCTATGGCGATTTTTCTTCCTGTAAGCTTGACGAAACCTGGAAAATACCACTCTGTCTTCGAGTAGATGCCCTATTACCGCATATACTATGATTGAAAGCAGCACAACTCTCGGGAACACGAAAGCAATTATCGGATCTATGGCGGGCATTCTGGCTAATCTGGCTCTATAGCTATTATTAACATTTCATTGTTCTTGGTCACCCAAACAAAATGCTGGACCAACCCTCAGAAATTGGTCAATTCGAAACAAACCTTCTTTACAGAGAATCCCACTATGCGCGAGGAGCAAAACGGAAATTGCCTATCAACTTTGACGAGTGATCCTATTTTGACGGTAACACAATCAACTTAATTCAGAGAAGTTCTGGGGCCGGATCAAAGTTCTGCTGAAAAGCCATCCAGCGTGGGCTCGGCGGGTTCAGGCGGATCGAACACAAGGGGAAAGGA
>JBJKRS010000114.1:0-7515 GCA_046704525.1 Thermoplasmataceae archaeon
TCCGCATGGTATGCCGGAATGTTAGAGAATATCAGCGCCTCTATGAATGCCTGTATACCGAATCCTATCACCTCCATCTCGGGTGAAGTTGAATACCCGATTTTCAGGAGAGAGTAAGTCGTCACAATGAATGCTGCGGAATAGATTATCATGGAGGTCTTCCTGCCGCCTATGAAATTGGACAGCACACCGCCAATCCACACTCCGAACAGGGATATCAGGTTTATCCACGCGATTATCAGCCCCGCCTGTCCCGTGCCAATGCCAAGATACAAGCTGCTCTCAAGCACAACGGGGTAGAACGAGAGTGTGCCTGAGTTGATGAAAAGAAGCCCGGTGGTGATTACTATTGCTAGAATCATTGGCCTGAATCCCTTGACCAACATCCTGAACATGGGAATCCTGCTGACTTTCTTCTCTTTCTCCATTGCAGTGAATATTTCGGATTCTGGTGTTAAAGCCCGGATAATAAGAGTTATGAAGCCCGGGATAAGGGTCGTAAAGAACAGGACTCTCCAGCCGAAGTTGTAGAAACCTGCCTGTCCGTAAATGCCGCTGATAAGGGAAAGCATCAGTGCCGCCAGGAAATACCCAGTGCCAAAACCGCTCTGGACAAAGGCACCAATGAACCCTCTCCTGTCTGCCGGAACGCTTTCGGCCGAGAGAGCCGCGCCCCCTCCGTACTCTGCTCCTGCGAAGAGCCCCACTGCAGCCAGGAGAGTGTAGAGCAGTATGGGGGAGAGTATCCCAATGGAAGCATATGTGGGCAGCAGGCCGATCATGGCGCTGAGAATGGAAAATAGGAATATGGTGAATGTGAGCATGCGTTTCCTGCCCAGGCGGTCTCCCAGGAAATTGCCCAGCAGAAGTGAACCGGCTGACCTGAAAAGCGAGGCGAACACCACTCCGAAAAGGCCGCCAACGATCCCGAGATGAAAGATTGGGTGTATTGTACCGACAACCAGTGCATAAGCTATCGTGACGTAGCCGTCCATCAGCCACCCACCCCAGGCTGAGAACACCTGGGTCCACTGAGTTCGGTTCAAGCCGTAGATAGCCACAAGGAAATAGTATAAGGATGATTTATAAAATTCTTCGCCGAGGCTCTCCCGAAAAAATGACGGGGCCGCCAATGATCGTAGTATTGATGAGCTACAAATCGCCGAAGCGTCGAAAGGTAGTAGCACAAAGAGGCAGTAAGTCATGCATGGCAGGCAGGAGGATAAACGCTACACTCCTGATAGGCATCATAGTTCTGGCCGTCGGAATAGTGCTTTTCTCGGTAAGCATAACCCTCATTGCAGAACCGGCCTCTCCTTCTGATGCAAGCATGCACCTGCTTGCACATGGAAAATACGTGTCACGAAACATCACTGTCGGGAGCGATTCAGTTCTCATAGTGACCCCACCACACTCCTTGGGAAACTACTACCTGGTCCCATCGCAGTACCTGCCTTCTGTCAACTATAGCGGCGTGATGAACTACTCCATAGCGCCTGCTTCCGGAAATCAGGCAACAATAGGCAATTACACATACCAGACAGACCAGAATTCATCCCTGTTCTATGGCCTGAACGGCAGTTATGCACTGGTAAGCTTTTCAAGCCCACCCCCTTCTCTTACATATATGATCGAGGGACCAGGATTGCTGTTAAGTATATTCGCGACAGTATTCACCATAGTGCTTTACTGGATCGTCATACTTGCTGGGGTGGTACTGGTAATAGTGGGAGGGGTTCTCGAATATACGGGACGCAGGAGGCTCAAGGACTCTGGCGATCAGGGGTTTCAATGAGTGGCACCCAGATATAACTCACCTGGGGCCGGAGCCTTCTATCCAATAAGACCCTAAATTATATTTTAACGTGTATCTTCTACCTAATATGACCTCTAAGGAAATCATAGGCTCCATTATCGAGAATGCTCAGAAGTCGGAGGCAGTGACGAAGGAAATAGCCACCATGTCGAAGGTTTTCCAGTTCAACGTCTCTGACGAGGAACCGTACTATGTGGCCATTGACAACGGGACTGTGTCTCTGAAAGATGGAAAATCGGAATCACCCACAGCCACAATCAGTGCTACAAGCGAGGTCCTTTCCAACATGTTTGAGGGGAAGCTGAACCCGATGCAGGCATTTATGAGCGGCAAGCTCAAGGTATCGGGCGATGTTTTCAGCGCACAGAAACTCACCGGCCTCATTGACAAGGCAAGGAAGTGAAACACTTGGAGATCAGGGAGATCTCTGTCATAGGGGCAGGCGTGATGGGGCATGGCATTGCCGAGGTCCTGTCTCTGTCCGGTTACCGTGTCAAGGTTTTTGACGCATACGATGAGGCACTGAAAAAGGGGGAGCAGCTCATAAGGAAGAGCATGGAGAGGCTCGTGAAGTCAGGGAAGCTTGGCGAGCCGGAGATGAAAGCTGCCCTGGACAACATCACCTTTGGATCTGACATATCCGGGATGGTTTCCGATGCTAACATGGTCATTGAAGCAGTTCCCGAGATACTCGACCTCAAAAGGAAGATATTCGGGGAACTTGACAAGCACTGCAGGAAAGACGCAGTTCTTGCAACAAATACGTCGAACATCAAGATAGCTGACATTGCCTCGGTAACCTCGCGGCCGGAAAAGGTAGTGGGAGTGCATTTCTTCAATCCACCTGTGATAATGAAGCTGGTGGAGGTGATAAAGAGTGACAAGACCTCTGATTCCACATTCAATGCCGCCCTGGACCTGGTGAAGAAGATAGGCAAGACCCCAATAAGGGTCCTGAAGGACCATGCGGGCTTCGTCGTCAACAGGATCAGTGCCCCTGAGGGGCTCCTGTTCTGCCTGATACAGGACAAGAAGGTAGCGGATCCAGCGGAAGTGGACACGTTTGCCAAGGGGCAGGGACTGCCCATGGGGCCATATGAGCTCATGGACTACGTGGGAATAGACACTGTAGTTCACTCAATGGACTATTACGCAAAGGAACTTTCTGCCGATTACGGAAAATGCAAGGCATTTCACGGGATGGTTGAAAAAGGCCTCCTGGGCGCTAAGAGCGGCAGGGGTTTCTACGACTGGTCTTCGGGAAAGGCCAACATTCCAAAGGCAAATCCCACAGACAAGGTTCAGCTCATGGATGTGCTCGCGGTCGAAGTGAACGAAGCGGTCAAGGTACTGGAGGAAGGACTCTGCACTCCGGAAGAGGTAGAAACAGGAGTGAAGCTCGGGATGAACAGGCCATTCGGCCCTATCACAGTTGCAAAAGGCCTTACAAATGCAGAGCTTAAAAGAAAACTGGAGGAGCTCCATCAGCAATACGGTGCTGAAGTCTTCTCTCCTGCAAGATCCATTGCCCAGGGCAAGCTGAGGGAGATTACAACCAAAGGGAACCTGGCAGGGGAAACTAAGAAAGCACCAGTTTCAGCGAACAAAGAGGAGCCTTCAGGGGAACTTGTGAAAATAATCTCTGTTGATGAAAGCGTCAGAAAGATTGAGATTTCCAATACAAGAAACAACCTGATTAGCTCGCAGGTGATCAGGGAGCTCGAGGAAGCCATAAGGACACTCTGGGAAGACAAGGAAGCCCATGTCGTAATAGTCACGGGAAAGGGAGAACGATTCTCAGCTGGGGCACAGCTCTCGGAATTCATATCGGGCGGTCTCGACTTCACAGAGAGTGCCAGGAAAGGCCAGCGCGTTTTCAGAATGCTGTCAGAAATGCCCAAGATAACCATTGCAGAGATCAAGGGGTATGCCCTTGGAGGGGGATTCGAGCTTGCCCTGGGATGCGATATCAGGGTTTCTACCGAAGACGCGAAAATAGGATTCCCAGAGCTGAAAAGAGGACTGGTTCCAGGCTGGGGCGGATCGCAAAGGCTCAGCAAACTGGTAGGCATGTCCAGGGCACTTTACTATGTCCTTACAGCAGAATACATGACAGGTAAAGACGCTCAGGATATAGGACTGGTCTCCAAGCTCTTCCCGGCCGCGTCCATCGACCAGGATACGGAAAAATGGGCAAAGGAGCTTGCAAGGAGCGTGGCACCTGCTGCGGCAACAATGGCCAAGCGTCTCATAAACAAAGGCAGCGAAGTTTCAATGGACACTGGCCTGGAGATGGAATCCATCGCAATGGGCCTGCTCTTCGGCACCGAAGATCTGAGGGAAGGAGTGACTGCATTCCTTGAGAAGAGGGAGCCTGACTTCAAGGGAAAATGACACCCTCATTCTTCCCGGTTAATCCCTCGTTTAGCGAGAGGTTTAATACGAAACCATGCAGCCACAATCCTGAAAAGACAAATTTTTATGCGGTTTTCCATTAAACCTCTGCTCCAATTGGGGCAAAGCCACTGTAGCTCAGCTGGCAGAGCAGCTGACTTGTAATCAGCAGGCCGGGGGATCGAAACCCTCCAGTGGCTCTTCTGACACGTCGTATTGCATTGACTCCAACTTAAACGGGAATACGAAAAAATTCAACAAAAATGTAAAAAACGTTTTAGGTCTGGAGGATTCTCTGCTCCTTTATCATGGATTTTCCGGAGACGGATATTGATTCTGCCTCAACGTAGTCTATGTTGCAGTGATCCCTGACTATGACCTTCTCTGCGATGATGCTTTTTGCCCTGACCCCCTCGATGTCCACAGTCTTAGCGTACATCTTGTCGATGTATGCTGCAGGCCCGGGGAATATCAGCCTCTTCCTTGTTGAAACCTTGACTGAATCTGCTGAAAGGCTCACTATGCTCGTTCCGAGTGTAACACACTCAAGCTCGAATTTGGTCCCCTCGATCTTTGTCGAGTCAATCGAGCCATGAAGATCAATGCTTCCAACTTCTATGCTGTCAGCCTTGACCACGCCGTTGAATTTCATCGACCTTCCTTTTATGTTCTTTGCCTTTATTGTGCCGCTTTCCTCTATCCTGTCAGAAGACAGAGTTCCGTCAAGGTAAGCCATGCCGGTCATTGAGAAGAGGTTACTCTTTGAGTTTCTCGCGCTTATGGAACCAGATCCAAGTATCTCCTCTGCTGTTATGTCGTTTGACGTCTTGAGTGAACCTGATACGTTCAATACCCCTTCGCAGTTGATCGGCCCTTCAACTCTTGCTCCGCCAGATATGTCCATGCTTCCTACATTGACAGGTCCCTTGATCCTCGCAGTTCCGGAAACGTTGAGTCCCCTGGCGTCGATCCTGTTGAGCACTGCGTTGCCAGAGATCTTTATGACTGCGTTCTTTCCTCCAGGCTCCTTCTCTTCCTTCTGTTCAGTCTCGGAAACCCCTGTTTCTCCCATACCCTTTATCACTTTCTCTCACACCCCTCAGGAGCTGGTCAGAGCACATTTTCGCCTACTGTTGACCTTGGGAGGTCATGCCCATTCAAGCTGCTGGAACTTGAGCTTGACCGCTGTTTCAGCCCGGTTCAGACCAGCGCCTATATAAATAACAACAGTGCAGTGTTAAGTGATTCCCTTAACTGATTAGGCGTAACACAATATTAGGAGACATTCCAAAAACAATTACCAATCGTTATTTACGAATTCATTATCTGCGTGTTGCCTTGAATACCGGTAGTTCAGCTGACAAAAGCCACAACAGTGGCAGTATGGACAGCACAGACCTGTCCGTACATATGGACAAGTCTGCCAACCCGCTCGATGATTTTTACACGTACTGCGTCGGAAACTGGGTTAAGAACAATCCTGTTCCAGGAGACAAGTCACGATGGGGAACATTTGACGAGCTCGTGGAAAGTAATTCACTGAAGCTTCGTGAGATACTGGAATCACTTTCTGCAGAAAAGCATGAATACAATTCCAGGAAGAAGATGTTATCCGATTTCTACAAATCTGCAATGGACGAGGAGGTTCTTGAAAAGGCAGGCATGGAGCCACTGAAGCCCTTTATGGAGATGGTAAACGAAGTAGATTCCCCCGAGACTCTGGCAAGCTGTATAGTCAGGCTGCATTCGGTAGGCATTTTCCCCTATTTCAGAACATTTTCAAGTACGGATGAAAAGAAGAGCTCCATCTACGCACTGTACCTCCATCAGGGAGGGCTGACACTTCCGGACAGGGAATACTACCTTTCAGACTCTTTCAAGGAAATTCGCGATCATTACCTTGGTCATATCAGAAGATGCTTCATGATTCACGGCGAAGATGAGGCTGAAGCTTCGGACTATGCAAAGAAAGTCCTTGAAATGGAGACAGAGCTTGCCAAGAATAGCAGGAGCCAGGTTGCCCTGCGTGATGCTGAGAAGAACTACAACCAGGTAAGGTTGCAGGATCTGGAAGCCAGATTTCCCCGGATGCAGGTGAGAGGCTACCTGAAATCCATGGAGGTTCCGGAGACTGAGTACGTTGTAATCGGACAGCCTGAGTTTTTCAGTTACCTGGAAGGCGAGTTCATGAAGTTCTCGATCGAGAGCCACAGGATCTACCTGAAATGGGTGGTGCTGAACTCCTGCGCTCCCTTCCTGTCCCCTGAGATGGAGGAGGAATACTTTGACATGTTCGGAAGGGCACTCAAGGGCCAGAAGGAGCAGGAGCCAAGGTGGAAACGTGCAGTCAGCGTAATAGACGGAGCTGTGGGGGAGGCCCTTGGCGAGCTCTATGTTGATATTCATTTCGGCCCCCTGGCTCGTGAGATGATGGAGGTTATGGTCAAGGACATAACTGAAGTCTTCAAGAGCAGGCTGGAAAAGCTGGGATGGATGACCGAGAAGACTAGGAAGCAGGCGCTGCTGAAGTTCGAGAGATTCACATCGAAGATTGGCCATCCTATGAAATTCAGGAATTATGAAGGTGTTGAGGTGAAGGAGAATACCTACCTTGCAAACGTACTCAGCGCTGACAGGTTCGAAATAGGCAGGCAGATGCGCAGGGTCGGGGATCCAGTCGACAGGAACGAATGGTACATGACGCCGCCTACGGTCAACGCTTACTTCTCACCTCCTGAAAACGAGATTGTTTTTCCAGCCGGGATTCTCCAGCCACCATTTTTCGATCCCGAGGCAGATGTAGCAGTGAATTATGGTGCAATTGGATCGGTCATATCACACGAGATCACCCACGGATATGATGATCAGGGGAGGCGCTTTGACGAGGAGGGCAACCTACGGGACTGGTGGACTCCTGAGGACCAGAAAAATTTCGATGACCGGGCACAGGGCATCGTGAAACTATTCAATTCAATGCAGATACTTCCCGGTTTGCATGTGAACGGTGAACTTACCCTTGGTGAGAACATTGCTGATTTTGGCGGTGTCAGCATTGCATTTGAAGCACTTCAGAGGAGGCTGGACAAGGAACCTGAATTGAGGAAGAAAATCGGGGGATTCACACCGGAACAGAGGTTCTTCATTTCATACGCTCAGATATGGAAGCAGAACACCCTTGAGCCAGTAATGAGGATGCTGGCTACCGTGGATCCGCATGCACCGAACAACTTCAGGGCAACCCTTCCCGTGTACAATCATCCGGCGTTTGAGGGGTCATTTTCAGAGTTCAGCGGTCATGTTAAGGG
>JBJKRS010000115.1:0-5810 GCA_046704525.1 Thermoplasmataceae archaeon
GGCTATCATCACTCTTTGTTGCATGCCTCCGCTCAGCTCATGGGGAAATGAGTCTAGGATCCTCTCAGGATCTGAAAGGTTTACTTGCTCCAGCAGCTGCTTGGCCACGGCTCTCGCCTCTTTCTTCAGGAGTCTCTTGTACTTCCTGTGAATGGTCTCCATCCTTATGTTCTGGGCGGTATTTCTCATTAATGTGCTGGCTCCTTTGGAATCGCTTCTCGAACCTGTGTTCACGGACTCATCGCCCTCGGGACCTTCCGCAGTGGAGAACAAGTTAAGTCCTGACCTGAATTCCCTTTTGTTCTCTTCTTCCACCCACTTGAGGCTGAGCAATGGATCAAGATTTCCTCCAAACCTGATTCCGTTTATGAGTTTGGCTACCTTTTTGATGGCGGTATCCTCTACTTCTTCTACGCTCAGGATATCCTGGATATCTCCCTCTATTTCTCTCAGGCCCGTTCGGCTGCACCATCTGGAGATCGTGGTGTTACGCTCTGTCACATTTTTCAGTTTGAATAAAGTTCCAACGGTTTCAGCCAGTTCTGAACCTTTGAGGGTCTCCCTGGATATTATGGAATCAGCAAGGGACTCCTTCTGATGTTGAAGAATCACCCCGGTAATCTGGGTTCCGACGGTATACACTGGATTCAGGGAAAGAGAAGGCTCCTGGAATATCATTGAGACCCAGCTCCCTCTTATTTTTGAGAGAATGGAATTATGCCTCTTCTGTGCTCTCTCGTTCCTCTTGACCTTCACGTTTGTTTCAGACTTGACATTTATCCTTGCTAGTTTGTGAAGGTCTGCAAGAATGTTGTAACCATTGAGCGAAACGCTTCCGTTGATGATCTTACCGGGAGGGTCAGGTACAAGATCCATTATGGAGGTCGCCGTAACGCTCTTACCGCAACCACTTTCTCCCACTAGACCATAAATCTCGCCCTTGGCTATATCGAAACTGACACCCTCTATTGCCTTTACAATCCCCCTGAAGGTGAAGAACTGCACCTTGAGATTCCTCACAGATAGTACTTTTTCAGGAGTATCCTTCAAGTCTTTAGTCATTTTAGCTTCATACTCTTCCATGCTTCTACCTCCTGAGTTTTGGATCTAGGATATCCCTGAGACCGTCTCCCATAAGGTTCACAGATATTGTGAATATAAGCAGAAAGACGCCAGGTATTACTATAGGCCACCAGATGCCGTAAGCAAGAAATGTACTAGTAGCCCCGCTTCCAGCGAATCCTGCGATCATGCTGCCCAGTTCCGGTATTAGAGGATTTGCAAAGCTAAGCCCAAGGAAGTCAAGTGTTGCGAAGACAAGGACTACAGTTCCCAGTTCCAGTGATACCTGAACGTATATTGGAGAAAGGATGTTGGGAATCACGTGAACAAAAACGTTCCTGATGCTTGAGGAACCGTATGCTTGAGCCGCCTCAACATACTTAGTGCTTCTTATGGAAAGTGAACTCCCTCTGGCAAGTCTGGCAAAAAACGGCCATCTAATGACGATAAGTGCAACGGCAAGTATGTCTATTCCCCTGCCAAGCACATATACAACAGCGATTGCAAATACGAGAAAGGGTATCCCGTAGAAGATATCGACAATCCTCATAAGGGCCTCGTCATATGCTCCACCAAGATATCCCGAGGCTGCTCCTATCATAAGTCCTATAAGTGCTGCAGAGAGGACAATTATGAAAGAATATCCAATGTCTACCTTCAATGCAGCCAGCATGGCAGGAAGGATGGGGACACCGTATTCGGTTGTTCCAAACCAGTACCACCAGCCCTGTGACAGAGTTGGCGGGACTGGGAGAATTGAAGGGTCCAGCCCCTTTGATGGTAGGAAACTCGTGATGGAGGCAATACTAGACACTCCAAGATATCCCGGATCTATGGTATCGAGCAATGCAATTATGAAATAAACAGCTGTGATGATTGCACCCACCAAGGCTGTCTTGTTGTTTAGGAAGAGTCGTAGGGTAAACCGCATGTTGGAATTGGACATGCTCTTCCTTTCAGGATTCTTCAGATCAACGGTTTCTGTCATCTATTCACCTAATATCTTATCCTCGGGTCTACGTAAGCGTAAAGAACGTCCACAACAAGATTCGTAAGGACAAGGAAGAGTGCAAACATCAGTGTGGTGCCCATCACGCCGTATATCTCGAAGTTGGAAACTGAATTTATGGCGAGGAGCCCCATGCCTGGGTATGCAAATACATCCTCAACAATTACAACTCCCCCGAGAAGGGCGGCGAAAAGGAGCCCGAAAACAGTAATTGTAGGTATGAGGGCATTTTTCCTCATGTGCTTCACAACGATTGTCTTTTCTGGAATTCCAAGAGACCGGGCAGTCTTGACGTATTCTTGATTGCTGGCATCAACTATGCCAGCGCGAATGAAACGGAGCAACCCAGCAAGAACAGAGTAAGTGAGGACCAGAACAGGCAGAACAAGATGAAGGAAAGCGTTTCCCGCTAGTCCAAAATCACCGTGAATAAGTGCATCAAACAGTATCATATGCGTCGGACTGCTGGTGAAGCTGCTCGTGCCTGAACCAACAAGCCACAGAGGAATGGGGTTTGGAAGAGCACTTTGACTAAATGCTCCGTTATACGGAAAGATCCCGACTGGATTACCTGCAATCACCCCCTTCCCGAAGCCAATCTGCACCATGATCGCCAACCAGAACACTGGCATGGCAAATCCGCTCAGTGAGAATACTCTGCCTATATGATCGGCAGGCTTGCCTTTTTTTCTTCCAATATATGTGCCAAGTGGAATGGAAACCAGGGCCGACAGAAGTACCGTAAATAATGTCAGTTGAAGCGTGTTTGGAAAGAACGCCTCTATGCCGCTCAGCACTGGACCAGTGTAGAACGTGCTTGTCATGTATCCCCAATTCCCCTGGACAAGGTGCAGCACATAGTAGCCGAACTGCACCGGCATGGGCTTGTTTAACCCAAGCTGTATTCCTATGGTTTGCATTTGCTGAGAAACTGGGATGGGGCTGTTCTCGTTTACAAACGGAGCCTCGAGGACAGCATTCGGAACAATTCTCATCAACAGGAATATGACAAGAACGATACCGATCACAGTTGGAATGAGAAGCAATAATCGCCTTATGATGAAAAACCGCAACTCCATTTACCCATTGAAACCAAACAGATATTAAATTATTTTGCTTTGGAAATTGTGTATTTGCAACAGAAAATGTTTAACAAAAGCCTATTTCAAACGATTTAAGTCAAAAATCACCTTTTTCACTTACAAAAACAAATATGTACACACTATGGAATTTTAATTAAGATTAATTTAAATATAACTTGGTCTTTGTGTAAATTATGAAAGAGGATAGCAAGCAAGAAGGAGGTGGCGAACACGACGATCTCCTTGGCTCCCCAAAGAGGGGTGGCTCAGGGAATACCAAGTGGTTCGCCATAATAATTGTCCTCCTTATGGTGATAGCTGGCCTTTCATATGCCTACCTGACCAAAGGGGGGAGTTCCGGATCAGCCCCGGCCACTCCTACAGTCAGCATTACAGGGAATGCGGTCACGGGCCAGGCATATAACATGACAATCAATGCGGGCCAGAAGTTCAGCAGCATAGACGTGTATTTCGGGGACGGCAGTTTGACGACAGTTCAGTATAACGGATCAAGCAAGGTAAATGTGTATCATACATATAACAGTCCTGGAACAGGGTATGTTTACTACGCCGTTCATTACCCGAATGGCGGAACTTACCAGTCATCCGCCAGCCTTGCTCCAGTTCAGGTACTCCCTTCATCAGGATACCTGTCAGACCAGCAGTCACTGGGGATAATGGATGTTAACGCATCAGCTTCCTCCACGCCAACAGTCACCGCCCAGACAACATTCGCTCCCGGCTCTTTTGTAAACATTGCACTCGGATACTATAATCAGCCCGCCGACAAAAGCTACATCGTAGTTGGTCAGACTCTCGAGCTCAGCACAGGGAAGCAGATTCAGCTTCCGTATCAGTGGAGCTCTTCCGCTGGAGCGTATACAATAAGTTCCAGCCAAAGCTACTACAACGCTACATACAACACAAGCGGCCTCTATGTAATGAGCCTTATGACATACACTGCACAGGTAAATTCTACCACTGGGGCTTACGATCCCAGCTCAGTATTCAGTTCTTCCACATTCCTTGACATTGCAGTTTTCAAAGGTGCAAACATTGTTTCAACAACTAATTCCGCGTCCACGTTTGTGAATGCAGAGTCTGAGACTGGCTCGTACCGCAGTCTTGATCCCCAGATCGAGTACGACTCGGTCAGTCAGGAAATTGTCAACAATGTTTACCTCAACCTCGTAGGGTACAACGGTTCCTCAACAAGCAGTTTCGTCCCGATACTGGCAACGAATTTGCCATCGGTCGCGAACGGAGAGGTAAACAACAACACAGCAAGCTATACAAACACTTATACCCAAAACAACGGAAACAAGGTAACTTACACTGTGAATCTCAAGCCGTATGAGAACTACACGTTCCACATAAGGTCAAATGCAACATGGCAGGATGGCTCGCCCGTGACCGCCTGGGATGCGATGTACTCCTTCGCGAGGGCAATGCTCTTTGATGGTGGAACTCCTGACACACCAGACTGGATCTTGGCACAGTACTTGCTTCCAGGCAACTACTACACATCGAACACTTTCTATAACATCACTCAGAACATAACTATAAACAACGCAAGCAACAGCATTACATTCCACTTCCAGAAGCCTATGTCCCAAAGCCTTGTGAATGAGATTATGACCGGTTCAACTGGAGCTTTTGTTGTCAATGCTGCATGGCTTCAAGCACATGGCGCAGGAATACCATGGAATCCCAAGGGATTCAAGAACTACGAGAATTACAGTCTGGCTGGGAACTACAACCAGTACACCACGAACAATGTATTCGCTGATGGACCATACCAGATATCCTACATAGTCCCTTCAACGGAAGTTGTTCTGACAGCCAATCCTAACTTCAATTCTCCAGGCCCATGGTTCCCCAAGCCTACGATCAAGACAGTGCAGATCGAGTACATCGGGGAAGTCTCCAACATATACCTGCAGATGAAGTCACAGATTGCAAATCAGGGAGGAATAACCGGGAGTGACTGGTACCTTGTGCAGTCTCTTGAGACAAAGGGCCTTGCCAAAGTCTACACCTTCAACACCATCTCTATCTTCTACTTTGAATTCAATGCAAACGTAAACGAGACTCTCCTGAGCTCTCTGGACGCCAAAGCACATGTTCCGCAGAATCTCTTCGCGAGCCTGCATGCCAGAAGGGCATTTGCCTACGCCTTCAACTACAGTTACTTCTTGAACACACAGCTTGGAAATGCGCAATACAACACGACATTCGGATCAGCATATGCAGGGGTGCTGCCAGACGGAATGCTTGGATACCAGTCAATCTCACAGTTGAATGCGACAACAAACGGAGTTCCATATTTCAACCTGCAATACGCGAAACAGCAATGGAACTACTTTGTCAATACATCGACGTTCAACCAGGGAGCAGGGGCTAACAAAGTGACTTACATTTCCGGGAAGTTCCTCTTTGGCGGATCTCCACTGGTCATACCATTGATTGTCCCGACGAGTAACCCTACTGAGGTCGCAGCAGCTACCACATGGGGTTCCTACCTGCAGACAATTGTGAACGGTGCAACATTTCCGGTCATTCCGTTGCCGTTCCCTGTAATCATCTCGAACCATGTGGCATACAAGAATCCGATGCCTATTTACTGGCTTGGATGGGGCCCCGACTATCCATTCCCA
>JBJKRS010000116.1:0-8897 GCA_046704525.1 Thermoplasmataceae archaeon
ATTGTGTAGGAGACGATCTCTCCCTTCCCTGAAAGGTCGTAGTTCTTCATTCTCCCAACAGAATCCCTGTGGCACGTCGGGCAAACATCCCTGGGCGGAAAATACACCTTCTTGCAGTTCTCACATCTGTGCGCAACAAGCCTGTACCTGTGATCGCTCTCTCTCCAGAACCTTGAAAGCTCACCCATCTTAGGCACCTCCAATTATGTGCACTACAGATGTGGAGCCTGTCCCTGCCATGCTATGAATCATTGCGTTTTCAGCTCCCTTTATCTGCTTCTGGTCTGCTTTTCCCATGATCTGCTCGTAAGCTTCCACAGCCTGCGATACACCAACAGCTCCCAGAGGGTACCCTTTGGCTTTCAGCCCTCCGGATGGGTTCACCGGGACCCTTCCTCCATGCTTGATTTCCTCATAGACAAGATCCTTGGCCTTTCCCTTCTCCGCAAACCCCAGATCTTCAAGTTCAAGAAGGCCGTAGATGCTGTATGAGTCGTGAAGCTCAACGAAGGACATGTCATCGATCTTCTTCCCAGCCTTCTTAAGGGCATCACGTGCTGCCAGCTTGGCAGAATTGAGGGTATACATGGATTCCCTGTTGTGGACCGCGAAGTAGTCCTGCGAGATTCCTGATCCAAGTATCTTTGCCCCTTCCAGCTTGTTCTTCTTCAGGTATTCTTCGGAGGCAAGGAGCACCGCTGACGCCCCGTCAGTGATCGGGCTGCAGTCCATCAGGTTAAGGGGCTCTGCCACATTCGTGGCATTCATGGCCTGTTCAAGCTTCAGCTTGTTCTTGTACTGTGCCTTGGGGTTCCTGGAAGCGTTTTCATGATCATTCACAGACATCATGGCAAGGGCTTCTTTTTCCACGTTGAAATCCTTCATGTACTTGCGTGCAACAAT
The DNA here is from genome assembly GCA_046704525.1 of Thermoplasmataceae archaeon. Classification (GTDB taxonomy): domain Archaea; phylum Thermoplasmatota; class Thermoplasmata; order Thermoplasmatales; family Thermoplasmataceae. The sequence goes on from JBJKRS010000116.1 coordinate 904, forward strand.
GGCTGCTAGGGCGGCAGGCGTTGCTCCGAAGAACGACTCCCACTCCCTGTCAAGTATGGACCCCATCATATCAAGGAGCTGTGATCCGTAAATATCTGTCATCTTCTCCACTCCCCCAACCATAATGAGGTCATATTCTCCTGACTTTATCGCCAGGTAGGCCTCCCTGAGTGCGGCCCCTCCCGATGAGGAAGAAGACTCGACCCTTACTGCGGGTATGTTGTTGTGGGCTATGCCCGAAAAGTCGGAAATGAGGGATCCTATGTTCTCCTGCCCGTTTATTGTCCCGGAGAGGCTGTTGCTGCCGTAAAGGATCTGCACGTCACGGCTGTAGACCCCAGCGTTCTCAATTGCCCTCAGCCCTGCTTCCACCGCAAGCTCCCTGAGGGATCTTTCCCAAAGTTCGCCGAACTTGGTTTCTCCTCCACCTACAATATAGACATCACTCAATGTTCTCACCCACCACTATCTTCTTCTTGAACTTGGCATAAATCGAGTAATCAACCCATTTCACATTATTCAGCATATCCTGTATGGTGGGGGCAGCTTTCCTGTTCATATTCTTGATCTCCTTTGTCACCGTAATGTCGAACCCGTCCGAGCCTGCACCTGAGCCGAAAGAAACAGCCAGTATCCGGTCACCGGGGGAAGCCTTGTCAAGTATGGACGAAAGTCCGGTCATCATGGCGCCCGAATAGGTGTTTCCAATGACAGGAGTGAGAAGGCCGTCTTTGTACTGTTCCTCCTTGAAACCGAGGATTTTTGCGACCCTCGTCGGGAATTTCCCGTTTGGCTGGTGGAAAACCGCATAGTCATAATCCTCTGGCTTCATTCCGGCCATTTCCATTATCTTCGTGGATGCTGCCCTCGTGTGCTTGAAATATGCAGGCTCTCCCGTGAACCTCTCCCCATGAGTAGGGTAAGGCTGGCCCTCCCTTCTCCAGAAATCAGGGGTGTCTGACGTGACTGATGCGGTGTGGTTAATCTCAGCTATAACATCATCCTTGCCTATGATGAATGCCGTCCCTCCTGCAGAGGCAGTATATTCCAGGACGTCCCCCGGAGCTCCCTGTGAAGTGTCGGATCCAATGGCAAGCCCGTATTTTATGTTCCCGGCGTCCACCATTGCCTTGACATTCTGCATTCCTGCAGTTCCCGCCTTGCAGGCAAACTCGTAGTCTGCCGAGAAAAGGCTGAAGTCGACTCCAAGCGCAGAAGCAACTATAGTTGCTGTTGGCTTAACCGCATAGGGGTGGGATTCTGACCCGACATATATTGCACCTATTTCCCCGGGGTTGATATTCTTCCTGCGAAGCGCATACCTTGAGGCCTCCACTGAAATAGTGGCCACATCCTCGTCCGGCGCAGGCACAGATTTGCTTATCACGTATATGCCGCTCTTTATCTTCTCGGCGTCTTCCCCCCACACCCTGGCAATCTCTTCAGGCTTGATCCTGAATTTTGGTATGTAGGAGCCGTATGATACTATTCCTGACATTGAAGCACCTAGTGGGGAAGATTCAGGAACTATATAAAAATTAACGATGTTTAATACTGCAAATGACGAAGTATTCATTACATGCCCTGAAAAGCCTCCTGCCCAGAGCCACCATTTCCCCATGGGGTGATATGCTCAATCCATGGAAAGCGGGTGATCTTATGCCATGACACACTGCGGCTGGTCGTAACTCTTCATGTGAGTTCGTCAATTGCAGTTTAGCGTCAGTTTTGAGGCATAAAAAGTATATTAATGCTTTAATACGTCCTTGAAATCGTCTAATCAGGGTTTTACAATGGCAGACATGTCCTCCAATGCAAAAAAGATCTATGATGCGATGAACAGGATAGGCGCGACCTCCGAAGACAAGCTCAAGACAGCAGATGATATAATGAAGGCAGTATCTCTTGGAAAGGGTATTGTGTCCTCATCACTGCAGGAGCTCCAGAAGAACGGAATGATCAAGAGGGTCGCAAGGCAGAAGAGTGCCGGGTACTTTGTCGTGAAGTAGTCTTCTCTTCCCTCAGTAAACCGTGTGGAGGGCAGGAAGCCAAGCAATGCGAAGTTTTGACTGTGTTACGACTACACTAAGTTTATATTCTGAGATTCAATGATTATTTTACCTCCCGCAGACCCATGTATGCAGGTTGCAGTGTATGCAGCCGGACCAGATCATGGCGGTGGGAAAAGGGTAAATACTGGTCAACACTGGTATAAATTGCATCCACCAGCATGGGATGGAAATGAAGACTCTGATACTCAATGTGGACAGGGACAACGACTTCGGAGAGAAGGTTGGAATCACCGGCCCTATCCTTGGGTATGCAGAGTGTTACAATGCTGCTATCAAGCTTATAACCCACGATCCGGAGGACTCCGACGCCAATGCACTTTTTGGCGCCATAAGGCACTACGAGGAGCTTCAGAGGCAGGGAAAGGACGTCGACATTGGCCTGGTGACAGGAGACACTGAAGTCGGCAGCAGGTCGGACGAAGTACTGGGCGAGCAGCTGGATGAAATTCTCCACATGGGCACATTTGACGACATAGTTCTCGTGTCAGACGGCGCGGAAGATGATTACATCGTACCTGTCATAGTGTCAAGGATAAAGATTCGCTATGTAAAGCACATAATGGTTCGGCACAACCAGAACATAGAGTCGCTTTATTACTACATCGTGAGAGGTCTGAAGGACAAGAAGCTGGTAAACAAGATTATCATTCCACTTGGCCTTGTCTTCCTCACCTACGGTATTGTCTCCCTGGGATTCATTCTTTATTCGATATTTGCGGCAAGGGTACAGGTAATAGACCCAAGCCTTGGAGCAATTACATTCGTGACAATTGTGCTCGGTGCGTACTTCGTTGAACGTGGATTTGAACTGGGTGCTGTCGCGAAGAAGATTCTTGGCTCGGTCAGGGAGTATGCCCAGGAAACAAGGATACTCTTCCTTTCATACGTCATATCATCCATGCTCATACTGACAGGGCTGGCCTCGAGCTTCGTGATTGCCCGCAGGACGAATCAGAACGCGCTTGACGGGCTCCTGATATTCCTTTCGCTCTTTACGTGGTGGGTATACGCTGCTGTCTTCACACGTGAAATAGGAACAGCAGTGGATATGGCATCATCAAGGAAGGCCGGTATCCAGCGCATATGGTACGGCCTCATGTTCTCACTCTCCATCGCCTTCATAGTATACGGCATGATCAACTACATACGATACATTCTGGGGTTTGTCACGTTCTCATTCGCAATAATAAGCGTGTTCTTCCTGGTCTTGGGCCTCGTGATCGCAATCCTCTCATCTACAATACACAGGTACTATGGACAGTCCGAGGAATCTGGGTCAGTGGTCCAGTCCGGCAAATCAAGCTTTTTTGATGATAAATGAAGCTGCACGAATGGTGGCCCTTATACTCTGGAATAACACAGGACTTCTCCTTTGATCCGGGGAGGGATTATCTTTCCTCGCTTGTTCTGTCCTCCATTCTTGGCAAGGATGCCGATCCCACCTTTCTCGGAAAGTTGAGAGGGCGCAAGGTCACAGTGGTAGGGAACGCCCCAGAACTGCCTAATATCGTTGAAAGCCTCCCTGACGCCGTCACTGTTGTTGCGGATTCGGCACTTGGGACTTACAGTGATGCAAGAGGATGCCCTGACTTCGTAGTGACTGATCTTGATGGCCCACTTGAGGCACTGTGGAAGTGCATGCCGGAGTCATCTGCAATCATTCACGCACATGGGGATAACATCCCGGAAGTCAGGAACTTAAGGCTTAACCATGGCTGGAAAGTCATGGGCACCACCCAGAACATACCACTGTGGAATATATTCAACTGCGGCGGGTTCACCGACGGTGACCGGGCCGCCTTCATTGCAGATGAGGCAGGGGCATCCGGGATTACCCTTGCAGGATTCGATTTTGCCAGGCCCAATCCAGTCAAGGGCGGTGACCTGGAGGCCAAAGGAAAGAAGCTTCAGTGGGCTAAGAAGCTTCTGGAAGGGCTTGCCGCATCCAGGGGAACTTCGCTGACTCCTGGCGATATCATTGATATCTGACTACTTTCCCTTCCCTGTAAATTACAGGAAAGTCGACCAAGTTTGGTGTAAGGGACGCGGAAATATCGCCCCAGAAGCCCATGACTCGAAGCCACCTTGAGCCGGAGCTCCTCTTCACTCGCTGTATGTATTCATCCAGGGAAGGTTCTTCCCCATCGAGCCTCTTCTTCAGGTATTCCGCAAACAGGTAGTCTTCCTCCGCCCTTCCGTCAGGCCTGTTCGATGTCACAATGGAAACGCTATCCCGTTCCCTGATTGCATTGAAGGTAGCATCAGCATTTATGAAAGAGCCGATGAATACCTCGCCCCCTTCTATAATTTTCTCGAGAACCTTTGTGCCATTTGTGCTTGTGAAAATCACTATCTTGCCTGTAAAATCAATGTCAAGAAGTTTAGACGGAGAATTCCCGTAGTCAAAGCCCGGCACCCGGAACCCCATCCTCTCACCCACAATTATGTAGTTCGGGTTGCCTCTCTTTATCTCCCTCGCCTCAGCGAGAGTCTCGGTTGTTATTATCTCGCGGGCACCGTTGCGCAGCAGTATTGGCATTGTTGAAGTCGATCTGTATATGTCCACGAGTACCCGTGTTTTGTAACTGAAGGTGTCGAGTCTCCTGCCGTCTTCAATAACTACTTTCATTTCCGCACCACATAAGCGGGAGCCCGCATGATCCTTACAGCAGAGAAGCCCCGAACATAGCGGACTCGATGGAAAGGTGAAGATGAAAAGGTTAAAAATGTATTCGCCATTTAAGGCAGCACTATCAGGTGTTAAGAAATGGCACAATCAGTAAGTACAATGGTCGAAGGGGGAAAGGCCACAACGGGCCCGCCCATTGGTCCAGCACTTGGGCCTCTGGGGCTTAACCTTGGCCAGATTATCAAGGAGATAAATGAGAAAACCAAAGCCTTCGGCGGAATGCAGGTTCCTGTAACTGTTACAGTGACAAACCCGGACACAAAGGAATATGAGATCAAGGTTGGAATTCCTCCAACATCAGCACTGCTCAAGAAGGAAGCAGGCGTTGAGAAGGGAGCGTCCGCAAGGAAGCAGGCAGTGGCCGGCAACATCAGCATCGAGAAGGTGAAGCAGGTCGCAGAGACCAAGAAAGATACAATGATGGCCTACGACATGAAGAACGCTGTTCTGGAGGTCATAGGCACCTGCGTGTCGCTTGGCCTCACCGTTGAAGGTAAGGACCCAAGGGAGATACAAACGTTAATTAAGAACGGTCAAATCGAGATTTAGGCTGTAGGAGAGCATCTGCTCGATATTACTACGGACTGGTGATTTGTTTGGCGAATAATGTTTCAGTCGCTGCAATTAAGGAAGCAAAGAAAGCTTCAAAAGACAGGAAATTCAAGGAAAGCCTTGAGTTGGCAGTCAACCTCAAGGATCTGGATCTAACGGATCCAAAGAACAGGTTGAACGAGGAGATAATGCTCCCCAAGGGAAGGGGAAGGCAGCACAGGGTTGCTGTTTTTGGAACAGAGGAAATGAAAGTCAAGGCAAAGGATTCTGCAGATTTGATATACGGCCCTGAGGACCTTACAAAGTTTGCTGACGACAAGAAGGAATTCAAGAAGGTCGCTGAGGACATTGACTTCTTCATATCTGAGGCAACGCTTATGGCCAACATCGGGAAATCACTGGGACAGGTTCTTGGCCCCAGAGCAAAGATGCCCAAGCCGCTACCTCCAGGACAGGATCCATCACCCCTTATAACAAACCTGAGGCAGACTGTCAAGGCGAGGACAAGGGACAAGAAGACCTTCCATGTGCCCATAGGAACAAAGGACATGAGCGACGAGGATCTCGCTGACAATGCGGATGCTGTTATATCAAGACTGGTTGGGAGACTCGAGAAGGGCTACAACAACATAGACTCAATATTTGTAAAGACCACAATGGGCAAGGCGATCAGGCTGAAGATGGAGGAATACAAATGAGCGAAAAGTACGAGCCGAAAGTTGCCCCCTGGAAAGTCAAACTGGTGGAGGAACTCAGAAAGGAGATCCAGGACAAGCCAGTGCTTGCAATAGTCAATATTCACGGGATAAGGAACCAGCAGCTCCAGAACATAAGAAGAGAGCTGAAGGGAAAAGCGGACCTCAAGATTGTGAGGAGGAGGCTTTTCCTTAACGCACTCAGCCAGGTCAAGAAGGACAACATAGAGTCCATGAGCGAACTGAGCAATGGGCAGATAGCAATCCTGACCTCGAGCGAGGATCCGAAATCAATCTATGAAATGCTTTACAGGACCAGGCAGGACTCGCCCGCCAAGGGAGGGGAAATTGCTCCGCGTGACATAGTTGTGGAAGAGACTGTGACAGGCTTCCCTCCGGGACCCATGATAAGCGAATTCCAGAAGGTAGGTCTCAAGACTGCCATAGAGAAGGGAAAGATCGTGATCAAGGGCGAGACAATCATGGTCAGGGAAGGCGAGCCCATACCCAGAGACAAGGCAAAAATACTCGAGAAGCTCGACATCAAGCCCATAAACGTTGGCCTTGACATAATAGGAGCGCACAGTGAGGGACTCATCTTCACCAAGGAAGTCCTGTCTGTCAGGATCGAGGACATCATGACCGATATCGTCAAGGCATTCTCCGAAGCAAAGGGAGTTGCCATGGAAACGATGTTCTTCGTGCCTGAGATACTTCAGGATGTGCTCTTCAAGGCCAAACTGCAGGCGGAGCATGTGGCCCTTGAGAGCGGCTACATGGATGAGAGCAACATAGAGTTATTTATACTCAAAGCAATTAGGGAAGCCACTGCCCTTAACAGCGCCCTGGGCGGAGAGGAAGCCCCTCATGAGGAAGAATCGGCGCAGGGCGAAGAAGAAGATCAAGGCAAGGAGTCCAAGGAGGAAGACGAGAACGCTGACGAGAACATCTCTGCAGGACTTGGCTCCCTGTTTGGATAATTGAAGGAGGTATGTAGATATGGAATATGTGTACGGAGCTTTGCTGCTTCATTCAGCCGGCAAAGAGATAGACGAGGCGAACCTCAAGAAGGTTCTCGCAGAAGCTGGAGTTTCAACCGACGAGGCAAGACTCAAGACTCTTGTTTCAAGCCTCAAGGGAGTTAAGATCGAGGAGGTGCTCAAGAATGCAGCTTCCGCTGCAGTAGCAGCACCTGCCGCCCAGGCACCTGCCCCGGCTGAAAAGAAGGAGAAGAAGAAGGAAGAGAAAAAGGAAGAGAAGAAGGAAGAAGTCTCTGAAGAAGAGGCCATGGAAGGTCTGAGCTCACTATTCGGATGATCCATGGATTTCTATCCTTTTTTCTGGGGAGTGTTCAAGTACATTCTCCCAGCATGTTTTTTCATCGTGGCTGTATGGGCTGATCCAAACCCATTACTGCTCATAATATCAATAATATGGATAATGTCGTCTATTGTCCTTTCAGCACTTTCCATGCAGACGAACAACAGGAAAGTCTAAAAATAAGGGTTGGTCAGAGACCAAGCTCTCGTATCTTTTTCAGCACCTCTGAGGCGTGCTCCTTTGGGCTTACCTTCGGGTAGACATGGGCAATTTTTCCTTCCCTGTCAACTATATAAGTCACCCTCTTGGCTGATGAAGGGCCGAGGACGCCGTACTTGCTGGAGATTTCCTTGGAATTGTCCACGACAAGCGTAAAGTTGAGCTGGTACTTGTCAGCGAAGTTCTTGTGGGCTTTCTCTGAATCAACACTTATGCCGAAAACCTTGACTCCAGCCTTCTCGTACTCTTCATAATTGTCCCTGAAGTTGCATGCCTCAGTGGTGCATCCAGGTGTGTTGTCTCTGGGATAGAAGTATACGACTCTCACCTTGCCGCTGTAGTCGCTGAGCTTAACCTTCTGACCCATCTGGTCCACCGACTCGAAGTCAGGGGCCACCGTTCCAGTTGCAAGTGGTTCAACCATGGAGATTCAGGCTGCCATTGTAT
>JBJKRS010000117.1:0-5331 GCA_046704525.1 Thermoplasmataceae archaeon
ATATGGATCATGGTTGGCCTGTTCTTCCTTAACCTGTGACTTCAAAGGCGGTTTACCAGCTTCGCCATTGTCTCCTGCATGAATTCTGTCCCGAAAAGCCTGCTTATGAATGGTTTTCTCGGTGAGAACAGGCGCACCTTTCTGGGAATGGAAAGTGCCTTGGCCAGGTCCTCCACGGCCGCAGAGGAGTCCCCGATGCTGTCAATCAGCCCGTTCTCCATGGCATCCCGGCTCGAAAATATTTGGCCATTGAACACGTCATCATCGCTGGAATCCGGTATGGAACGGTTGACCTTCACATCGTCCCTGAATCTGTTGAAAGCGTTTTCCATTATGAGCCTGTACTTTTCCCTTGCTTCCGGAGTCATTTCGCTGAATGGAGACACCATGTCCTTGAACTCCCCTATCTTATCCACCTCCACAGTCACACCGATCTTCTCAAGGAGCTTGCTTACGTTTGGAATCAGACTTATGACTCCAATTGAGCCCACAAGCGATGTGTCCATGGCGAAGATCTTTGTCGAAGCGGAAGCAACCCAGTAGGCCCCTGATGCCCCGATGCTTTCAATTACGGCATAAACGGGCTTTCTTTTCTTGATCTCTGTGATTTTGTTGTAGAGAATTTCCGATGAATTGGCGTCTCCCCCTTCGGAATTAATAATCATGAGCAACCCGCCGACCTTGTTCTTGTCCCTGACGTAATCAAGAATCTGGCTGTACTCGTTAACTGATCTTCTGGAGATCCGACCGCTGATCTCAACAGCAGCAATGAACATGGCTATCAGTTCATAATAGCTGGATCTAGTATTTCAATTCGATAGCTTTTCCAATCTCGCCGTTTATCTGATCAATAGCTGCTGCAGGATCTGCTGCCTGAACTATCCGCCTTCCGACAATTATGTAGTCAGCCCCGTTCTTTACAGCATCTGAAGCAGATCCTCCCTGGGCCCCAACGCCAGGCGCTATTATTCTAAGAGAGCCTGACCTTGAGCTTAGGTCCCTGAGGATCCCGTAGTTGTTTCCCGGAGCTATTATGCCGTACAGCCCGTTTTCCTTGGCGGTGGAAAGCAGTGCATCCATTTGCTTCGCCATAAAGTCGGCGTATCCGGGGTGGGACATTGCGACGACCCCTACAACCTTCATGTCCCCCGCTGCATCCTTTACCGCACGAATTGAGTCCTTTCCCGGAAAAATGTGGGAGATTATGCCCCATGCACCATTTTCCCTTGCTTTTTCAGTGATCATCCGATTGGTGTTTGGAATGTCTGCCACCTTGAAATCGCAGAGAATGTCAGCATATCTTGATAGTTTTCCAATTATGGATATCCCGTTAGCCATGACAAGCGGCCAGTTCACCTTTATTGCCCTTATCCTTCCCTCTGCCTGTTCAGCGACCCTGAGGGCCCTTTCTGCCTCATAGACATCAATTGCGAGGATAAGGCGGGAATCCTTTTCCATCATGAGGTGTATTGATTGGAGTTAAAAAATATCTCCTTTGGCCTATGTTATTATGTCAATCCCCACATCGTCAACATATCCGCCCATCATCTTCCCAAGCCTTCTTGCATCATTCCTTCCGGAAAGCATGTATGGAGACTTCACGCCTGTGAGCAAAATCAGGACTTTTATCTTGTCGCCATAGGACTTGTCTATGGATGCTCCCCATATGATCCTGGCTTCTTTGTCTATCCTCTTCTGTATTTCGCTCATGGCTTTTTCGGCTTCGCTCACAGTCATGTTCTGACCGCCGATGACGCGTATAAGGCAGTTCCTTGCCTGGCTTATGTCTGCTTCAACAAGCGGCGAAGAAATGGCGTCGTCAAGAGACAGGAGGACGCGATCTGTTCCGCCGCTTGATTCTCCCATTCCAATCATGGCGACTCCGCCGTCCTTCATTATTGTCCTGATATCAGCATAGTCCAGGTTTATCAGGCCTGTCTTCGTGATCATTTCTGTAATGCCCCGTATTGCTTCGGAAAGCACGGAATCTGCGTATTCGAAAGCTTCCTCCAGCGGCTTCCTCGGAACAGCCTGGAGAAGCTTGTCGTTTGGTATCGCTATCACCGTATCGGAATACTGGGATAGCTTTTCCAGCCCCATTATCGCGTTGTTCATTCTTACTGGACCTTCAGCGGAGAAGGGAAGCGTCACGACAGATATCACAAGGGAACCTGCCTCCTTGGCAGCTTTGGCAACTATAGGTGCAGAACCTGTCCCTGTACCGCCGCCCAGCCCGCATGTGACAAAGCATATGTCGGTCCTCTGGACAAGTTTCTGAATCCTTGCCATGTCCTCAATAGCGGCCTTCTCCCCCAGCATGGGCTGTGCGCCTGTTCCCCGTCCCAATGTGCTCCTCTCGCCTATCAGCAGCTTGTTGGGGGCCTTTATGTAGAAGAGGTGGGAAGCGTCAGTGTTCAGCGCTATTAGATCAGCGCCCGTGACCCCCTCGCGATAAATCCTGCTTATCGTGTTAGAGCCTGCTCCGCCGCAGCCCAGTATTTTTATCCGGACCCGGAGTTGCTTGGCTACATTGGCAATTTCGGCATCCTCAGGGGATGAGTAATCCCACATATAGTCGTCGTCACCGTTGTCGGTGCTGTTTGGCGAAGCAGTCACGGATTTGAACAGAAGGTCAACTATGTCATCCATATGGCAGTTATAAAATTCTAATTCGTATTTAAATGTTGTCGTACATTGTCAGATATGATTTTCCTAAGCGTCAGAGTTAGCGCTGAAATCAGGCACTTCCCACTGGTCGGACAACGGTCTGCCAGATGAGAGGATAATCAGTGGAAGTAATAGTATATCCCAGATATGTACGTCTGGGAGTACACGAGCAATGGGACACAGATTCCAGCCAGGAAAGTTCCGCAGGCCATAATGAGAAGGCTGGCGTATGTTCCTGTCCTGAACTCTTGCGCCAGCAATGCAAATGCGACCGTTGAGTATATGGTCGCCATCGACGCTACAGAAGATGGGGCGAATCTCCTTATGTGCAGTCCCGTGGAAGCTTTAACAAGAATGCCGGGGGCTCGCCCTTCCGTTGCACCAGGCACAGGAATAGCGTTGAGAACGCCAGCAGTACAGGGTCGTGCTGGCCTCAGTAATCCACTTCCCTCGGCCCGACATAAAGAGCCACGCTTTTCCGGTCGCTGCATCGACAACAGCAGGCATGATCCCTGAGCCTGAATCGTAGGTCTGGATTCTGTAATCTCCTCCTTCGTATGCGGGCCTAGTGTCTCTGAAGACGCCCACAGCTTTTCTGCCCGCAATGACGACAGAGGATTCGCCAGCGTTGAGCCTTATTGTAACAGAAAGCCCCTTAATCCTGGCCTAAAGACAGACATGGGAAACAAGAATCTTCCACTCCTCTGCCCATCGAGATATATAGACGTAGCTCCGAGCCGGACCTTCATTGCAACTCAATGGTCCCGCATCAGAGATAAATTTCAGGCAGTGCAGTTATGAATCCATTTAAGCCGACTGTTGCATGCCAATAGAATGCTGAAGGACAGACTTGTCGAGACAGGTGCCATAAAGTTTGGCGACTTCGTCCTCACATCGGGGAAGAGATCAAACTATTATGTTGACATCAAGGATGCTGCAACAATTCCCGATATACTGGATGAGATCTCAGCGGAAATTGCATCCAGAATAACCGTGGATAAAATAGCGGGCATGGAGCTGGGAGCAGTCCCGATAACCGTGGCTGCAGCGGTCAGAAAGAAAATCCCTTACCTTGTGCTGAGAAAGGAGAGGGCCCATGGAACGAAAAAGCTCATTATAGGGCAACTCTCAGAAGGGGAAGAAGTGGAGCTGATAGAGGACGTTGTCACTACCGGTGGCTCACTTCTCAAGGCGGCAAACCTCGTCAGGGAGAACGGGGGAATCGTGAAGAAGGCAATTGTTGTCGTGGACCGTGAAGAAGGAGGCAGAGAAATGCTTCTGGAAAACGGCGTTGAACTGCAATCCGTTGTCAGGATGTCCGATTTCAAGAAAAGCTGAATTCTCAGGACAGAATATCGTCGATCCTACCCAGCTCAATCGGGGTGGTATCCCTTCCAACCAGGACGCCCTTTGAGTTGGCAATGATCGATGACCCGATGTACATGTTCCCGAAGTTGGCAGTTCCCGCCTTGACTGGAACTTTGAAAAGCTTTGAGAGAAATTCCAGTTCTTCCTCGGAAGCTTCAGGCGTGACGAGCATTCCCTTCTGCGTCACCACTCCCACACTTCCAACTGTCTTTATGCCCCCAATGGTTCCCTTGAGCACCTCTACGCCTAAAGCGTCCTCGATCTTTTTTCTGGACGTGGCAGTGAAGCCTGTGTGTATGAGGGCGGCGTGATCGTTTGTTATGATGTCATTGCCGATGGCGTTTATCTTGTCGCGCAGGTAAAGGACGTTCCTGTCCTTCATGTCGGCGTCGAACCCCCCTTCCCAGCCGTTCTGGCCAACAATTATGCCATTGGAGTTGAGCACAGTCATTGAGCCCAGGAGGTTTGAATTGTTTACCAGAGTCTTCAGGACCTGAACCCCGAGTATTTCCCTGAAATCAGAAACAGCTTCCTTCTCCGCTGTTGGGGGGACGATGGCAATGTCCTCCCAGGCCCTCGCATAAACCCCTATATAGTTACTCTTGAGAATCGAGATCTTCTTGATCATACATCTAAGGCAGAATGACTTCTGTCGTTCCTTCCTGCAGCTTGATAACCTTTACCTGGATGTGAGAGGGTATCTTCGTTCTTCCCCTGCTCCAGACTGCCTCATTCACCTTAGTGTCGATCCAAATCCTGTCCTCTTCGGACTTTGTAAATCTTGCAACGTATTCCCTGATTATAGCCAGCACGCTATCTGCCCTTCTCTTCTTCGAGGAAAGTTTTGCCTTCCTCAGCGGTATGTTGAGTAGGATTTCATTAGTAGCCTGATTCTCAACCATTTTTCATCACAACTTGAGGTTGTTTCTTCTCCAGTTCCTTCTCTTGGGATTCTGTGTGACCTTCCTGTCGGTCTTCATCATTACCCATCCGGGCACACGCCTGTTTGCCTTCACTTTGTTCAAAAGTCTTATTTTTCTTCCTAGTTCCTTGTTTCTGCTCACTTGTCCCGCCTCTCGATCTTTATGTCCCTCTTGGACTCACTCATTCTTGACAGTATGTCCTTGATCTCTTTCTCTGTTAGCACTCTGTTAATGCGACCCATGCCGGCCAGCTGGACCAGCTGGTTCTCAACATTGTCCGCTAGATCCGGCCTCACGAGTCTGACATTTGAGAGCCTCTCCCTGGCCTCAGGGTCAAGAATTTGCCTGAGAATCTGCTGTTTCCTTGCCCTCT
>JBJKRS010000118.1:0-2846 GCA_046704525.1 Thermoplasmataceae archaeon
GGAATCTTCATCGAGTCGCACTCTTGACATTCCGGGGTCGGTCGAATTAGCCTCAGAAACCCTGAGGATAATTCCGTCGTTCTGTTGCATGGTTCCCCTATTTCTTAATGAGTATTAAAAATTTTATCACGTTTTTCACGGCGAAGTGCCTTAACACAAGCTGTACCACAAAGCGTAAATAGCCAGTTGACCGGTTTGCATGATCGTATTTTCCATGGATCACGCCAACAGCAATAGATAAAGTATTTGGACGGATTTCACACCAACACTTCTATTTTCGGAAAATCCATAGTGAAAGCGGTCAAATTTAAGCTTTTGGAGCGATACACCTTTATGCCCGGCCAGAAGTATGATGTTGCTGTGATTGGGGCAGGAATAACAGGCCTTGCTTCGGCTTATCACCTCAAGAAGAACAACCCCGATCTTAATCTGGTGATCATAGATAAACAGCATACTTTCGCACAGGGGCAGACTGCAAGAAGCGCGGCTGCTTTCAGGGACCTGTTTACTTCAGGAACAAATTTCAGCCTCGCCTCTTCGAGTATAGATTTTTACAGGAAGATTCAGGAAGAGTCTGGTTACGACATCGGAATGAGATACACAGGGTACATGTTTCTCCTGACTGAAAGAAACATGAATCTTCCGGTCTTCGAGAAGCTCAGCAAGAAAACGCGAGTCAAGCACATAGGGAAAGACGAGCTTGAGTTCAACGGGAACCTTAACCTTACCCCCGACAGGGAAGTTTCAAGCATCCTTGGCACCGAACCTGTCCAAGGAGGTTTCCTTGGTCTCAATTGCGGAATAATCGAACCTGATCTGCTCGCTCAATATTACTATGAGGAATTAAATAGGATGGGGGCGGATTTCATGTTCAACACCGAAGTGAACGGTCTGTCACTCGATGCTGTGGATCGCCTGGATTATCCGGGAGAGCCATTTCTTTGGCAGAAGAAAACGATAGGTTCACTTGATACTTCAAGGGGGGAGGTTTCAGCAGAAAAATATGTCATAGCCACTGATGTCTGGAGCAACAGTCTCCTTGACCCACTGGGGATTGACAGCCATATGCGTCCCAAAAAGAGGCAGGTGTTCCAGGTCTCGGGGAAGGGCATAGAAAAAATGCTCTTTTCCTCCAGCTTGAGCGGTGAATCGGATATATTTCCCTTTACAATTCTCCCGAGCAGCGGAGTCTACATGAGGCCGGCTCCCAGGGAAAAATCCTTCTGGGTGGGAGTTGCAGATGAAATAGGAAGGGACTATTCATTTGAGGAAAACCCCATGGCAGAGCGAAGATATTACGACTACAACATTGTCCAGATAATACAGTCATATGTCCCTGCGTTTCAGAGTTCAAATGTATCAGGCATGTGGGCCGGGTACTATTCATACAGCACCATGGACATGAACCCATACATTTTTGAAGCCCTCAACATGATAATCGCGACTGGAACCAGTGGCAGCGGGATCCTCAAGGGAGATTCTGTCGGAAGGATTGTTGCAGCACTTTATAACCACCAGGAATACACCGAACTCATGAATGGAAGAAGGATCAGAACTTCTGATCTTGGGGTGGATGGAAGAAACGTGGACAGGGAAGGTTTTGTTCTGTGATTCCGGAATAGCGTTTATTACCCACGATAATAAGGTATTAGGTAATCATATTATTATACTTCATACTCAACCTGAAAATGACATCGGTTTCATCTGTCGCATATTGCTCATCCGCAAATCTTGGCCCCGGTTACGATGTCCTGGCTGTTTCACACGATGCATTCTTTGACAGGGTGACTGTTACGAACCGCCCAATTCGTGGGGAAGGACAGGTAAGAATTGTATCAGGCACTACTCCTCAGGAGCCTGAGAAGAACACCGCTGGGCTCTCGGTACTCAATATGATGCATGATTTTGGCATAAGGGACTCGGTAACCGTGACAATAGAGAAAGGCATCCCACCAGGCCTGGGAATAGGAAGCAGTGGTGCTTCATCGGCCGCAGCAGTTCATGCTATGAATAGTCTCTTTGATCTTTCATTGGACACCGACGATATGGTCAGGTACGCAATGGGAGGCGAGGTGGCCTCATCGGGATCGCCCCATGCCGACAATGTTTCAGCTTCACTTGCGGGGGGCCTGGTGATGGTGAGTTCAATGTGCCCTGTAAAGGTAAAGAGGCTCTCTTTAAGCGACAAGTTCTCTTTTCTGATCGTCATACCCCGCATTTTTATAGAGAACAAGACAATGAATGCCAGAAAGATGGTTCCTGGGGAGCCTGAAATGGAAAAGGTGATCCAGAATACCCGTTATCTTTCGTCACTCATTGCGGGTCTAATCCATGGAGACAGCGAACTGGTGCGCTATGGTATGAATGACTCCATCGTAGAACCTGCGAGATCCCCCCTGTTCCCATTTTACGGCGACCTCAAGAAGATAGCCATGAAAAATGGTGCTGCGGGGGCCTCTGTCAGTGGAGCAGGTCCGTCAATTCTATTTGTCTGTGATGAGAACACCAACAGATCCAGGATAATCTCAGAAAGTGAAGGCCTGATGAGATCATTTGGCCACGACTGCTCAATAGTTTCCTCAAAGCCGGGGTGTGGTGCGTTTAATGAAGCCATCGACGCGTACGGCCACTGAAACTGTAGACCCCATCACTGGGGCCCTTACTTTTCCCATATACCAGACAAGCGCCTACGAGCTTCCAAGGGGTGAGAAATACAGGTACACAAGGGAGAGCAACCCAACGGTTGAGGAACTGGCAGGGAAGATAGCACTTCTGGAGGGGGCGCCTGCTGGAAGTGCATTTTCATCTGGAATGGGTGCAATAACAAGCACCTTTCTTTCACTTCT
>JBJKRS010000119.1:0-9373 GCA_046704525.1 Thermoplasmataceae archaeon
CTTTCAGGCATAGGTTTTCCAAGCGTGGCAAATTTCACGAAAGCCTTCTGGCAGGTAGCCAACCAGAGTTCCCAGATCAGCGGTTACACTAACTTGCAGGCGTTGAATTCGGGTGCTTATCCTGGATTCTCATGGTCTTCCCCCAAGATCCACACTCCACAGCAGAACACCTATTATGCAGGCCTGGTTATAGCAATCATTGCTGCGGTATTTGTACTCTACTTTGTATTCAACAGGAAGAAGTGACATCTCCGGTGAATCTTTTCACCATATCTTCATGATCAGGATGGTGTAGGCTTGACCATGCCGGAAAAATTCTGTGCAGATCACATGCTTGGAAAGCTCTGCAAGTGGCTCAGGTTCATGGGATTCGACGTCACCTATCCCGGAAGCGAGGCTACCGATTCAGAAATACTGGAAGAATGCGAGAGGGAGGGGCGGATAATATTGACCAGAGACCATGAGCTCTATTCCAGGTCTGCAAACAGCATCCTGATCGAATCAGTCTCCCTTCCTGAGCAGTTGAGGCAGGTTACGAACCAGTTCTCCCCCGACAGGTCACTTTACTTCTCCAGGTGCCCGGAATGTAACAACATTCTCCGAAGTGCCAGCAGCAAGGAAACGATGGAGGACGTGCCATTGCATGTGAGGGAGCAGGGAAAGGAAATCTGGATGTGCGACAGGTGCGGAAAGAAGTACTGGCATGGCAGCCACTATGACAGGATTCTTACCACATTGATGGAATACGGTGCTGGGAAATGAGAATTGTCGAGGAGGACAGGGAAAAGAATTCGGTCTCCATACACATACAGAACATGGACGATCTCTGGTATCTCCACAACATAATATCGCGTGGCGACAGAGTAAGAATGGTTGTGCTCAGGAGGCAGGACAAGCAGGATGACATGACACGCTCAAAGGAGCAGTCTCGGAAGCCCATGCTCCTGACCGTTGAGGTGGAAGGCGTGGAATTTCAGGAATTCTCGAGCAAGATAAAGGTTCTAGGAACGATCGTGGAGGGCAAGGAGGGACTCGTGGGGGAGCACCAGTCCTTCATGATCGGGCTCGAGGACACTTTTGATCTCATCAAGGAGACATGGTCTACAGAAGAGAGCCAGATGCTGAAGGAGGGGACAGAATCCACTTTCGGCCAGGGTTACTGCTTTATCTGCCTGGATGATGAGGAAGCATCGATCTTTGTTCTGAGGGCATATGGCATACAGGGGATGGGAAAGGTGAACGCAGGAAAGTCAGGAAAGGATTACGAAACGACGTACTCGGAGAAGGAGTACCTACAGGAAGTCATCAAGACCGTGAGGACCAGCATATCCCCAGACATCCCGGTTATTTTGCTGGGCGCGGGCTTCACCAGGGAAAAGCTGCTCGCTTCAATAAAGTCCGATCCTGCATTCGCCGGCAGGCAGGTTTTTTCCTTCGCGACTGCAAGATCAGACGAGGGTGCAGTGTACGAGTTTCTGGCAAAGGAGGAGAGCGAGAATATATTCTCGTCATCCAGAATAGTAAGTGAATCACGGCTACTGGACACATTCTACAAGAACCTGAAGAAAAATGACCTTGCATCGTACGGGAGGGATAGTGTGAAAAGCGCCCTGAAGGCCGGGGCTGTCGAAGATCTGATAATGACAGAGGAGAAGTTCAGGTCGCGTGAATCGAGGGAGCTTCTTGACCTTGCAGCCAATTTCGGGTCAAGGGTTCACATATTCAGCGTCCACGATGATGCAGGCCTTTCAGTGAAGAAATTTGGCGGCTACTGTGCCATTCTGAGATTTCCAGTGACCTGACAAATAATATAAGTCACGCAGGCAATCAGGGAGAGCACGCCCGGAAAAAGAACATATATGTTCTGCGGATTTCCGGTCTTGTGAGCTCCGATGGTGTAGTCCGGCCAAGCATTTCGGCCTTTCGAGCCGACGACCCGGGTCCAAATCCCGGTCGGAGCATTATAATTTCAAAAATGTGGTTGCAACTGTAATTTTAAATTGTTCAACATCTTTGACATAAAGGCGATTCATCTTTCTATAAATGACGGGTTGAGGCACTGCATTTCGTATCTAGACAAAAATGCCTTCTGAAAATTCAACGAAGATCGGACTCACTGGAGAATGCGAAAAATTATCATGCTGAAAAATAAGGAAAAAATCAGATTATCTAAACACGGAATCAGGATCAGAGTGACTTTAGCATGGATGTCGTAGCTATAGACCTTGGTTATGGGGAAACCAAGATCATCTGTCCGGATGGATCAAGAGTCAAGTTTCCCTCCAGATGGAAGATTTACGAGAATGAAGACTGGGGATTTGGCGGACAGGTAGCAGTACTTTCACTGGATGGCGGTCCGCGATTTACCTTTGGCAATTCTGCGGTAGGTGAGAACACGAGAGAGCCCCTGGCTGATGGAAGGCTTTCAGCTAACGATTCTCTTCCGCTCATAGCCTCTTCGTTGTGGATGAGTGGTGCAGGCAGCAAAGATGGATACGCAGAAGTTGTCCTGGCCAGCGGAACACCGCTGGGAAGATTCCAGATGGAAGTTGAGCAGTCCAGGTCATTCCTGACAAAGCGCACACTCATGATAGAGAACATGCACGACGAGACCAGGGAGATTAAAGTATCAAAGGTCGTCATGCGTCCTCAGGGCGTTGGGGCAGCTCTTTACCTCCTTGATCAGGGACTCATAAAGCAGGAGGTGGGCTGTGCGCTGGTTATTGATATCGGAACCAGGACCACGGATGTTCTCACCATCAACCTCGCGGACATGGAGCCCATCGTGGAAATGTCATTCACCATTCAAGAAGGAGTGGGAAACGCTATTGCAGGAATGAGCAGGGAAATTGCAAGGGAGACCGGGTTCACCGCCCCTTCAGACATTGCGCTCTCTGCCCTGAAGCATGAGGTCAATTACAGGCAGAGGATGGTTGGAGGCAGGAAGAAGGCACAGCCAATACTGGACCTTCTCACAGGCAAGATCATAGACAAGATCAGGAACACCATGAGGGGTGAAATAGACCGGGTGACGGCCCTCATACCAGTTGGAGGGGGGGCAAGGCTCATAGGAAGCGAACTGGAAGTGCTTGCGCCGGGGACGCTCATCAAGGTAAAGGATGAGGACATGCAGTTTGCTAACGTGCTGGGTTTCTATGATGCTGCCAGGCGTTCTGCAAAGAGTCCGGCTCCCAAAGAGGAGAAGGAGAAGGTAAAGGATAAGCCCAAGAGTTCTGCGCAGAAAGTAGAAAAAGTGGCAAATGAAGCCGGAAGATGATCTTGAAAGTGCCTACAACGCTCAAGAAGAATCAGGAAAGAAGAGGATAGTCCTGGATCTTACTGAGCAGGAGCTTGATCTGCTCAGGCTGAAGAGATTCAGGGATGAACCAGAGGTCGAGACAGTAAAGAGGATCCTGGGGGAGGCGCTGGAAAGAGACGCCATCGAAAAGGCGCTGGTGAAGCTGATAGACAGCCTGGAAGTTCTGATAGTAATGCAGAAGAGGGACAACAGGATGAGAACGGGAGACTATGAGGAGACGTACAGGCAGATCCAGACCCTGGAGAACGCCATAACTAGCGTGAATGAGCTCAAGGGGATGCTGGAGAGAAACTGGGAAAAGTACTGAACACTCATTTTATACTGACATCAGTGACCTGATCTTGAATAGACTGCTGATTGTTCCAAAAGGATTACATATGGATATGCCAGTATGATTAATGCTCCCGTTGCCTTGATAAACGTAATATTTCCTGGCACGGAGGCGGGGGAAACAATATGCCGAGCGGACTCTCCAAGATAGAAAACATCGTGGTCGTCCTTCAGGAAAACCACACTTTTGACAATTACTTCGGGACTTATCCTGGAGTAGACGGAACAAGCGGAAAAAGCATTTGCCTGCCCGAGTCCAGGGGATCATCAAAATGCGTTTCACCATATCACGACACAAATCTTGCGCCTGTAGACATGAACCACAACTGGTCATCAGCCCATGAGGATTATGACAGCGGAAGGATGGATGGATTCGTCTACTCCGAAGGCCACAGGGAAACCATGGGGTACTACAACGGAAGCGACCTGAAGCATTACTGGAAAGCTGCGGCTGACTATGTCCTCTGTGACCGGTACTTTACATCGGTCATGAGTGAAAGCGCACCCAATCACCTTTACCTCGTTGCCGGCACCGCAGGTGGGCTGAAGAATGACAATGTGCCGCCATCTCTGGATTTTCCCCCAGTGTTCAAAGAACTTGACAGCAAAGGGGTCTCATGGAAGATCTATGGCTTCACGAGCTGGTACGAGAAATTCTCATATGTTCAGGGCAGCCAGTCTGCCAGGGAAAACTTCGTTTCGGGAAAACACTTCGCTGAAGACCTTTCCCAGGGGAATCTCTCCCAAGTCTCATGGATAATCGGGGCACCGGGAGGGGACGAGCATCCTCCCCAGAACATACAGAAGGGGGAGGGATCAGTGGCCAACGACATTGTGAATGCAATCGGGAAAAGCAGATACTGGGACAAATCTGCAACGTTCATTACATGGGACGACTATGGGGGATTTTACGACCACGTGCCCCCTCCGCAGGTGGATCAGTACGGCTACGGTTTCAGGGTTCCATGCCTCGTTGTTTCCCCGTACTCAAAAAAAGGATTCATCGACGGGAACACATATGACCATACCTCGATCCTGAAGACTGTCGAAAACAGGTTCGGCCTCTCTCCTTTGAGCTCTCGTGACAGGGATGCCAAAGACATGTCAAACAGCTTCGACTTCACGGCGAGTCCCAGGGAATTTTCCCTGATCTAGGAGATAGCACGCATGGAATTGATGCAAGAGATTCATCCATGGACGTTAAACCACAATCCTTCTGTGTACAAAGGCCGAGTAACTCCGATCTTGTTCAATACATTCTAGCCGCAGGAACTCCTGATCTATGTAAATTTTGATATGCAAGGCACCATAAGGCGGCTCTTCCAGAGTACCAAGCTCTTTCACATCAAGATGGAATGACTTATGGTTCAAGCAACTTAACAATATTCTAATGCGGGTTATTGTCTTATTATGATAATCAAGGACATCAACAGCATGCTTGACCGGCAGGGCATTTTCTCCTTCGCGGCGGATACTGAGATTGAGAGGTTCATGGTTGAGAACGACCTGACCGCGATAGTGAGGATGAGGGTGACCAAGGGCAACGGAGGATTCATCATCCTCAACATGGAGAATAACGGTGTTGACGAGAAGGAAGTCTCGGAAAGGCTGAAGGCCTACCATCCAAAGGTTACGCAGGACGCCATAATGCTCAAGGTCACGAATCCCGACGACGTCTTTCTGGACGGGTTCAGGGCTCTGAACAAGGTCCCCTCGGTTGTTGTTGATGCAGTGGTGTTCAACGGCGGATATTACTATCTCTACTTCAGGTTCCACTCGGCTGATGAGAACAGGGTTACAGAAGCCCTGAGGTCCAGAATGGTCGGATTCAAGAGGTTTGCGATAAGGTACCTGGGCAAGAGCGCAGGCATGATCGAATCATTCAAGGAACTCTCCATGGCAGTTCCACTGAGGTATGTGGAGATCCATGGCTCAGTTCCGCCAAGCGCAATGCGAATCGGTGATGATCCTGTCCTGGTCAATCTTGGAATCAGCTGGACCCGGGAGATGAAATACGTGGTGGAGGATGAAATAAGGGCAGTATACTACGACAAGAGCTCCCTGCTCAGGGGGAAGGAGGACTGGATCAACGAGATCTCCAGGGAGCAGAGGATATACGAGACCTCATTCTCAAACCCGGTGGTTCAGAAACTTGTCACCGAGGCTTCCGACAGCTCCATTGTCACACTGGGCATGCCCCAGAAGCTGCTCGGCAAGACCTATTCACTGGCGACTGTTGTCCCGGAAATAGTCCTGCCGGAATTCTTCTCCGTCCTCTATGATATCGTGAAGGAGTTCAAGGACTGGGAACTGGACATTCACATCGTCGACATGTTTGAAAACATGGATTGATGAAACAGGTTCCCGAAAGGGGAAGCCCTGCATTCCGGAAGTTGTGCTCCGCAGGCGTGCAGGGCATTTGTTTCATTTTCTATCTTCCGGGATATTTAGATAAGCATCCAGCGCATGCTATGCCATGGCTTCAAGTGCTGAGCAGAAATTTCCTACGTTTGAGTGCATCATTTCGGAAACCCAGGAGGACATGGACTCCGAAGTTGAGAACTTCTTCCTAAAGAAGAGCCAGGTTGGCCTGGAGTTGGCACGCCTCAAGCTGAAGGACCCCGAATGGTCAGAAAACTACGACAAGATGATGCTCTACCTCCAGGACCTTAGCGACGCACTGGTGGAATTCAAGGAAGCGCCATCTCACCAGTTCCTTATCGACCTGTGCATGGGCGAGGAGCTTGAGGGGGATATCCTGACAACTGCAAGGGCAACAAAGGATGAAAGAGTCCTCGACCTCTTTGACACAGCCCTGCAGGTAAGGGAGGTAATTTTCTGGTATGTCCGCAACTCCAAGGTAAGCAGGTTCTCCAAGAGCTTCAACCCTTCAAGGTACCAGGGACTTCCATTCCTGAGGCTGGCGCTCATCTACAGGGGAGTCAACCTCTCCGGGCAGAAGTAGGACTGGCGGTTTCACTTATTGCGCTCTGGAAGTCTGGCTTTTAAATGGTTTGAGCCCCTAGCCAATTATGTGGGACGAGGATGAGAAACCTGAAAAGAAGGAAAGCTTCAATGCAGAAGATCTGAAGAATGATCTCGACAGGATCAACAAGATTGCCCTGTCCTGGAGGTTCAAGATGGAATTCCTGCCAGCAGACAGGGAATTCGCAACTTTCAGGAGGGCGGTAACACACCTAGAGAAGAGCATGAAGCTGGTCTACTCTGTGCTTATCAGGTACTACGGAGTAAGCGAGGAAGAGCTGAAAGGAAGTGACGGGGAAACAAGCGATTAGCTCAATCAGCCAGGAGTCCGTCGAAGGTCCTGACAACGGCGTACTGGCTGGAAACTTGCACCCCGTCCCTTGCCACCAGGACAGCGTTAATGCCCGCCCTGGAAGCAGCATCAAGCTCCTCTTCAACATCAGAAAGGAACAGGATCTTTCCCGGACTCACCCCGAGCCTGGCAGCAATGTTGCGGTAGCTCGCCTCATCCCTCTTGTGCCCTACTGATGTGTCGAAGAATCCATCCAGCAGTTCTGCAAGGTTTCCCTGCTCCAGGGTGCCGAAGATAAGTTCCTGTGCCCTTGCGCTGCCCGATGAATATATGCATACTGCCTTGCCCTGCCCCTTCCACCTCTTCACCGCAGCCGGCACATCACTGTAAACTTCTCCTTTCAGCGCCCCTGATCTGAACCCTTCCTCCCATATGTGGCCCTGAAGCGCTTTCAATGGGGTTGCTTTGCTGTCTCTTGAGATGAGCCATTTGCAATAGGAAGCTGCTCCTGCAAAATCCGAAGGGTCACCTCCCCATTGGGGCGGCTCAAGCCCATTGCCGCTGTCATTTCTCCAGCTCCGGAACAGATCCATTATAATCCCGCGGATCTCCTCCTTTGCTGCATTGTTTCTGATGAAATCAGTAACATGGTCTGCTGCATACCTGAAGAGGGTAGTATGCACGAATTCAATCGGTGTCGTGGTGCCCTCTATATCCAGCAGGACCGCATCTATCTCCGCTGAAGCTGGAATCCCCTTCATGGCGGTCATTGTCCGGGACTGAAATAGGACGGCCCCATGCATACTGGCTGGTAACCGCTGTCGACTCCGCTGCCAGTGTAATACGGCGTCCATCCGGATTTATTCTGGAAGAGCCTGATCGCCCTGATCCTTTTGTCGTCACAGAGGTCAAACCAGTGGTGTGTTCCTCTCGGAACCCTTATCAGGTCTCCAGGGTGCACTTCAATGGCCACAACATCCCCCTCCTTGGGGTGGATGTGGAATACTCCGCTTCCGGCTATGGTGAACCGGACCTCATCCTCGTCATGCCAGTGCTCCTTGTTGAACTTGTCAAGCATCTCCTGCAGACCGGCTGTGTTTCTGTTGATGTCTATAACGTCAGCAGTTGTGTAGCCTTCCCGGCTTTTCAGCTCCTCTATCTCGGATGAATATGCTGACAGAACCTCTTCCTGGGTTGCGCCATCCCTTACCGGGGCATCAGCCTTCCAGCTGTCGTATTCTATTCCAATGGATGCAAGGTAGCTCTTGGCCTCTGCCTGGTCCACGATTTCTTTATCTCTTTCCGGAATCCTGACTACTACCATCCTGACCCTCTCCTTTCACATACTGCGACTTTCCTATTATCTGTTTCCCGGGTCTCCCGTCATGCCGGTTACATCCAGGAGGAACTCGATAACCTCTGCGTGCCTCTTTGCCTCTCCGATGTCCTTTCCCCAGGTGTACATTCCGTGTTTCCTTAGCAGGAATGCATGCACATCTTTCCTTTCTGCAAGCATGGCCGCCACATCCTTGGAAAGAGCCTCCATATCCTGGGAATTCTCGAAAATTGGGATCCACTCGGTGCTGTTGTGCGTATCAATTCCTCTCAGACCTTTCAGCATCTCATATCCGCTAATGGCGATTCCACCCTGGCCACCGAATACATCTGACAGGATTGTAGACCATCTGGAGTGCGTATGGACCACTGACCCGGCTGAAGTGTTGCTGACCACTGCAATATGGAGCCTTGATTCTGCAGACGGCCTGTAGCTGCCTTCCAGGACATTGAGGGATTCATCAATCCTGAGAATGTGTTCCCGAACAAGGCATCCCTTGTCCTTGCCGCTTGCTGTTATGGCAAGCTCCAGGGGCTCGTGTGCCAGCACGGCGCTCAGGTTGCCGCTGGTGCCGAACATCCAGCCCCGCTGGTAGAACTCGTTTCCGGTTCTGATGAGGCTTTCTGCAATTTCCCTGAAACGCTCATTGCTTGCTGTCAACCTGCATCTCCCTTCCCTGGATGGACTTATTATCCCTGTATTCTCAGCTCAAGTATCTTGCCGTCGCTGGAGAAGATGAACTCGAACTCTGAAGGGCCGCTATAAAAGGTGCTTTCCCAGTCGCAGAGCAGTTTTACCGAATTGCCCCTAGGCTCCTCTATGGACTTGACTGTAATCTTGCCTTCCGCCCCGATGAACTCCTTATCACTCCACTGCCTAATTGCCCCGAACCCTGACTGCCTCCTGCCGGAGTCCAGAACTGAACCATTGTCCTGGAACATTGAAAGGAAGTCTTCCGTGTCTCCTTCGTTTACAGCCTTGACGAACTTCTTTACCAGCTCTGAGAAATCCACATCTGCCATAGCAAAACACTCTTCTGGCGCAGGTCTGAATTGCGCAGGCTGTTCTAAAACCTTGCGATCGCCATAATAAAAAGGAACTGGCCACTCAT
>JBJKRS010000120.1:0-2814 GCA_046704525.1 Thermoplasmataceae archaeon
CAAGCCGACTTTCCATCCTGTCCCTGGCACTTTTGCCCTTGAGGCCGATCTCTGAGTACCGGACTATAAACACAGTCTCCAATTATAAAAGGAATTTTAACTGTTTTCATGCGAGTCGAACATATTCCAGAAAAAAGGAGCTGTATTATGCCTACATGGACTCTATTTCCATGCTGACGCCGACAAGTATTGGTGTCTCCTTGATGATCCACTTCCGTGCCCTTGCCTCCCTCAGCTTGGCCGTAACATGTGACCAGTCTGCAAGAGACTCTACTTCGTAAAGAACGACAAATTCCTGATCGTCAAGCCCGTGTGAGTATGTTGTGTAAGACCGGATGCCTCTGCTTTCCGGACTCGATGCTGCCATTCCTATGTGCTCAGCTAGAATCTCCTTTCTCTCGTCGTAATCCATGAGGTACCACTCAGGGGTCTTGCTCATGGGATAGGCAACGAAGTACGGGTGCGGCTCCTGCTTAAGTGTGTCGGCAAGCTCTCCGCCATTCTTCAGGTATGGCGAATGCTCGTAGAGTGATAGCATGCCGTAGTTTGTGCTGCCGTAACCTCCCAGTGAGTTGTTCAGCTTGACTCTCAAATCGCTGAGCGCTTCAGGCCTGTATGATGACATCCAGAGAATGAGATCACAGTCATGCCTTATTCCTCTGTAGGTGCGAATGTGTATGAGGCCGCTTTCTTCGTCGTTCACAATTCTTCCCAGGGCTTTCAGGATATTGCTCCTTCTGTAGGAATCAAGGGTCCAGTATTCACCTGTGAACCTGTAAGAGAGCACCATCATGTAGATCGGATCAGACACTGGTATCACTCGTGTATCCAGAGTTTCTAAATATCTGTTTTCATTTGCAGGAATGTGGCAATCCAATTACACAGAGTAATAAAATATGCCATTATTCAGCTTGAAATATTACGGCTTTAGTAACACTTGTTAGTCATTAACACGCTATTTTACTGCTTCCACGTAAAAATTGTTATATTAGAGTAAGGTATCAATCAGTATGAGCGTGGAAACTGCCTTCGACAAGATAGACACAATAGAATATTATGTGGGTTCCGCAAAGCAGTGGGCTTTCATGCACGAGAGAGGGATGGGTTTCAAGTTCAGGGCTTACGCAGGTCCTGAAACTGGCATTAGGGACAGAGTATCGTACCTTATGGAACAGGGAAATGTCAGGTTCATATTTACCTCATTCCTGAACCCGTCTTCACCGGTTGCTGACCACATGAAGGTTCACGGAGACGGCGTAAAGGACATCTCTTTCAAAGTCCCAAATATCGATGAAACGCTCAAGTTCGTCTCGGACCGCGGGATTGTGAAGCCTGGAAAAGTCAAGGAATACAAGAATGATTACGGCAAGATCAGGGAGGCTGTCCTGCCAACCTTTGGAGAAACAGTCCACACGCTCATGGACTTCAACGAATACGAGGGAAATCTCCCACCTGGATTTGAAGAGGTGCAGGACAGGGAAGTCCCCAGCACTCCGGTAGGATTCAAGAAGGTGGACCACGCTGTTGGAAACGTCGAGGACAGGCTGATGGACAACTGGGTTGACTATTACATCAAGGGGCTCGGGTTTGAGCAGCTGATGAGCTTTGATGACAAGGACATATCAACAAAGTTCACTTCGCTACGGTCAAAGGTCGTGCATTACAACGACAGGAGGATAGTATTCCCAATCAATGAGCCTGCGCTTGGCCTCAAGAAGTCACAGATTCAGGAGTACCTGGATTATTACAACTCTCCCGGCGTACAGCATATAGCACTGGAGACCGATGACATCATAAAGACAGTTTCAGACCTCAGGAAGGGGGGAGTGGAATTTCTCGACACGCCGGATGTGTACTACGAAACTCTCAAGGAAAGAGTGGGAGAGATTGACGAGGATATCGAAAAGCTCCGCAAGCTCAACATCCTGGTGGACAGGGATGAAAGCGGCTACCTGCTCCAGATCTTCACTAAACCAACCGGAGACCGCCCGACCTTCTTCTACGAGGTAATACAGAGGAAGGGTGCAAAGTCCTTCGGAAAAGGCAACTTCAAGGCACTGTTTGAGTCCATAGAGGCAGAGCAGGCCAAGAGAGGAAACCTGTAAATTGAAAATCGGAAGAATAAGGCAGAGATCGTCTGCGATAACAGTGATCTTCACCGAAAGGGGACCTGTCACAGTCTCTTCGCTCCTCAATATCTCCGAGGAGGAGATCTCGAAGGACTTCTACAGAATAATAGGGTCAAGAGCGGCCAACCTTGAAGCTCTTTCCAGCGAAGCGGAATCAGATGTAGGGGGAGAATGGGATTATCTCCTTCCCATTCCAAAGGTTGGACAGATAAGGGATTTCTACGCTTTTGAGGAACACGTCAAGGCTGGCAGGAAAAACAGGGGGCTGGAAATGATCCCCGAATGGTATGAGATCCCGGTTTTCTACTATTCAGGAAATTCATCACTCTACGCATGCGGCCAGAAAGTGAAATACCCATCCTATTCTGACGCTCTCGATTTTGAGCTTGAGGTGGCAGTCGTGATAGGGAAGAAGGGGATGGATATTCAGTCTGAAAATGCATTAGAGCACATTGCAGGAGCTTTCCTCGTGAACGACTGGAGCGCCCGGGATGAGCAGATGAGGGAAATGAAACTCAACCTCGGGCCAGCAAAGGGAAAGGATTTTGCAACCAGCTTCGGTCCATACTTGGTTACGAAGAACGAACTACCCGGGCTTGAGAAAAATGGAAGAATAGACCTGGATGTCAAAGGATACGTCAATGGAGAACTCTACAGCAGTGCCAGCCTGGCAACAATGTACCAC
>JBJKRS010000121.1:0-15026 GCA_046704525.1 Thermoplasmataceae archaeon
TTATCTGACGCACAAATGGCATATTAGATACTCGCCAATACACAACACATGGACTACCCTTACGCGGACCTCAAAGTGTGGTATGATGGAAAGACTATGGGATTCAATGAAGCCACTGTTCCAATAACGGTGCATTCATTGCAGTATGGATCGGGAATTTTCGAGGGCATAAGAGCCTACAAGACTGCAAAGGGCCCTGCTGTTTTCAGGCTCAAAGAGCACACTGACAGATTTTTCGATACAGCAAAGATCTACCGCATGGACCTGGGCTACAGCAAGGATGAAGTTAACAAGGCAATCATCGAGACCATTAGGGCAAACCGGCTCGAGTCCTGTTACATCAGGCCATTTGCATTCTACAACGATGTGAGGGTAGGGCTTGGAACAGAGGGGAAGAAGATAAGCGTTTATGTAGCGACCATACCCATGGGGAGCTACTTTGGCCAGGCACAGGAAAAAGGGGCGAAATGCAGGACTTCATCCTGGAGGAGAATAAACTCAGACATTGTTCCAGTAAGGGCCAAAGCGAGCGGGAATTACCTGAATTCCATACTTACGAGCAGAGAGGTCAGAGGGGCCGGATTTGACGAGGCGATACTCCTGTCATACAATGGCCATCTTGCTGAGGGACCCGGAGAAAATATATTTCTGGTCAAAGACGGGAAGCTGATAACACCCGGGACAAGTGCAGACATTCTTGGTGGTATCACCAGGGAGACTGTCATACAGCTGGCCAGGGACCAGGGCCTAGAAGTTATCGAGAGAGACATACACCGGGAGGAGCTTTACGTGGCTGATGAGGCGTTCTTCTGTGGAACTGCAGCCGAGATCACCTTCATATCAAGTGTCGACAATATCCCAGTAGGAGACGGGTCCAAGGGCCCGGTGACCAAGAAGATGGCAGAGCTCTACACGGACACAGTGACGGGAAAAATCTCGCAGTATGATGGATGGCTCACCTACGTATAATCTTCAGGGAAGGGTAAATTTAGATATTCTTTGAGTATACTGATGAGCCAGCGGGTGTAGTGTAGCGGTATCACAGGGGCTTCCCAAGCCCTTAACCCGGGTCCGAATCCCGGCACCCGCATGCTTTTGATTCTTATTGCGCCCTATTCTGAGGGATTTCTCTGGGTGTTCCCCATACAAGAGTCGACGGATGCTGAGTCTGACCAAATTGTCCTTTAGATGAGGAGTCATCAGTGACTTCAATTCGTAATCAAAATTCTTCGACAGCGTTTCTCTTACAGATTCTCTACCCCATGTTGGCCTGGAATGCTGGCTTTCTATAAAATCTGGCAATGGCTGAAGGAAAGTATGCCTGAAATGCTTCCGGCCATCGATATAGATTCAACTTTCATAACGGTTTGATTCCTCAGTGAAGTTTGCAAGGTCATAATCCTGCCACCTGTAAGGGTCGACGCTGGAAAGGGGTGATAGCTACCCTGACTTGAATTTGACCCACAGCTCTTTCTCACAGGGAGGTTCTGCCGATTCATCCCCGCTTATCACCGCAAATGTTCCAGTCCACTTCGCCAACTTTGGAAAAACAGCTTCGTGGTCGAACCATTGCACGGAATTTCCAGCTGTCACAAGACCGAATTTTCCGTCTTATTCATAGTCCTCTACTGCTTTTCCTAATCATTTCGGGTGTTTGTGCATTCCCTTGTCTTCCTTGTTTCCGGCCTCAACAGTTGCTTCTGATGGCTCCAAGGCCATCACTTCGTCGAATGAGTCTGCAAGGGTCTCGCTATATAGCTAGGTCCGCTCCACATGTCAAGTGCCATCTTCCTGCATTCCATCGCGCCAAGAAGGGAATCATAGAGTGCCTCGGGATATGGTGGACATTACAAATAGCACCTTGCGACATCTCGCTCCTCGAATTCCTTTGCAATTCTGGGTCTTTCTCCCTGATCACGGTGGAATCCCATAAGATACTCAAGATGAAGAACAAGACGATATATCAGAGTTGACGCCAAGTGCGCTTAAACGAAATGCAGGTTCAGAACTGTCTCTTCTGGATTGGTGCAAAGTCTATGGCCTTGTTGATCCGCGTTTACACCAGAGATTTTGTACAGGGAAGCTTGAACAGGAGGAGAATTTTCAGTGAACATTCAGTAGGCGTTACGCCTAAAAAGAGGGGAAAGTCAGTTATCCCCTTACAATGGCCTCCAGTTTTCTCACATTCTTCATAAGCCTGTCGAACATCTCGGGAGTCAGCTGCTGTGAAGCGTCTGAGAGGGCGTTATCAGGATCCCTGTGGACCTCCACTTCCAGCATGTCAGCACCTGATGCTACTGCACCAAGCGCAAGGGATTCGACAATGTCCCTCCTGCCTGCTGGATGACTGGGGTCAGCGCACACCGGGAGATGTGTCAGATGCTCCATTGAGGCGATGGACCCAATGTCCATGTTGAACCTTGTGTGACTCTCGAAGTTCCTGTTGCCCCTATAACATAGCACCACATTCTCGTTGCCGCCGGACAGCAGATATTCACTTGACCCGAGCCATTCATTCATAGTGGTGGCCATTCCGTTCTTAAGCAAGACTGGTTTCTGCTGATTTCCTAGGAACCTTAGCAGGGAGAAATTCTGTGCATTTCTTGCACCCACCTGGATCATGTCAACGTCGTTCTCGAAAGCCGGAAAATCGGACATGTCAAGCAGCTCTGTCACAACAGGCAGCCCTGTCATGTCCTTTGCTTTCGACAGTAGCTCCAGCCCCCTGACACCGAGCCCCTGAAAGGAATATGGGCTTGTCCTTGGCTTGAAGGCACCTCCACGCAACATGTTGGCCCCTGACTTCTTCACGAGTTCCGCAGTCTCAAGAAGCTGCTCTTCATTCTCCACCGCGCAGGGACCCGCGGCAACAATGACTTTGTGGTCGCCTATCCTGACATCTCCAACATTCACTTTTGTCTTCTCATCCTTGAATTCTCTTGAGTAAAGATTTGCGTTAACCATCAGTGCCGTTCCAGAATCTATCTGCAGGCTTGATGGCGCCTGTCCGTCAGTGAGTATTATCTTCCTGCCGTACAGGTCCAGGACCCTGTAACTCTGTGTCGAGTCCATCATTGTGTCTCTCAAAATGCCCTCATAGACCTGGCTCTTAGGTATTATTATCATTAAAGCTCCCTCCTGTTCTGTGCAATTTCAACTGGTGCAGTCTCCAGGCTGGATGGTTTCTCCTTTCCTGAAAGAATCGCATGGGAAAGCCTCAACAATCCCCCGTCGAGTACAGCGATGCATTCCCCTTCAGGGTTCATGAGGCCAAAACGCTGGACATCTTCCTCGGCCACCTCACCAGTGACGTGTCCTCCCCGCTGTATCGCCCCAAGTGCAAGGTTCCTGTCCCCGCTGTCATGCAAATCCAGCCTGAAACCAGGCGATGAAACTACCAGCCCAAGGAAATACGAGAGCAGCCCGGGGGAACCCCTAATTTCCATGAACCCTTCCTGATCCCTGTCCGAAGGATCTATCACGGGTTCTTCTATTCCCTCCAGCTGCTGCAGCACGGTGATCTCGAAGAGCATGTTCAGTATAGACTTCTGATTGTCGTCCAGATTCCCCAGGTTTCCTATAATCTCCAGTTCACGCTCCCTGTTGCGCATTGGCATGTTCATGGACCTCTTTTGCTGGCCCACCGCCTGCGCAAGTTCCATGCGCTCTCTTACCAGTTCCAGGATCTGGACTGTGTTCTCGAAGATCTTTCGCCTGATTTCGCGAAGGGTCGAATCCCCACTCTCACCATTTACAATATTTTCATCGGCGCCCATTTCATAAGCCCCTTCAGAAATTCCAGAAACGATAAGTGCACTGCTTGGTACTGTTGAGTGAGGCAGCAATAAATCCAGACATGCATGCCCCATCGTGAGCCTTTATGGCTCGTGAAAGATTCATGGTTACCAAGCGTGACATTATCAAGCAATGATAATTACATGGTATATAAAACTTGCCGGGTTCTTCCAGCACATTTTCCGAACTGACAAGGGCCCATATCCATTTTGCCTCTGAATCATATCGTTATCTCGCCTTCTGGAGAGTAGAGCTGCTTGACCGATTTCTGAAGAGCAGGAATCCTTGCCAGAGAACCCTGTGTGAGATGAACAGGGATCAGTCTTCTAGAATGCGATTCCTCGAATACCTTCAGCACGTCCGAAACTGTGGAGTGCTTCCACATCCTGGCTTCCAGGCTATTCTCGTCCGTATAGGACATTTCATGCACCAATAAGTCGACATTTTCTGCCCCTTCCACAATGGACTTCGAGAATGAGGTGTCCCCCGAATAGAAGATTGTTTTTCCCCCAAGGGTGAACCTGTAAGCGTTGTCCTCTACCAGATGGTTGCCCTTGAATGTCTCGAGTTTTCCCTCGATAGGCTCGTCTGTGAAAGAAGCATAAATTCTGAATGCAGGCGGAGTCCTGAAACTCTCTAGAAGATCCATGGTTGTTTTCTTGATTCCTGTCGGCCCGGTTATCGCAAGCTCCTCTTCGTTCCCCGACATTGCCCTGTGCCATAGCAGCCCCACTACGCCTGCAAAATGGTCATAGTGAAGGTGTGATATGAAGACCTGCCTGATGTCGTTCGGGTTTAATCCGGAATCTATCATTGTCTGAAGCGTTGTGGGGCCGAAGTCAAAGACATACTTTCCGTCAACCAGGAATGATACATTCCTCTTTCCTGCCACAGTCTTTGCTGACCAATTTCCCAGGAATGTCAGCTTCATGCCCGTCAATCACTAACCCGTATTAAATCCCAGCACAATTCGTCTATATGGCCAGTGGCGCCCACTGATGAAGGAGAATGATCCAGAAACCAGCAATTCTTAACTATTAATAGGGGATCATACCGGGAGGATGGCTAACAATAAGGAAGACTACCTTCTGGTAACTTGGGAATTCCTCGAGACAATAGGAAGGGTTTCGGAAAAGGATATTGCAAGAAGGTTGAAGATATCCGCACCGACCGTTTCGGAATATGTTGCGAAGCTGGAACAGGATGGCCTGTTAAGAAAGAATGGGAGGGACCTCAACTTTACTCCGAAAGGCTACAGGGCGGTAATACCAATCGTGCGCGAGCACAGGATTGTGGAAGTATTTGCCTACAAGTTCCTCGAAATACCCTGGGAGGACTCCCATTCTTCCGTCATGGAGCTGGAGCACCTTTTTCACGGATCCAAGGGAGAAAATCTCTACAAGAACATTGGAAGACCTGATGCCTGCCCGCATGGCAACCCTGTCAACCCTTCTGACATCAAGAGGGAGGTATCGGTCTCACTTGCGGAAGAGGGTAGATACACCTTGAACAGGATTTCTTTCGAGGAGAGAAGGCTGCTGAAAGAGCTCGCAAATATCTCGGCATTTCCTGGCTCCAGCGTCAGTGTGATCAACGACGGATCCATAAGGTTGCAGAGTGAGAACGGGGAAGTGGTGCTAGACCCGTTCACATCATATGCACTAAAGCTGATCAAAGACTAGGTAAACATTCACAAATGTCCGAAAACAGAGGCTCCGTTTTTATTAGCTGAGCACCATTGCGCACGTCTCATGAAAAGTATTAATTATTGTCCAATTCATTAACCATAACTCTTAGTTAGCACTGTCAAAGGTTGATTTAATGATAAGAATCAGTATTTCTGTCAAGAACCTCAAGGAAGTAGCAGACCTTCTCAATACAGTTGTCACGGAAGCCAAGTTCAAACTTGACAATTCGGGAATCTCCGTAAAAGCCGTGGATCCTGCCCATGTAGCCATGATAAGCATCGAAATTCCAAAGGAAATCTTCAACGAGTACCAGGTGGACGAAGAAGAGGAGATAGCGCTCGATGTTGAACGCCTCAAGGCTGTGATAAAGCTGGCCAGCTCCGGTGACCTAGTAACAATTACAAAGGAGAAGGAGAAGCTGAAATTCGAGATTGGCAACATAGTCAAAAGCATCTCACTCCTTGACAACAACTCCGTCACTACGCCGAGGATACCACAGATTAGCTCCGAATACTTCGTGGTGATGGTGAAGTCAGATCTGGAAAAGGGTCTCAGGGCAGCGGAGGATGTATCAGATGCAATCAGGCTGTCTCTTACCGATTCCGATTTCAAAGCCAGATCCATGTCGGACTCAGAGGAGTCAGAGATGGTTCTCCAGAAGGATATGCTCAAGGAGATCTTCTGCAAGAACCCGGTGAAGAGTTCATACCCTCTGGAATACCTGCTTAAGCTTGTGAAATCGCTTGCATCCTCAGATGACATGAAGCTTAGCTTCAAGGACGATTACCCCCTCACAATTGAATTCTCACTCAAGCAGCCCAAAGACAGCCCGGACAAGCAAATCAGCGGTGTCTTCCTACTCGCCCCGAGAATGGAGCAGTAGGCTCTGTTTCAAAAAGCGGGCGCGGAGGGATTCGAACCCTCGATCCACAGCTTAGGAGGCTGTTGCCTTGTCCTGTCTGGGCCACGCGCCCTTTTCAGGCGTGTAAACCTGAGTTGCATTCCTGATTGTGAGACACCTTATAATAATCTCCTCTCGAATTACCAGTCTCTGGAATGCGGGGGCAATGTTCCTAAACGTTATACGATGCGTTTATAATTCCACAGATATGCATGATGTGATGGCATATGCCTGACAAGGAACCGGTAAAGAGCAAGGAGAGCCAGTTTTCCCAAATCAGGAAGGAATCTGTGGAGAAGATTTCCATTCTGATGACTTCCGCCTTTGGGCTAGTGGCAGCACTTGCCTGGAACACAGCCATACAGAAAGCATTCGCCATAATATTCGGAACAAGCAGCGATTTCTGGGCGATGCTGCTCTACGCAGTTGTTGTCACTGTCATTGCAGTGGTAGCCACCATATACATAGGCAGGGTGGCAGGAAGGCTCAAAGATTGATCACCTACCGAGGAAAGAAAATCTAACAGTTATATCCGTATGTTTTATTCGGAGATCAATGGAAATACACGTGGATGGCTGGAGAACCAACATCAGGTTCTCTTCTGCCCATTTTATACCAAGGCTGGGGAAGTGCTCCCGCATACACGGCCATGACTACGGAATCCAGCTCCGGCTTTTCGGTGTGAGGCAGGACGGGATTCTTATCGATTTCACTGACCTCAAGGGAGCGATGAGGGAAGCAATTTCAGACCTTGACCACAAGCTACTGCTTCCTGCAAAGAGCAGGGAAGTTTCTGTAGCAGCCTCAAACGGCGAGGTTGAAATCAGATACGAGGACAAGAGGATTGTGGCCCCTGAAGCTGACGTCCACTTGTGCGACGTAGAGGTCACTTCCAGCGAGGAGCTTTCATTTTACATTGCGTCTCGTATCGCCGGGAAGCTGGCAGGAAGGAAGAACTTGAGGAAACTTGAAGTCTGTGTGGAGGAAGGTCCCGGCCAAGGGTCATTTTCGGAGATTGATCTTAACGAGTAAGAGAGCAGTATGCCTCCTGTCCGGAGGCCTGGATTCAACAACGGCCCTTGCATATGCCTTGAAGGAGAATGACGAAACCATAGCTCTCAGCTTCCGGTACGGCCAGAGGCATTCCAGGGAGCTGGAGGCTTCAGAAAGAGTCGCCAGGCACTACGGCGTCCGCAGGAGAGTTCTTGATATTGACCTGGGGCAGATTGGCGGGAGTTCGCTGACAGACGACATGCCCGTGGAGACTAGAAGCATAGATGAGATTGTGGATGGAATACCTACATCTTATGTTCCCGCAAGAAACACAATATTTATCGCCCTTGCTTCCGCCTACTTGGAAAAGGTGCACGGAAGCACACTCTACATTGGAGTTAATGCGATGGACTATTCTGGTTACCCTGATTGCCGTCCGGAATTTATAAGCTCGATCGAGGACACTGTCAACCTGGGCACAGGGGACGGAAAGGGAAAATGGATGCACATCAAGGCTCCTCTGCAGTATCTGACCAAGTCAGAGATCATAAGAACTGGACTTCAGATGGGTGTGCCATATGAGCTCACCACTTCATGCTACAAGGGCGGCGAAAAGGCCTGTGGAGAATGCGATTCATGCCTGTTGAGGCTGAACGGATTCAAGGAGGCGGGATCAGTTGACCCGGCGGAATATGAAAAATACCCTGAATTCTACGCGAATTACCTGAAAAAAATTGGATAGTGGAATCAGCGTGAAAGGAAGCTGTCCACTTTTGAGGAGTTTGCACTGACTCCGGAAACTGTCTTTTCCCAGAGTGCCTTCTCTTCCTGGCTGAAATCCATGTCAAAGATCTCCTCGACGCCCTTGGAGCCAATCTTTATCGGAACGCCTATGAAGAGCCCTTCAGCCCCGTAATGCTTTCCGTGGCTCCCTGACAGGTGTGCAGCGCAGGGGATGATTCTCTTCTTGTCCAGTATTACTGATTCAACCATTGCCCTTATTGAGGCTGCTGGAGCATAAAAAGCACTTCCTGTCTTGAGGTACTCAACTATCTCCCCACCACCGAACCTGGTCCTCTTGACAATCTCATCTATCTTTTCCTTGCTCAGCAGGCTTGTAATCGGAATTCCGGCCACGTTTGAGTACCTGATAAACGGCACCATGTCGTCCCCGTGCCCCCCTATGACAAAAGCATTGACGTCCTCCACGGAAACATTCAATTCCATTGCGAGGAACGTCCTGAACCTTGCGCTGTCGAGAGCTCCACCAAGACCCATCACTTTCGACGGATCGATTCCCGTAATTTTCTGGAGGGCGTATGCCATAATGTCAGCAGGGTTCGACACAACAACCAGGATAGAATCGGGAGAATACTTCTTGATGTTCTCTCCCACATCCTTGATTATCTCAACATTCTTGCTCAGTAGGTCGTCCCTGGTCATACCCGGCTTCCTGGGAAGACCGGCTGTTACCACAATGACATCCGATCCCGCAAGGTTGCTGTAAGCTTTGCGGTCGGTCGTTGTGAAGCCTCTTATTCTGGAGTCGTACCCCCAGTGAGGGGCTCCCTCGCTCATGTCGAGGCCCTTTCCCTCTGGTACTCCGTCCACAACATCGAAGAGGTACACATCGCCCAGTTCCCTTATTGCCAGAAACTGTGCGAGGGATGCCCCCACATTCCCCGCCCCAATAACTGAAATCTTACGTCTTGGCATATCGAGAGATCGTATTAAGGCTAAAAACATTGTCGGGTTAAAGTGAAGCCTTGACCAATTGTCATAAGCCTTATAAAACCGACTCTATATGCGAAATTTGATCTGAGCTATTACACGAAAGATTAAATAATAATCCCGATTTTATAAGCCGGATGATAGTAATCTATGACCAGTCGGGTGACCATGATGGTCTGTTTGAAAAACTTATGAAACCGACTGGTATTGAATACAAGGTTCTTGGTGATTTTTCCAGCGAGGAGCTGGAGAAGATCAAGCCGTCATCAATCATAGTTTACCTGCATTCCGAGCTTCCACAGGACATGCAGGAATATTTCCTCCAGGAGAAGAGAGATTATCTCCTCATCGTAATGGCTGACCAGGAGCCGATTATAGATGAGAGAATAAGGTACACTTCGGAGATAGTGATATTGGACCCTGCAGACCTTGAGACCTCCAGGAAGAGGATGAGGCAAGCGCTCACCTCCTACACAGTCCGTAAACTCAGGGTCATAAACAACACTTCCATATACCTGGCAAAGAATGGTCTTTACCCTGGAGTGGTCTACTACACCAAGCCGGAGAGTTCTAGAACGCTTTTCGCATTGATGTTTTCCGACACAGTGGACAGGAAGAGAATATTCGTGGCATCAAGGTTCAACCTGAAGCATGAGCTTCCAGATCTGCTGACAGAGGACAATTTCCTCTGGGTTACGGATTCAATAGGCGCCCAGAGAAACAGGCCAGTTAACCTCACTTACATCATGGATGCAATCGTGAAGAAGATCGTCGAGAACAACAGCCAGATAATATTTCTCGATATTTTTGACCTTTTGATAGTTTATCACAATTTCTATGATGTTGCGAGGGCTTTTGAGCAGGTGAAAAGCCTTGCAATTGAGCGAAACATCTATTTGCTTTTGACATTTAGCGATCAAGCGATGGATCATATCCAGTTCGGACAGATCACAAGATTTGCCGAAGAATGGAGCCCCAGATCCGTGAGCGACCTGAGCTAGGAGGACGAAATTCAATGGCAAAGAATAACCTGCTTGATCTGTTTAGATCCTTCTTCCGCCAAAATTATGGCAAGTCGCTTGTGGTCAAAGGCAGGCCTGGTGCTGGAAAGACCACTTTTGCACTTGAATTTCTTGATTTCATAAGAAAGGATACGCCTGTGCTGTACCTCTCTGCGAGATTTTCGGATGACCCCCTGACAGAACAGTTCCCATGGCTCCCGGAATATTCTGCGAAACAGGTAGAGGCCAGGATAGCCCAGAGGGATTTTTCCAACGTTATCAGTGAATCGCTCGGAAAGCTTGAAAAAATGATAGAAGAAGGGCAGATCACAACACAGCTCACTGCCCATGAAACCGGCCTTGTCCTGAACATAAGGGATCTGGTTCCAGAAATTCAGACTATTTATGACTTTATAGACAAGAATTACGGCAAATCCCCGATTGTTGTGCTTGACTCAATAGATGCCCTGTCGGAAAAATACGGCATTGATGCGGCAACAATATTCTCTGTCCTGCACTCGGACCTGGTTGAGAATTCAGGGGCAAACATAATTGTGATAATGGAGGAGATGCAGAACAACAAGCTCGAGTACTTCTCTGACGGCGTGGTGAACATGGATTACCAGCTCAGGGATGATTTCATGATCCGGACGCTCACCGTATCCAAGCTGAGAGGCATGGCCACGGGTTCCAGCCCTGTCTGGCTATACTCCCTGAAGGGAGGCAGGTTCATCGCCTATGAGAGAGAGGGCGTTTCATATCCAGAGAACAAGATCAAGACAAAGGTCAAGGCAGAGGATCGCTCCTTCGAGGTCCCCCTGGGCAACTCTGACCTTTCAGTTCTTGTAGAAAAGGATCTTGACCGTGTCCCGCTGGGATATGTTGTGATAATTCATCGCGTAAACAAGTCCACAGCTGTTGACAAGGTCGTGAACCTTGTGAAGAACAACCTCATAAGAAGGACTGTCCTCGAGGGCAGGGGCGTCATAGATGCCACCTCGAGCAGCTATGAGACTTCACGAGTGATGGTTGACACCATGGAGTCTGAAGTGCTGAAACACTACATCACAGCAGAAAAATCAAAACGATCAAGCTCCTATGTGATCAATCTTGAGGGGAAGAGCCTGGTTGAGGATTTCCCCCACGAGGTCATTGATTTCTTCATGTCATCCTCGTCAAGGCCAAACGTCTACATTTTTTCCACAGACTTCCTTTCGTTCACGTACGGGAATGAATTCTTCGGAGACCTCCTGAACCTGATCAACATAATCCGTATGACAGGTGTGATTGTGATAGTGGCTGACGACGAATATTACCAGAAGATCAGCCATTATGCCAACCTGACACTGCACTTCAGGGATTTCAGCGGATATGTACTTCTGAACTCCAACGAGCGCAGCCTGTTTATATCCAGCCCCAACTATAGCAAGGATAAGTGGCCCGAGGTATCACTCGAAGAGATTCTCTGAACCAGCAAGATTTAATCGCGCCCAACCATACTCGTAGCATGTTCCCGGATCTCAGGTTGCGCAGATTAAGGAAGACCAGTTCGCTCAGGGATGTATTCAGCGAGAGGTCACTGGACACTTCCAAGCTTATCATGCCTGTTTTTGTTGAAGAAGGACTTGACGGGAAGAGGGAGATACCCTCCATGCCGGGAATTTACAGGCACTCGGTCGATTCAGCAGTGAAGTACCTCGCTGACATGGAGAAGAAGGGGCTGCGTTCAGCGATACTCTTTGGCGTTCCCTCAAGGAAGGATGCACAGGGCACCTCTTCATATGATCCAAAGGGCGTTGTCCAGGAAGCCATAGGAAGGCTCAAGGAAGAGACCGGGCTCAATGTGATGGCCGACCTCTGCCTTTGCGAGTATACAGACCACGGCCATTGCGGCATAATCCAGAATGGAAACGTAGACAATGACAGTACCATAAAGGTATACGGCCGAATTGCGCGAAGTTACGCCGAGGCAGGTGTTGATGTCGTCGCTCCAAGCGGAATGATGGATGGCCAGGTCGGGGAAATAAGGAGTTCACTGGATGAGGCCGGATACCATGATGTCCCAATAATGGCATACAGCGCAAAATACCACACTTCCCTTTACGGTCCATTCAGGGAGGCCGCAGATTCCAAGCCGGGTTTTGGAGACAGGAAGGGGTACCAGATGGATTACAGGAACTCCCGTGAGGCCCTGCGCGAAATGGAGGAAGACATAATGGAAGGTGCTGACATCGTAATGGTCAAGCCTGCACTGTTCTACCTTGACATACTTTCGAAAGCTCGGGAAAGGTTTGACCTCCCGCTTGCGGCATACAGCGTTAGCGGGGAATATACTGCCTTACTGAATGCAGTGAAAAGTGGGCTGCTTTCAGGAGATGTTATAGCAGAATCACTCACTTCTATTTTCAGGGCTGGTGCTGACGTTATAATAACCTACTTCACTGAGCACATGCTCACGGGCTGATTTCATGTGAGTTGCTCCCATATACAGTGTTAAAGCCGGCCTACAGGCAATTTACACATATCAACAATCTTATTAGTCACGTTAAAATTGTGTACTGGTGATATTGTGGCAGTATATCTAGGAATGAAAGCACCGGATTTTACAGTGAACACGACCAAGGGGCCAATGACATTCTCTGACCTGAAGGGAAAGTGGGTCCTTCTGTTTTCGCACCCAGCTGACTTCACCCCAGTCTGCACAACTGAATTCATGGGGTTTGCCGAGAGATACGACGAGTTCAAGAAGCTTGGGGTAGAGCTTATAGGCCTTAGTGTTGACTCCATCTATTCGCACATTGCCTGGCTCAAGGATATCAAGGAGAAGTACGGTGTTGAAATACCCTTCCCGGTTATAGCAGACATCGAGAAGGAAGTGGCTGATGCATACAACCTGTACGATCCCAAGAGCGGCGTTACCGTCAGGGGAGTCTTTATCATAGACCCGAACCAGACAGTAAGGTGGATGATCTACTACCCTGCTGAGATTGGAAGGAATATAAACGAGATAATAAGGGTCATCAAGGCGTTCCAGTTCAACTGGGACAAGAAGCTGGCGACACCTGTGAACTGGGAACCGGGACAGGCAGGCATTGTTGGCGCACCAAACACCTTTGAGGCAGCTCTAGTGCGTGAGAAGGAAGAAGGCGCCGAGAGATGGTATCTTAAGAGACAGAAAGCGTAAGGCACGATCAGTATGACAGATTGCGCCATGTTCAACATTACGATGGGTGAATACCACCCATCCACAATTTGTGTTGAAATGACGAAACTGAGAGACTCTCTGGACGGGCTCATAGATGTATTAAATTCTGAATACCCGGAGGAGAGCATGGCTGAGTACATAGAGGAATACGCGAGATCGGATGTAGTCCAGCCAACCGACAGGACACTTGGTTTTGTTGTCCTGAACAAGGCGAAGAAAG
Organism: Thermoplasmataceae archaeon; assembly: GCA_046704525.1. Classification (GTDB taxonomy): domain Archaea; phylum Thermoplasmatota; class Thermoplasmata; order Thermoplasmatales; family Thermoplasmataceae. The sequence goes on from JBJKRS010000121.1 coordinate 13,535, forward strand.
TGATATCGCTGTCTTTCAGCGAAATGGAAGGGGGCATAAGGACAGAAATTGAATCTTCGCTAAAGAATTATGAAAAGAATGGTTACCAGATTGAACTGGACCTGCCAAACTGACCATAAAGAATTAGACTTGCAATCCGGGATGCTTCCGGGCTGACTCACTTTTTGCCGACCCATGACGAAGGGTAATTTCCTGATACTGCCATGTAACGTTGCTGCCATCCAGGAAGCCTGTCTCCGGAAAGTTGGGCTTGCAGCCTGTCAAGAAATGAGTGTGTGCCAGGCGCAAATCCCTCTGCCGTCCTTATGCTGAGGTTCCTGTGTTCCAGCCTCAGCATGGTACCATTATCTGATGGTTCCAGTGTCCATCTTATTACAGCTTTCTCTCCCAAGGGTATCTCCTCCACGGGATCGACTGTCCACTCATGCTCGAATACACGGGGAGGATCCCACTCCAGGATCTCCCCGGTAATGTGGAGCCTTGATGGCCCTGATATGAAGTCAATCGTTCCGCCAACTCTGCCATCAATTCTCGCAGTGGTCATATACCATTTTGAAAGCTGTTCCGGATCTGTCAGAGCATTCCACACCATTTCAGCTGGATGCGCCAGTTCCCTCCTGAAAACCAGAGTTGCACGCCCTTCTTTTCGAACTATTTTTCCCGCTGAATCCTTCCCTTCATCTACCATTCATAAGACCCCGTCTCGTTCCCAAGTGCGCCTTCCTTTTTGTCAAGGTAGTCCGACAGCGAGTCAAGCCTTTCACCCCAGAACTTTCTGTATTTGGATATCCATTGGTCTATCTCCCTTAGGTTCTCCGGACTCAATGAATATATTCTCTGTTGTGCAGTCTGCGAAACGTTCACGAGGCCTGCCTTCCTCAGAATTTTCAGGTGTCTTGAGATTGCTGGCTGCGGAAGCGATGGGAATTCCTCAACTATTACTCCTGCCGGCCTTTCACCATTTCTGAGCAGATCCAGGATCTTCCTCCGGACAGGGTTTGATATTGTTGAAAACACGATATTGCTGTCCATTTAAGATCACTCCACCTCCTTCCATGAATTTGGCCAACAGTGAAAGGGGTGAAGGTTCCCATCCAGATCGGAAAGTTGTGCAGGAACCCCACAATGCGATTTTTTCCCATGCCTTCCCCGGTCGATGATATCCTGGCCGGAATGCAATGCATTTGTCCTCATGGTATTCCATATAATATATATGTTATATAAAGTGATTGTTATATTCATTTGTTCAGAACAAACTGGCGCCAGTCCTCTTCCCCATGGCCCCGAGTGCAGAGATCGATTTCACCGAGATGTAGCCCTTCAGGTGTAATATCGTTTCACACTCTTTCCATAAAACGTTATATAATTACCTTTGATACTTAGTTGATGGCAATAAGTCCTGAAGAGATTCTAATCATTGCGGCAGTAGCCCTGATAATCTTTGGAGGCTCGAAGAAAATCCCGGAGCTTGCCAGAAGCATGGGAAGGGCCA
>JBJKRS010000122.1:0-5127 GCA_046704525.1 Thermoplasmataceae archaeon
CGACCAAGACTTTCCCGACCATCTCGGCATTCTGGATCAGGGACTCATCCTTCATGATTTCAATGAACTTCTTTGCCCTGACCATGTCAACGAGGTTTCCTCCCCAGGTTGAGTTGATCCTGCTGGATACTTTGAACACGTTGTCCTTTACCTCGTCTATCTTGTTGCCGACCATGATGCCGCATACCTGCGATTTCTTCCCGAATACCGCTATGTCGGGCTGGACACCATAGTGCTGGTGCGCCCACCACTTTCCGGTCACACCCATGCCAGACTGGACCTCGTCCATTATCAGCAGCGTATCATTCTCCTTCATCAGGTTGGCGACACTTTTGAAGTATTCCTGCCTGAATTGATTGTCACCGCCCTCGCCCTGGATCGGTTCCATAATGAAGGCCGCAATATCATTCCCGTATTTCTCAAAATACTGCTCCATCTCGCCCAGGCTCTTCTTTTCAAGTTCCTCGGTTTCCTGCAATACCTTTTCCGTTACCGGGAACCTGAGCTTTGGGTTTGTGACGCGCGGCCAGTCAAACTTGGGGAAGTACATGGTCTTTCTGGGGTCGTGTGTGTTGGTCAGACTGAGCGTGTATCCACTTCTTCCGTGGAAAGCCTCCTTGAGGTGCATTATTTTTGAGCCAAGCTCCTTCTTCTCCCCATTCATCAGGTTCTTCCGAACCTTCCAGTCGAAGGCCGCCTTGAGGCCGTTTTCAACAGCCAGAGCCCCGCCGGAAACAAAGAAGAGATACTTCATGTAATCAGGGGTTGCCTCTCGTGAGAAAGTGTCAACGAACTCGGCCATCTGGCTCGTGTAAATATCTGAATTCGTAACCTTGGTCATGGATGCCATTCTGAGGTCTTTCTGGAACTCCTCTTCAAAGAGCCCTGGGTGGTTCACTCCCACCGGGTTAGAAGCAAAAAATCCGAAGAAGTCCAGGAGGGTGCGATTCTTTTTTGAGTCGTACAGTCGGACCCCTTTGCTCTTTTCCAAGTCCAGTACCATGTCTAAGCCATCAGCCAGCATCCTTGATCCGATAACACTTTTGACATCTTCAGGACGCATCAAAGATTCGGTTTTCATATTACCACATTCCTTCAAGAGATATATTTCATTTTGTTTACTTTATATAGTCTTTGAGACGTCCTCATTTAGGCAGAGCGGATATACCGAGTTCGGCAGAGAATTTACGAAATCAGGAAATGTAACTCAATTGGCTGCTTATGTGCTCTGTTTTCAGCGGATCTCCAATACATTTGCAAGGTTGAATCTGTTGTCAACAACATGATTTGTTTCCCACTGAAAGTGGAGAATCAGAACTCGATTGTCCAGGATCATCTTAAGGTCATAGGGTGAAAGGAGCAAGACCTCTGTAAACGGTTCAGCCATGGATGAGTATCGGTTTTCCATTCTACACTTGTCCCCAAAAATCTTCTCTATTCAGGTCCGCATTCACACATTCGTTCTCACATTTCTTGGGGTTACTGCATTTGCTGTTCCAGGAACCTTTGAAAAATATCTAACTCTCCGCACAAGGGTGTAATTGGAACAGACAAACTGCTGACTTCCACACGCAAACTCTGGTACTGCAACTCTTGAAGGCAATCTCATAAAATACGGGCCATGTAATAGGGGATTATGGCGGCTCCAAGGATTGTTATGCTTTCCATTATGTTTGGAAGCCTTGGCTACGCCCTTTATTCAGTTGAATCTTTCACCTCGCTCTTTATGCACGATGCCTTCTCAATAGGTTTCCTGCTGATCGGTATTATTTTCACACTTTCCAACCTTTCAGGCTCCGTTTTTCAGATTTATACTGGAAGGCTCGGGGACAGGATCGGCCACAAGAAGACCTTGATTGCGACCTATGCGCTTGCAGCCTCTTCATTGCTGCTCCTTTACATTACAGCCAGATATTTGCACAACATTGTACTGTTTTCCGCATCGTTCCTACTTCTTGCAACAGGAATATGGGGCAGTTTTCCGCCATTCTCCTCACTGGTTTCGCTATCCAGCCCCAACCGCGTAAACGGATTCACGATCACAAGGGTTGCACTGAACGTTGGCACTGGAGTTGGCCCCGGGGTTGCGGGGATACTCATCGGGATGTATGGGTTTCCAACAATGTACCTCTCCGGATTCGGTGCACTTCTTGTAGCCCTTGTTTTTGGCCTGTTGTTCAAGGCCCCAGCTCAGACTGGACTCAATACCGATGGATCTTCTCAACCATTAAAATTCAGTTTCAGGAACATAAACAGGACCATCATACTCCTCTCAATTTCCAGCCTTCTCCTTACAATTCTTCTTGCCCAGGACACTGTCACGCTTCCAAATTATGCCTCCATAATCCGGAATCTCAGCACAGCGCAAATTGGGTATGTCTTCACCTCAAACGGAATACTGGTTGTTCTGATGCAGTACCCCGTCACCAAGGCAATTCACCGGATCGGTGTTGCAAGGGGCTACTTCCTTGGGCTGCTATTCTTCTCCATAGGAGTATTTTCTTTTGCACTTGATTCAACCCTTGTTCAATTCATCATTTCGGAGGCAATCATGACATTCGGGGAGGATTTTCTGGACCCCAGCGGTTCCACTATTGTTTCCACCATTGCGCCGGAAGGCAAAATTGGGGAGAACATGGGAGTTTTCAATTCATTCAATGCAATAGGGTACTCAATTGGTCCTCTGATTGGCGGGGCCATTATTTCAGCCACCCTGAATCCGTACTATATATGGTCGGTAGTCTCATTGCCCGGCTTTCTTGCAGTGTTGCTTTACCTTGTATTTGTGATCAAGAAGGTGGGAATAGCCATGCGAAAAGGTGTCACTGTTGCAGACACCAATAAAACCTGATCATCGATCTGATCTGATTTTACATTTTACAGTCAAATAGGGAGATTGCAGGAGAATTTGAACTTATTGTACATCAAACTGTTCCATTCTGAAATTTATTGCCTCCTGAGCAGTAAAGTCATAGTGCAATGTTGGAAGGTTAACTGTCCTCTTCCCTTCAGCAAGAAGAAAGTGATTATTCAGGGGAGATTTCCTGACAAATCGATCTTATGATATTGGAACACAATAATCTTTGTCGAATAGGGCACCGTCTAGCAACTTCCATTAATGGCATTCTGACCTCATCTCGAGTCACGATCAACTATTAGCTTCTATGACAATTCGAGTAAGCGTAGGAATGAAATAATTGGCACTGAAAACGCAGTAGCATAATATTAGAACATGCCTTCCTTCATGGAATCTATGAATCTGGACACGGGCTCTTCAGGCAATATGCGGCAAGAGAATACAGATGATTTTACAGTTAAATGGATACATGGCTCTCCGGATTACAGGAACCCAGTGGACCCGCCGATTCAGGTTTATTGGTATAACCCAGACACAGTTATAATGAGGCAGAGCAAGGAGTTGACCCAGGAGGCTCCTTTCTTGTATTTGCTATTAGGGGAGCAGAGGGCCTTGTTGCTAGATACTGGTGCTGTTTCAGATTCCAGCGTGTTTTCCATACTAGACGTGGTAGATAGCTTAATCTCCAAATGGCATAAGAATGGGCAGAACGAGAATTACGAGCTCACAGTTGCCCATTCACACAGCCACTATGACCACGTCTCAGGGGATTCACAATTTGACGGGAGGCCCAATACTAAGGTTGTGGGGAAGGAAGTGGATTCTGTGAAATCTTTCTTCGGAATATCGGACTGGCCAGATACCACAGTGAAATTTGACCTTGGAGATCGTGTCCTGGAAATAATCCCGTCTCCCGGGCATCACGAAAATGGGATTTCCATATTTGACCTCAACACAGGAATCTTGCTTACTGGTGACACCGTGTATCCAGGAAGACTCTATGTTTCTGACTATCCAGCTTTTCTTGGAACACTGGACCGTCTAGTAAGGTTTTCCCGTGAGAATGGTGTCAAACACGTCCTAGGGTGCCACATTGAGATGTCCAGTATACCTGGCAAGGATTACCCTGCAGGTGCCTTGTACCAACCAGACGAGCCCTCACTGCAAATGTCAGTTGAACAACTCATCAAGATCAGGGATTCCGCCATGGCAGTCTCGGGGAGGAAAGGGGCGCACATTTTTGATGATTTCATCATCTTCAACGGCCCCTGCTATGGTGCCGTAATAAAGCAATTATTGAGGGCAGCTGTCTCAAATTTCAAGTACAAACACGGAAAAACCTAACAGATGTGCTCCAGAGCTTACTTTTTCCGATAGTTGTTTTGTTTCAGGCAACTCTGTTCAAACGGGCACGTTTTCCATATTTAACCTGTGAAGAATTATATCTCTTGATGTTTCACTGCCCTTATCAATTAATGGATGCGCAACTCATGGACTCAACAGGGAATCAAGCCAATTGTCATAGTATTACTACCATCGGACATTAATGGAATCAGGCTCGTAATTCCTGCATCAATTCTTTTTCCTTCTATCTGGAGTCAACATTATACCGGACTAAATTACGTGTCTTTTGGGAAAGAGTTACCGACAATAAGCTGGAGGCATCTTTCTCTCACATCGTAATTTCAGCGTTTTCTGCAATGTACAAGTCAAAAAATTCCTGACAGTTTGTATACTGCGAGATTATAATTATTGTGAAAGATGGTACAAAAGTCGTCATCATAAGGGTCAGCATGGAATATGTATAAAGCGCAAGGAAATACAGCCTGAATCTATCTCACTGGATTAACGCTCGCTTGAATTGAAGGAAAAAAGACTATTAATGCATAGCATACTATAGTTTACATATAGGTGATATATATTGGATGAAGAGATAACCACCATATAACTTAAGAAGTCGGTTGTGCAGGCCCTCAAAAACATTAAAAGATAACCTCGCGAAATGAGCCGAGCCATCTTAGAATCGGAACACCATGATAATAATATTATACTAAGAGAAGGATACAAACAGAGCATGCGAAAACCGATTCTCCAGATTACTGAGGTGATCCCATGAAGTCCAGGTACAGCGCTGAGGAGAAGTACCAGATTGTGATGGAAGCACTCACGGAGAACGTTACACAGGCCGAGATATGCCGCAGGCACGGCATATATCCTGTGCAGCTGAGCAAGTGGAAGGAGCAGTTCATCCAGGGCGGTAAGAATGCCTT
>JBJKRS010000123.1:0-4752 GCA_046704525.1 Thermoplasmataceae archaeon
ACGCATGACCATTTCCCACTTTTTTATCATTCAACAATTTTTCCCTTTTTAATCACGCATTGTATTCCTTCCGGAGCAAGGCTGCCCAGGTCATCTTTTGCAGATTCCCCTGAGATCACAATGTCAGCCCTCATACCCTCGGCAATCCTTCCACGATCCTTCAGCCCAAGGCATTCGGCACCCGATGAAGTTGCAGCGGCAAGGGATTCCTCTATTGACAGGCCTGCCTGATGCAGGTTCAGAATTTCCTGATAGTTCCGCCCGTGGGGTTCATTGTCGCATCCCACGAAATCAGTTCCCAGGGCTATCCGTACCCCCATCTTCTTTGCCAGCGGGACATCTTTCTTTATGTGTGCATCGGTGATCTCCTTCCACTTCCCCGACATGTATTTTTCATTGATCACGTGAACTGCGATGGTGGGCACGAGCGATATCCCGCTCTTGGCCATTAGCCTGCATATCTCCTCCGTAAGCCCGAAACCGTGCTCGATGGAATCGACTCCGGCACGACCGGCTGCCATCACACCCTCCTCGCCATATGCGTGTGCGGTAACGCGTGCCCCGAGGCCATGCGCCTCCTGGGCAATTGCCCTGATCTCATCCTCCCTAAGGAAGGGCTTGTTGGTGAAATCTGTAACCCGATCGCCGGAGTAGACCTTGATGGCCAGCGCTCCATTCCTGATTTCCCGCCTTACTGCCCTTACGCAGTCCCACGGGCCGTCGCAGTATGACGAATACGAAAGCCTCTGGGCTATCTCCAGCGGATATATTTTCTGGTCGTCATCCCCACCCAGAGCTGCTATCGATCTCCCTGCCGGAATAATCTCAGGTCCAGGTATGTCGCCTTCCTCAATTGCCCTCCTCAGCTGCACTGCACATTTTGATCCCAAATCCCTGACAGTAGTGAAACCGGCCTTCAGGAGATTCCTTGTATCCTTCACGCTCCTCAGTGCTGCAACAATTGGGTCTGTGTCATTCCACTCCCTGAAATCGAACTTCCTTGAGCCGAAGAAGTGGACATGCGCGTCTATGAAGCCCGGAAGTATAATCCCTTTGGCCTTTATGACCTGTGCATTTTCCGGCCTTTTAAGCTCGCCGGCTCTTCCAAATCCAGTGATCAGTCCTGACTCGGAGTCCACTATGATCTCCATGCTGTCCCTGAAGTGCTCTCCATCGAATACATCGCCCTCAAGCAGAAGTGTGCTGCCCATGGCTTTCGTAGTGGACTAATCCTAATACTTGTTTTGAAGAATCAAGCCCACTTCTTGAACCGGCTGTGCCATCTTCCCCCTGCCCAAAGAACGATGACGGTCCCTGTTGTGATCGCACCTGCAACGAGAGTGTCAAGAATCCTCTCTGGGGCAAGCAGGAAGGATCCAGGGGCAGGTATGTCAAGAAGAACGATTATGAATGAAGTGATGAAAACAGTCCCAAGGGCAAAATTCAGCCCCCTGAACGCATAGAACATTCCGCCTGCTGCACAGAGTACAGGGAGAAGCGACAGAGGCGAGAAGAGGAATGAGATTGCTGCAACCCCTATAACCGCCCCTATGACCGTGCCTATGATCCTGAGTAGCGTGAACGCCATAGCTGTGGATATGTCAGACCTGAACAGCAGGAGCGCCAGTGTAAGGAGAACCCAGTATCCATGGCTGATCCCCTCCAAGTTGGATATGGCCAGAGCCGCAGCCCCTGCTGCACCGAATGCAACCGCAAATAGGAGGTGCTCGTTCCTTATCACGGGATTGCTGCTGCCTTCAGCCCTCAGCAGTGCACTGTAGCTTATGGTCTGCCCTTCAAGTGCGTCTTCATCTCCTGCTGCCTTCCTCCTCTTTTTCACCATGCTGTCAACAATGGAATGAACGAGGAACCCAGAGAATGCGAGAAGTACCCCGAGGTAGCTAAGCCAGAGCCTTGAAAGCGCCGAAGATGGACCGGTTGCACCGGGAATGCCTATGCCCAGGGAGAATACAACACAGGCAACCAGTCCAGTGGATGCAGCATCGTTGTTGCTTGTCAGGAATGCAGCCGTAAAGAATGCGATGCCGAGCAGAGGCACTGAGAAGATTCCTGCGAGTCCTACAAGAGTTCCGGCTGCAAAAGCCAGAGAGTTCACCCCGCCTGTTACAAAGAGGTGCTTGATCTGTGGCTTCCTGTGGAAACCGGGGACCTCAACAACAGAGAAGCTGAACACTCCCAGCGTACCCACCAGCCCGGCGTAAGTATGGCCCAGGTAGATTCCTGCAAGCATGGGAACGGAAAGGAGAATGGCAACTCTCAGGCCGGCAGCCAGGTCCCTGTTTCCAGTGTGGTATGTGGCCACTGCCTTTGCCATGTCCCTCGCCCAGCTTGAGGGTAGGGTGAAATATCCGTCCTGCTCTTTCATCATTGCACTCCCGGTACAGTGGTGGCACCGTTTGAACAATACACTGCGCGTCCGCCAGAATTGTCCGCTGATCCCGGTACCGTCTCAGCGAAAAAAAATTAGGATGGGGTCAGGACAATCCTGCCCGGCACCTTGTTCTCTTTCAGCTTCTGCAGCGCCTTGTTGGCCTCTTCCAGGTCCATGGTATCCACCATGGATTTTATCCCCTTCTTCTCTACGAATTCAAGCATCTCCCTGGTGTCCGGCCTGAGGCCGCTTGCAACCGAAGTCACGTTCTTTTCCCACATGAAATCCTGGAAGGGAATCTCTATCCTGTCCACTATTGCAGGTATCACGATGGTGCCTCCGCTCCTGGTATGTTTCACCGCCTCTGATACAAGGGACGAATCCGGGGCAAAAACTATGGTGCCGTCGTACTGGCCCGATGCCTCATCTGAGACTTCGGAAGCTCCAACGCTTTCAGCAAGTTCCCTGTGCCCGCGGGTTATCGCGGCAGCCTTTCCGCCCATCTTCTCCACGAACTGGATTGCATAATACCCAAGGCCGCCGATGCCGAATATGCCAATTCTGTCGCCCGGCCTCATGTTCAGCTTCTTTACCGATGTGTAGGCAGTGAGGCCGGCGCAGAACAGCGGGGCTGCGTCCTTGCTTGATATGCTGTCCGGAATCCTTGTGACGTATTCGCCCTGGGCAACAACGTAATCGGAGTACCCTCCTTTCAGGGTGAGTCCTGTTATCTCTGTGTGGGGGCAAAGATTCTCCTTCCCGGAAATGCAGTACTGGCATTTCCCGCATGCCTTGCCAAACCATCCTATGCCGACCCTCTCTCCCTTCTTGACATCGCTCCTGCTTTCCTCAACTGTCCCAACTATCTCATGTCCAGGAACCAGGGGGAACATCTCCCGCGGAAGTGGAAGGTCGCCCTCAACAATATGCAGATCAGAGTGGCACACTCCGTTGGCCTCTACCCTGATGAGGACCTGTCCGTCCTCTATTTCCGGCTTTTCTGTCTCCTTGATTTCAAGCGGGTTTTTTTCCGCGCTTTTCTGTTCTTCCAGAACTGCCGATTTCATGCTTTTCGCATGGGCTCCTATTATTTTGGGCTTACTGGAGCAAAATCCGCAACGGAGAAAGGGAACCCAAGGTTCTGGCTTACCTGAAGAACCTGTCTCTCACAACGGGCTCGTCCCTGTCTTCCCTGAGTGCGTAGTACACGATAATGCATGCAAGTATAAGTCCGACCCCCGAGCTCAGCGCTATCCGTGGGAAACCAAAGAAGAAAGCGAGGAGCATGGCAATCCCAACCACGACTAGATACGGGTATAGAGGCATCCTGAAAACACCCTCTTTGGCGAAGTTCGCATCTTTCAGGAACTCCTGGTGCCTGTCCGGATTCTTCCTGTACCTCCTGATCTTCAGAAGGGCAAACCCGGTGATCATGTAGCTGAAGAGTATCCCGAAGTTGCTGATGGCAGCAATTACGTATATGTTCCCGGCAAACATTATGGCCCCGCCAAGGGTGGCAGTCAGCACAACCGCAGTAATGGGTGCCTTTGTTGATCCGGTGGTTCTCCTGAACATTCTGGGGAGCAGCCCATCACTGGAGAGCTGGTAAACCAGCTGTGAGCCCGCTATTATCATTGCCAGTGTTGCGGAGACAGTTGCTGAAAGTGCAGCAAAATCAACCAGGTAGAAGAGCCATTGCGGGCCGTGGGCTGAAATGAGCGCGTAACTCAGTGGATCAGCGACAAACCCGAACACATTTGAGGGGACCAGGGCCAGGAGCGATAGCGTCACAAGTATATACAGGACCAGGCTTATAGCCACTGCCGCTAGTATGGCCCTTGCAGCAGTCTTTCCGCCTCCCTTGATGTTCGGGGTCATGGTTGCAATGGACTGGAAGCCCGCATAGGCGAACATGGCTATGACGCTTGCAGAGAATATGCCCGGGACTCCCCCGGTTATCGGCCTGGCAAGATTGGCGGAAAGGTCCTTGCCGAACATGAGTGCAAAGATGATGAACACAACAAGAACTCCAACCTTGAATGCGACGATGTACATGTCCGCTCTTGCTGCCTCGGAAATTCCTTCCAGGTTCACTCCAATAAGAACTGCAATGAGAACTATTGCAAAGAGGGGAGTGAAAAGGAAGGAGGAGATGCCGAGCATGGAGGCAAGATATGAGCCGAATCCCAGGGAAATTGCCGAGACTGAAGCAACAAAGCTCAGGTAAAGAGAAATCCCGGTTATGAAGCCAAGTTCGCTTCCAAAGGCTGTGTTTACATACGAGTATGAAGCACCTGATCTGTCCGGCATGGTGCTTGACAGCTCACCCATCTCCAGCGATAGGATGATCGCAACAAATC
>JBJKRS010000124.1:0-8063 GCA_046704525.1 Thermoplasmataceae archaeon
GTCTTGAGATTAAATCATTATAGGATTCTCTTGGGTGGATTTTCAGGCGATTTAACCTTTCTTTGAGTTCATTGTCAATCTGAACTGTAGTTACCATAGGTAACTATAGGTAGCAATAGTTATTAAATGTTAATAGAACACGAGTTTTGCAAGCTGGAGGTCTTGGGTTCAACCCCGACCGGTCCGTTTAATACATACTGCCTGTCGTTGAACATGTCTCAAACCACTCTGACCCTGCCAATACAGTTCATCTTCAGCGGTACTCTTAGCTGCGGCCGGCCAAGTTCCGGAGTTGATCTGCAAGTTTTTCCAACTGCTGGTTCCAGCCCATGGTCATGCCCCGTATTGCCGAAGATGATTTCGGCCCCTCAGACTTGGTCACCACAAGGTGCAGATTCATCTTTGTCTTATCCCCAACCTCCTCGAATTCAATTGTAACGGTCTGTTCTATGAATGTATCACTTCCCCTGTCCAGGTCATCCAGTGCTCCGCTTGTATAGACCAACCTGCTCTGTGGCACTACCTCCTTGAACGTTCCTTTCATGGGCCATTTCATCCCCTCAGCAGGCCCTAGCTCTTTGCCCGCTAACATGACTATGTAAATCTGGCCTCCTGGTCTGGCATTCCATTCACAAGTGGGGTTGGTAACTCCCCTTGGGCCCCACCATTTTGCCAGAAGTTTTGGATCTGTCCATGCTTTCCATACGAGTTTTCTTGGCGCATCGAATGTGCGCGTTATCGACAATTCTCTAATTTTGTCATTCTTTTCTTCCATTTTACCACCTTATTCTTCTTCCTTCTTCTCTTCTTCCAGGACTTTCGCGAGCCTGTCCAGAGACTCATTCCACTGAGCATTCATGCTTCTTGCCCAGTGTTCTATGTCTCTGATGGCGCTGGGGTTCAAGCTGTATATGTGCTGCTGGGAGCGCTTCTCCATCTTCACCAGTTGTGCATCGAGAAGGACTCGCAAATGCTGGGACACGGCCTGGGCTGTCACTGTGAATCTGCGGTATATCTCACTTGCCGTGAGCTCACCCTTCCTCGCGAGAAGCTCAACTATGTTCCGTCTTCTCGGCTCCGCCAGAGCGCTCATTGCATCCACAATAACTAGATATAGCATTCACTTTATAAAGCATAGCCTTAAATAACTCAAAGCCCGCTGCACTCTAATTAGAGATGAGCAACAGATCACCTAGCACAACTAGGGGCCAACGCAGTATATTCTTGCAAATACTTCGACTCGTCCCGGCCAGTCAGATCTATAGAAACTGTTTCTGCCACTCATGGACCGGGGCCCGCCTCTCTTGACGCCAGTATCGGTAAGTTGACGCTTTTGAATCGTGCATCACTTTCCAGGGGCGCAAAAATGACATGTAGCTGACTTAACCGCCATGGAAGAAGAGACAACCTAGCCTGCAATCTAATTTTGGCAACTGGTCATAGGCCCTAAGATTATCAGATGATGTTGACAAGAAATCCTGCAAGGAAGCCTGCTGCAAGGCCCGAGTAGACGATGCTCAATTCCCTCCCAGAATTCTTGAACACCGTCTGGAGCATTGGAAGGATTACATATAGAATGGAGCCTATGGCAAGCGAGTCAAATGCGACATTCAGGTACTGGTTGCTGTAGAAATATCCAAGAAGGCTGCCCACAATTGTTGGCAGGGCACCGATCAGAAACAGCATGGATATTACGAATGGTTTCGGCCTAGCACCACCGAGGAATGGGGAAATGATTGGGAAACCCTCTGTGAAATTCTGGAGCACGAAACCGACAAAAATGACAGTGAGGAGGCCTGAAAGCCCCACCGCCCAAGTTGCCCCGAATACCAGGCCCTCAGTGAGGTTCTGGAACCCTATTGCAATTGCGACTATAAGCGAGACATCCATGGCCTTTGCATTCTCCATTGACTTGCTGCCTCTCTGGACAAAGTTCAGGAAGAGGAATGATCCACCGGCACATACCACGAAAAGGGCAGCGTATATGCCGTTTGCCACATAGGATCCAGCCGGGTAAATTACAGAGGCAACATCACCGAAAATGTCCGCAAGGAGGAATATGAGTATTCCCACCGCAAAGGCTGTCAGGATCATCACTGCCCTTCTGCCGATCTTCCTTGCATAGATTACAGGGAATGACAGAAATATGGAGAATCCAATGATGAGCGTGAGAATAATGAGGTCGGTGAAAGACGCGAAGGGCAAGTCTTTACAATCCCCCTTCCCCTGAGTTATTTGCTGGTGCGCAGGTGCTCTTTTCCGTCAGTTCAGATGTCAGTTTCGAAATCATATAGACCAATTATAGCCATTTCATTGGTTGAACGACCAATTAATTTAGGTAAACCTAACTCGGTATTTCATATTTTATTCTCGGACCAAGCTACAGATTCTCCCGAATCCGTTTGAAAATATTGGGCCAGCAATACAAGGGATATCAAAGCGGTCAATTCTTTTGCGATCACACAATCATTTTTAGACTTGACTACGTACTTCTTCCGATAGACATGGTTGAAAGGATTTGCAGCAATTGTCAGGTTCCGCTTGAGAATGGCGGAGAAGTGAAGTTCCGCATAGGAGGGTATGCAGGCGGTAAGGGCTGGTTTCTTGGTTCCTGGAACCAGCTTGCAGAGGATGTGAAGCCTTTCACAGTGTCCCACTGTGCAAAATGCGGCACGGTTGAGCTGTATGAGCCAGGAGTGGGGGACTGACCTTTTCTCTCTAAAGCAGCCGTGATTCTGGAAAAATCAGCCTCATGTCCTCAGGACAGTAATTTCAAGTCCGTCTCCTCACTTTGATGTTATGGAATTCAAAACCATGGAGATTGAAGTTGAAACAAGCGGGGAATTGGACATGGTGGACATCACGGAGCAATTTTCCGGCCTTGCGACTTCTAGCGGAGTACAGCATGGCGTGGCAAGTGCATTTGTCCTCTCCACCACAAGTTCCCTAATTATCTGTGAGAATGAGAAAGGACTTCTTGAGGACCTGAAAGCTGCATTCAAGAATATTGCGCCGGATGAGAGGGGATATGAGCACAACAAAGCTTGGGGAGACAACAACGGGAGAAGCCACGTAAGGGCAACAATATCTGGACAGGATGTGACCATCCCTGTTCGCAACGGAAAACTGCTCCTAGGGACATGGCAGTCGTTGTTTCTCGTTGAATTCGACCTTCGACCTAGAAAAAGGCGTGTTGCGCTCTCCATTATTGGAAAATGATCATCTCAACCAAGATTTTTATCAGGATCCGATATGACAGAATGTGTTTAACCCCAGGCCATTCAAGGTTAGAGAAAAGGACAGGATTGTCGAGCTCATAAGGAAATACAGCCTGGGCATGATGTTCTCACAGGCCGATGGCGGACCAGGCGTATCCCATATACCCTTTCTTGTGGATGATGACCTTCATGCCCTTTCAGGGCACATGGCAAGGGCAAACCCACAGTGGAAAACCCTGGATGGCAGGGATGTGCTAGTTGTGTTCCGGGGGCCGAATCATTACATATCCCCCACCTGGTACGGGGAAGAATACGCAGTCCCGACATGGAACTACATCGCAGCGCATGTGGAAGGGAGCTTCCGGATAGTTCAGGACAAGACTGAACGGCTGGAGGTGATAGACAGGATCGTTGCAAAGTTTGAATCTGATGTGGGGGGAGAATGGCGCGCCGATTGGACAAATGACAAGTACATGAGCATGATGGATCAGATCGTTGTCTTCACCGTAGAGATCAAGAATGCTGAGGGAAAGTGGAAACTAAGCCAGAACCACCCAGCTTTTGCCTGGAAGAATGTCGCCAGCGAGCTTGATGGAAGAGAGAGCGCCGCCAAGGACCTCGCGGAAGTAATGAACAATGACCCTCTGATGTACAGGACATAATTCAGGGATAGGGGATGCAGATCCTCCGGGAAACCTAATAATACTTAATCAGTGATCTGGAGCATCATATGTCCGTGGTCAACTTCAACATGGTATCAAGCGGAAGCAAGGGAAATTCTACCCTTGTATGGGACCACGAGAACCTTATCATAGTTGACTTCGGCATAACCCTCAAGCGGCTCAGGGAGAGAATGTCCATTAACGGAATCGGCAAGCTTGAGACCTCACTTTTCATAAGCCACGAGCACTCTGATCATTCCCGGGGGGTCAGAATGCTTTCCAAAAACATGCCGCTGAACGTGTACACAAGGGAGCTCACGGGAATGAAACTGGGCCTCAGGGATGCGTACAGCATAAGAGATTCAGTCGTTTTCGGCAATTTTGAGGTCACTGCATTCAGCGTCTCCCATGATGCCGTGGATCCGGTTGCTTACACTATCAGGTGCGGAAAGGCCAAGATTTCAATTGTCTCTGACCTTGGCCGCCTGACGGAAGAAGTTTGCGACAACATCAGAAACTCTGACATTCTGGCGCTGGAGGCAAATCATGACGAGGTAATGCTCAGGGGAGGCTCATATCCCGAGATGCTCAAGAAGAGGATACTGAGCACACATGGGCATCTTTCCAACAGGCAGACTTCCGAAAAGATAGGATCGCTGATCAAGCCGGACACGCGTGTAGTTCTAACTCACCTGAGCCAGGAGAACAACAGGCCTGAAATCGCTCTGAGGGAGATAAGGAGAGGGGTATCGCAGAGCCTGGCGGATTGCGCCCACCTCGAGTGTGCCTCACAGGAGCATGGAAGTTCACTGTTCTCAGTCCCCATAGATTAAGTTTAAAGTATTGCAGGGCTTAACACACGATGGACGGGATTGGGTTCATTGGTCTCGGAAAGATGGGCATTCCTGTGCTGAAGCATATCATAAGGGATCATGTCGTGACCGGCGTGTACAACCGGACAGCAGGAAAAGCCCATCCATATGCGGCGCTTGAGATGAAGATTTTCAGCGATCCATGGGAAGCTGCCATGAAGAGCAATATCCTGTTCCTCATGCTGTCCGACTCCCCAGCCGTTTTGGATGTAATGCTTGGCAAGAACGGAGTGGCTGAGAACCTGGGCTCAGGAAAGACCGTTGTGGACCTCAGCACAATAAGGCCTGAGGATTCCATCAGAATTGCAGAGAAGGTAAGAGAAACAGGTGCCGTGTACCTCGACGCGCCTGTTATAGGAAGCGTTCCTGTCGCTGAAGTGGGCGAGCTGCTGACCGTTGTTGGTGGGCCTGAGGAGGCATTCGCGAGAGTGAAGCCGGTGCTTGAGTCCTTCTCGTCAAAAGTCCTGAGAGTTGGGCCGAATGGATCGGGGCTGAAGATGAAGCTTGTCAACAATATGCTCATGGGTATGAACCTGGCAGCCTCTTGCGAGGCACTCCTCCTCACCGAAAAGATAGGGATCAAGAGGGAGGAGGCTATTGAAATCCTCACTTCTGGAGCTGCTTCATCGAAAATACTGGAACTGAAGAGGGAGCCACTGGTGAAGGAGGATTTCCTGCCTCAATTCCTTCTTTCCCACGAGTTCAAGGACCTGCGTTACGCACTGGAAATGGCAGCGGATGCCAGGGATCCCGTACCGTTGGCCGGCGCAGTAGCCCAGTACTATTCCGCCGCGATGTCCATTGGCCTGGGCAACCTGGATTTCTCATCTGTGCTGAGGGCTTTCAAGTCCCTGAGAGGGAGGGTGTAATGGCTCCTGCAGCCCATTACATACTCCTGGCCACTTTCATCCTTGCCCTTGTCACACTGGCAGTCACATCATACACTGACGTCAGGAGGAGGACAATCAATTCATTCATATTCATTCCACTCGTGGGAATGGGGGTGGTGTTTCAAGCAACCCAGTCCGCCCCCCTGTATTTCATCATAATGGGTGTGCTCCTTTTCATGTGCACATTTCTTGAGACTGATCTCGTCATCTACCCCGTCATAGGGATGATATTCCTGGCAGTATCCCTGTACTTTGTGGTGACCGGAAGCATATTTTACGGCTTCACGGCAACAATAATGTCACTCATGCTTCTCCTGGGCTTCCAGGAAAGGTTCTTCGGCATTGGGGACATCAAGGCCATGATAGCGCTCTTCTTCGCCTTTACCGCGCTCCCTTTTACGACTCCAGCCACAGCAGGGCAGCTTTATCTTGTTTCGGTGGTCCCGCTCTCCATGATCATGCTGTTCAACATTGCAATTGCCTCCCTCTTCTTCATTCCCTATGTTGTCCTTTCTGGAAGGAAGAAGGGCGACAGGACAGGGCTATACTCCATAACGTCCATGAAATACGACGAAGAATTGTACCGCCAGAATCCGGCAAGGTTCAACTTGAGAGAAAGACCTGGGGGGAAGGTAATGGTCTACAAGGCGCCATTCATGGTCTCGGTTTTTGCGGGATTTCTGGTTACAGTGCTTGCCGGGTTCTGGTTCATCTTCCTCTGAGAAGGTTCGTTCGACCGCTAGGG
The DNA here is from genome assembly GCA_046704525.1 of Thermoplasmataceae archaeon. Lineage (GTDB taxonomy): Archaea > Thermoplasmatota > Thermoplasmata > Thermoplasmatales > Thermoplasmataceae. The sequence goes on from JBJKRS010000124.1 coordinate 6,388, forward strand.
TATTTAGTTTTGTCAACGTACACAGTGTGAGCGGACATGCCTGACATACTTGTGGAAAACGCGTCACAGATACTGACAATGGAGGGTGCCGGATGGGAGCCACTCAAGGGCGACAGGATGAAGAAGCTGAGGATCAAGGACAGGCATTCCATCCTGATCAGGGGCAACAGGATCCTCGAGATAATGACAGATGCCAAGAAGGAAAAGTACCTGCAAAACAACAGCCCTGAGAGGGTCGACGCCCATGGCTCTGTTGTCATGCCCGGAATTGTGGATTCCCACACGCACATCGTATATGGAGGGACCCGTGAAGACGAGTTCTACATGAAGCTCAAGGGGAAGAGTTACCTTGAGATACTCAACGCCGGCGGCGGGATCAATGCAACTGTAACAGCCACACGTGACATGAAGGAGGATGACATATTCTCCCAGTCTCTCAGGCGGATTTATGACAGCCTGATGTACGGAACCACCACAATCGAGATAAAGACCGGATACGGCCTTGACGTTGATACAGAATTGAAGATGCTCAACGTGATCGAGAGAATCGGATCTCTGGGCATCATCAACGTGATCCCCACGTTCCTCGGCATGCATGCAATTCCACGAGGAAAGAGCGAGTCAGATTACGCCTCTGATGTTGTTGAAACCATGGCCCCGCGCTTTGCGGGCCGAGTGAGCTTTGTAGATATCTTCTGCGACCGTGGCGCATTCTCCGCTGACACCACGAGGCAGATGGCCCTCTGGGGTGTGAGGAACAACGTGAAGCTGAAGATGCATGCAGACGAGCTTGAAGACATAGGATGCCTTGACCTCTGCCGTGATTTCAGATTCACTTCTGTTGACCACCTCCTCAAGACAGGCGAATCAGGGATTGAAAAGATCAAGAATTCCGGGGCAGTTGCAACCTTCTGCCCCATAACTGCCCACACAGTGGGGAATGACGCCTATCCAAGTATCAGGAAGTTTGTGGATTCAGATGTCCCGGTGGCAATTGCTTCCGACTCTTCCCCGGTTTCCTACAGTTCCAATGTATTCTTTGCCATCTACCTCGCAGTCAGATACTGTGGGATGACTGTTGAGGAAGCGCTGAATGCCGCTACCATAAACGGAGCCTTTGCATCAGGGGTGGAAGACGACCGTGGATCTATCGAGCCCGGAAAAAGGGCAGACCTGCTGATTCTAAACGTGGACACCTACAGAAAGATACCCTACGAGTTCGGCGCCCGGATGGTAGATACAGTAATAACCAACGGGGAAATCGTGATGCGGAACGGAGTATTCCGTCTCTGAAGACTGATCATGATAGATGTAGAAGCCACGGTGCAGAAGCTCAGGGAGATGAATGCGAAGAAGATACTGCTGCAGATACCTGACGGCCTGAAACCAAACGTTTTCAGCTATTTTTCGCGCCTGTCCTCCGAATTCAGCGTCATTGTGAGCTCAGAGGGCTTCTACGGTGCATGCGATACGGGCAACATGGAGGTCTACCGGGACGTGGACTGCATTGTTCAGCTTGGGCATTCCAGGATACCGAACATCAACTACCCCAAGCCCGTCATTTTCGAGGAGTACAGGAATGACCGCATAGTGGAGGTCGACAGTTCTGTCTTCACTCCCCTCAGCGATTCGGGATACAGGAGAATAGGCATAGTAGCTTCAATCCAGTACATGGA
>JBJKRS010000125.1:0-5404 GCA_046704525.1 Thermoplasmataceae archaeon
ATGAGCTTGACTCCATGGGGATCAGCCACAGGAGGGTCGGAAAGACTGGAATTGTGGCTGAGATACGTGGAGATTCCGATGGCCCGACAGTTGCAATCAGGGCTGACATGGATGCCCTCCCCGTCCATGAGAATAACGAACTGGATTTCAAGTCCAAGAATGAGGGCGTAATGCATGCCTGTGGACATGACCTTCATGTTGCTTGTGCAATGGGGGTAGCCAGAGCACTTAAATTAAGTGGGGAGCCAAAAAAAGGTTCTGTGAGATTTTTGTTCCAGGCGGCTGAAGAAGTTGCTCCGGGAGGGGCTATTGAGATTATCGAGGACGGTGCGGTGGAAGGGGTTGATTACATCATAGGCCAGCACACACACCCCAGGATGGCAGCAGGTACTGTCGGGGTTTACCCTGATGTCATGATGGCTAACACAGAAGACTTCAGAATTAAACTCAGGGCAAAAGGAGGACATGCAGCATACCCGCAGGAAACCACAAACCTAGTCGTCATAGCATCACAATACATTGACACTGCACAATCCATCATATCCACGAGAAAGGACCCTTTTGATCCTGCAGTGGTGTCTTTCTGCACAATACACGGAGGAGATAAGGAAAATGTTGTACCATCAGAGCTGGAGATCGGAGGGACAGTCCGCACGCTTTCCCTGATTACAAGAGATAAGATCAGGAAGGAAATGAAGCGCCTGCTGGACGGTTTGTGCAGCGCATTCGGGGCTGAAGGCTCAATTGAATTCCAGGATGGTTTCCCGGTGCTGAGGAATGACAGAGAAGTCACAGAAGTCGTTGAAGCGGTCGCCATTGACCTGCTCGGAAGAGGCAATGTAAAGCACCCTCTTCCCGATCTAGGTGGGGAGGATTTCGCCTACTTCACTCAAAAGGTTCCGGGGTCTTATTATTACCTTGGAGTCGGGAGGGAGATGAACAATGAGGAAAACATATGGCACAGCCCTACGTTCTTTATCGATGAGAAGGCACTGGAATATGGGACCGAAATTTTGCTGAACACTGCAATGTCACTGATCAAAAAGGGGACTCTCAAGGAGGAAATGTAAATGCATAAGTTTCCAAAACAGGAATATGAGAATAGAATAGAAAGACTGAAGCAAGTTATGGAGAAAAACAGTGTTGAATCCGTATATCTGTCATCCGGGATATCTTTCCAGTATTTCACAGGATTCGGATATCTCGCCACCGAAAGGCCGGCATGCATGGTGATTACGAAGAGTGGGGATATCACATTCATGGGACCTTCTGTCGAAAAGGAACACATTGCTAGCCAATCTGACTTGGTAACTGATGTTAAAACATATCTTGACTATCCTGGAGAGGAACACCCTGCCTCGCTCTTTGCCAAATGGATAAAACAGTTAGAGCTGCCAGAGAACATGGGGGTTGAAAGTAGAGAATTCTACCCCTCTTACTATGGTTACGAAGGACCCGAGATGAGGGAAGCACTTCCGGGAATGACGCTTAAGCCAATGGGAAGGGAAATTTACGAGTTAAGGAGGATAAAGAGCGGGAATGAAATTGAAGCAATCAGGGAAACCATAAAATGGGGGAATCTGGCCCATACATACCTCCAGGATCTTTCCGAAGATGGCAAATATGAATTTGAAGTGTCGGTGGAAGCTTCTCTCAAGGCATCCATTGCGCTGAAACGCACTCTTGGCAAGAGCTACATGCAAAAGAGGTTCTTGAGCACTCCAGTAGAAGCAGTGTTCATGGGCCAGGTTGGTGACCACTCTTCTTATCCGCATTCAATAAGCGTGGACAGGCCCATGAGGCGTGGGGATATTCTGGGGACTTGGGCCTACTCCGATATCGAAGGCTATTTCTCGGAGCTTGAAAGGAACATGTTCCTTGGTGAACCTTCTGATGAATTGAGGAGGTACCATCAGCTGCTTCTGGGATTGCAGCAGACTGCATTTGATTCAATCAAGCCGGGGGCACTGTGCTCAGACGTGGATAAAGCAGTTCAAAAATATGCCAAGGAGCACGACGTATTCCAGTATCTCAGGCATCACTCTGGCCACAACATAGGACTTGATATGCATGAAGCCCCATTCCTGGATGTGGGTGATGACACACCTTTGGAACCAGGCATGGTTTTCAGTGTAGAACCCGGGTTGTACGTCCCTGGCCTTGGTGGTTTCAGGCATTCGGACACGGTGGTAATGAAAGAAGATGGGCCGGAGATCATGACATATTATCCAAGGGACACTGATGAGTTGATAATTGGAAGGTAGGAAACCAGAAGTTCATGAAACAGTGTGCCCTTAAACAGGAGTGGAATGAAACACCATCATTATCTGAGATCCCGGTTGTTTATCTTTGATGTTACCTGGCTTGTGAGGTCTTCAAAGTCTGAAAACTCTGACAATCTCACCAATTTAGCTTCAAAATAGGGCTGAAGCATGGAGGTGAGAGTTACGCCTCTTCTCTTCATTAGAAATACCTCGGATGACGCATGTTTCGGAATGCTGTTTTGAGCATTTAGCAAATAACAAAGCTCTACGTATTCGCCACCCCTAGTTTCTTCCTTAAACCTGATTATGAAATTAATTTCCGATAAGTCTGCTAGGAACTGGAACAACCCTCCCTCCGACGATACGGGCTTCTTCTCCATGCCATTTGCATCTTCAGAAAAACCTTGTTCCACTAGGTAATTTTGCAGGGAATTGCCGACGTCATTGCTCCAAGGAATGGTATCTATCATCTCTAGGTCTGTTGGACCACCTGCTGACTCTGGCGCGAACACATAGAAAGTGAGAGTCAAACCATCTTCCCTCTCAACGAGTATCCGCCGCCTCCCCGTTACGTAGAGGTCCAGCCGGTCGAGAAGCATAGCATAATGTGAGGATTCCACGTAGTCACGTGCTATGACCTCCTGGAGATCATAAAGCAGTTCTTTGGTATCGTGATCATAGCTTCCAAGCAAAAGTAGAAACATCTTCCTCAGTCCATCTTTTCAGAGCATGGAGTGTGCATTAAATTCCCCTGGCACCAGCTGGTCGCAATAAGCAAACCCCTCCCAATTCCTCTTCATTCCCAGTTTGCTCATCAGACTAACTTCTTAAATTTGTGCTTAACCATTTGCTTTAGATCATGGGGGGCACTTCCCCTCTGATAGTGCACTTCAGAATCACAAGACTTCATTTTGCAGCTCACAAAGTTCCCGGCATGGCATGTATAACTGGAATCAAGTCGGAACTAATTTGTTTTCTTCCTAGCCATGAAAATGAGAAAACGCAAAGAACCAAAAACATGGCTCTATCTCTAAGGCAGGTGCTTTGACTCGTCCTTTAGAACTGGTTTGCTGGCTGCACCAGATCAGTTTACCAGAACAACTATCCTTCTTTTGACCTGCTCGTCACCAGTCAACCTGTATAGGTTGCCTCTCCTTTCTATGATATTCCTGTCAAGCAAGTATTTCAGATGAAAACTGACCGTATTGGGATTTACTCTGATCGAATACTCCTCATCGAGGTATTTCACTATCTGCGACCAGCTCAGCTCAGAGTGCTTGGTCAGCATCTTTAGTATGAAAAGGCGTTTCTCGTTGCTTATTGCCGCTCCTATTGAAGAAACTTCCACATGTGTCATGGTCTAATAATCCAGTTCATTTATATTAATTTAATTACGCTTAACTTTTTTGTACTAAATGAATACCTACAATATCCCTGAGACTTGATCATTAGCAATGGATGAAGGGTGATTGGCGAGATATTGCCAGATACTTGCTTCACACAATTGGGAGTGTTCTAGAGTATCTGTTTGCCATCCCTCAACAGTTCCGCATAATACACAAAGAAGGTTGACCAGCTCTCCCTGAGGCTGACATAATCTCCCCTCTTAGTTCCTCCCTCGACGAACCTGTCTTCCAGTATCCTGAAAATATCATCCTTGACACGCTGGACCTTGTCGAAATCAACTTCATTTCTGGATTCATCAATCGAGCAGAGGCCATACAGGACAAATGAATTGAACGACGTCTCGTCAATGGACCTTTTGACAAAGCCGTCCGGGAGATAGTCATTCAGCAAAGAGTAGTCGTAATCTGTTGCAAGCATATTGATAGCATACAATCTGGTGCCAAAGGTTGAGCAGAAATCATGGGGGTGCATGTAACCTCTCCCCTTATGCACTGGCTCATTCTCGGGCTTGACAAGCGTCGTGTCCGAATCGACCCAATGTCCTAGGAAGCGTGTATCTTCCCCCCTATATCTCAACCCTATAGATAGTATGGCAGCTTTCCAGTAGGTATTGGAGTATTCCCTGGCATCGTGTTTCGGATTTCCCTTGAAATAATCAACAAGATATCGTCTGGAGTAGCTTTCGATTCTTGAAAGCTCATCGTCTTCAGCCTTCTTGAGGTACTGGTTCAGGGCCAAAACCTGGAAAATTGCATCGTAGGACTTTATCGGCTCACTGTTGCTCTTGAACCATTCGAATCGTCTCTTCACATAATCTAGAGCAAATTCAGCGTTCTCACGACAGTTGTCGAAGTTCTCATCACGGCTCCACACATACACTGCCTGCAAAGTGTCATGCAGATCTTCACGCGGCTCATCCCCCTCATTCAGTACCCATGGGCAGACGGTTCCCCTGATATCACTTTCATCCTCAACCTGGCATTTCTTCAAGAACTCGGCCGATTTTCTATAGTCAAACATTCGGATACACCCAGTTGGCTCAAAGAATGGCCTATTGGCTTACCGGGCTTGCTTTCCTTGCATCCTGGCCCAGTTCGTGATTAACAGCCCGGCGAACCGCATTAACCAGCATCTCAATTGTCATGCTTGGGTAAGACCTTTCTTTGTGGCTTACTGCCAGTTCCGTGTCGCATGGTATATGGACAAAACCACCTTTGATGCCTCTCTTCTTTGATTCCCTGATGATGACAAACATTGCGTAATTGCAGAGGTACGCACCGGCTGTCATGCTGATCTCAGATGGTATGGCCTGATCTCCGAGCAGTTTGTTAAGACCTTCCACATCAAGAAGGGAGAACATGCCGTCTGGCTGGCTTTCATCAATCCTGCCTCCTGTCGCAATATTGCCTTCGTTATCTGGGGATGGGGAGTACTTGTAGTTGGCTGCTATCTTTTCAAGGGAGATGACAGATCTTCCTGGGGCCAATCCAAGTCCGATTATCAGATCAGGCTGAACGTCTTCTATGTACTTGACCAGAGCGCTTTCGGTCTGCTTATAGGAAACTGGGAGAACTCTCCCGAAAATTTCTGCATCTCCCTCTACTTCATTATTCAGTGCTTCTGCCACTTTCTTTGAAGGGTTGCTTTTGAAATCCAGAAATGGCTGAAATCCAGTTACAAGGACTCTCTTGGGCATGATAATGCAAGACATTCAACCTTCTTAACCCTTTCAC
>JBJKRS010000126.1:0-6755 GCA_046704525.1 Thermoplasmataceae archaeon
ACGAAAGGAAGATTGTTTCGTCAGAGCTGGCCAAGGGATTTCTGGCGAAGCATGATGTTGCACTCCTGCCCGGTTCCGCATTTGGGTCCAGAGGAGAACACCACGTGAGAATCTCGTACTCGGGAACCAAGGAATCACTCAAGGAAGGGGTTGACAAACTTGAGGACTACCTCAAAACAGTCACGTGAGGCGCGTCCCGTCCTCACGATTCATGGTACTGCTCCATGGCTTCCTTGTATCTGGAAGTGAGGGCTTCCCGGTCCGAGCCGAACATTATGAAGTTCAGCCCGAGTCCCTTCACCACGTTGAAGTCCTTCTTGTTGAGGGGCGTGTAGATACCTCCTATGAGTCCACGCTTCCTGCCCTCTCCAATAATCCTGTCAATGGATGACCTGAACCTCTCATTATCCCAGGAATACTCCATCCCCAGGCTGACGGACAAATCCATGGGGCCGATGAAGAATCCGTCCAGGCCTTTGACCGACAGAACTGCTTCAAGGTTATCGAATGCACTCTTTGTCTCCACCTGTACTATTACCAGCGTCTTTCCGGCAATCCTTGCATAGGAACTGAAGCTGTACCCGTATCCGGATGCCCTTCCGGGGCCTGCCCCCCTGATCCCGTCTGGCGGATATCTTGAGAACTTCACAGCATCCTCAACTTCCTGTGGAGTCATGACACCGGGTACTATTATGCCTGCAACTCCCGTGTCAAGCACTTTCTTGATCTCATTCTTCTCGAGTCCCCGGATCCTGGCAATCACCGGTGTGTTTGACGCTGCCATCATGAGAAGCTGGAGTGATGCCGGATCAATGATCGAATGTTCCATGTCAACAATCAGGAGGTCAGGCTCTATGTTGCGCAAGCTCTCCGCCACAGAGGGATCGTCAATGCTTACCAGAGGTCCGAGAAGATTCGCTGCTGATGTGATCTTTTTCCTGAATTCCTCTATCATTTCTATCGCTGCAAAATTGGGGTAAGCAATATAAATTCAGAGCCACATTTTCCGGCATATGTCCATAAACTGGCTACCCACTTCATCCACAAGTGATCTCCAGGCACTGCCTGATCCGCAATATTAAATGTATTTGGGTGCATGCTATCACATGCCTTACGAACGGGATTTCATTGGGTATGGGGAAAAGCCCCCTAGAGTGCCTTGGCCCGGTGGCAAGACTCTCGCACTATCACTTGTGTTCAACTATGAGGAGGGTGGAGAGCACTCGTACCCTGAGGACGGAATTGTTGAGTCAATAGGTGAGTTCGGGCCTGTGGACATTGGCACCAGGGACGTCGGCATGGAGACTGTGTACGAGTACGGCCAGAGAGTGGGGATATGGAGAATACTGAACCTGCTCAGGAAGAAGGGTGTGAAGGCGACCTTCTATGCTGCCGCAAAGGCGCTGGAGTCAAATCCGGAAGCTGCCAGGAGGATTGTGGCAGATGGGCACGAGATTTGTGACCATGGTTACAGGTGGACCGAGACCTTCAAGATGACATACAAGGAGGAACGCGAGGAAATCAGGCGCTCCATAGAGTCCATTGAGAGAACGACCGGGCGCAAGCCAGTGGGATTCTACGCCCGCGAGCCAAGCGAGAACACCATCGACATCCTGGGGGAGTTCGACAACTTCATCTACGACTCGGACGCATACAGCGACGATCTGCCGTACAGGTACAGGCACAGCAGGCTGCTCATTGTTCCATACACTCCTGACGCCAACGATTTCCACTTCATGAGCCCAATGCACAGGTTCGCGACGAGCAGCGAGTTTCTGGAGTATCTCAGGGATACCTTCGATGTCCTGTACGAGGAGTCAAAGGAGTCGCCCAAGATGATGTCCGCAGCATTCCACATAAGGGTGTCGGGGAGGCCGGGGAGGTTTCCTGCCCTGGTGAAGTTCATAGACTACGTCCTTTCAAAGGATAAGGTCTGGATAGCAACCAGGGAGGAGATTGCCAGGCACTGGCTCAAGGAGTACGAGGAGAAAAAATAGGGTCAGAATGGGAACCTGACCACTCCGCCGTCTATCTGGATGTTCGTCCCGGTTATATATGACGCTTCGTCAGAGCAGAGGAATGAGACAAGGTAACCGATCTCCTCGGGCTTCCCGAACCTCTTGGCGGGGATGCCCTGCTTGAGGAGGTCATAGGCCTTCTCCAGCGGGATGCCCATTTTCTGTGAGTTCTTCTCTGCTATGCTCTCAAGCCTAGGTGTCATGAAATATCCCTGTGATATTGCATTTGAGGTTATACCGTGGTCGGCGAATTCGTTTGAGAGCACCTTAGACAGGCTCACCACTGCAGCCCTGAGTGATGCGGATATGGCAAAATTCTCCAGTGGCTGCTTTGTTGTCAGGGAAGTGATGAATACTATCTTTCCATAGCCCTTTTTCAGCATATGAGGGATCGCGTCCCTCGTCATTATGACTGAACTCTTGACTATCATGTTCAGGCTGCTGTCCCAGTCCTCTTCAGTGATATCCATGAAAGGTGCTACCTTCGGGTCTCCATAATTGATGAGCAGGAAGTCAATGTCGCCCGATTTCTCCCTGGCTTCTGCCATGACCTTCTTCACGTCAGACGGACTTGAAAGGTCCCCCGTGCTGTAGTTTACCCTTGATCCGGTCTGTTTTGAGATCTCTTCGGCGACTTTTCTTATCTTTTCGCCATTCCTTGAGAATATGTGAACTGTGCATCCCTCGGATGCCATCACAGTGGCTACCGCCTTTCCTATGCCAGAGCTCGCGGCGCTGACAAGCGCAACTTTTCCCTTAAGTCCGTTCATATAATTCCACCTGCTTTCATTACTCTATTCTTCTGAGCCTAAAAATTGGTATATTGATGTCAATCAGACATCAATGGCCACGACTCTTGCCATGGAGCCGCTGCCCTCAAAGAGCTTCAGCGGAAGCGCAGAAATAAGGTACTTCTTTCCCTCTTCAAGCGCATCCAGGTTTGCCAGGTCCTCAATGAATACCATCCCTTTCTTGAGAAGGAAGTGGTGGACGTCGAACCCTTCATGCACATACGGATCCAGGCCCAGTGTGTCTATGCCCACAAGCTTCACCTTGTGCTCGAGTATGAATTTTGCTGCATCCAGGCTCAATCCCGGGAACTCGTAGAGCCATTCCTTGGTGAATGCCCTTTTCTTGCTCCAGCCAGTGTTTAGAAGGAGGATCTTGCCGTCATACTCAGGCTTCCATTTCCCCTGGATCTCTGAGAGGCTGATCTCGTGCTTTTCGTCTTCCTTGACTTTCAGGCAGTATCCCTCGCCTACCAGGGTTTTGAGGTCGATCTTGTCCACAGTCTGGCCATGCTCATCGAAATGATACGGCGCATCTATGTGGGTGCCTGTATGAGATAGGGCCGAAATGGTCTCGACGTTGTAGCTGTCCCTGCTCACGATCCCAACTGGCTTTATTTCAGGAAGGGGGGCACTTGGCCATACTGGCATGTAGGTCTTTACTTCGTTGGTCAGGTCGATCACCTTCTTTACTTCCATGATACACCTTAACAGATATTTCTCTAAATTACTTTTCTACCTCCTTTCTAGCATTTTGACGCCTGCAAGGCTGCAGTATCCGTCTTGAGCAAGAATGCATTTTACTGCTGGAACAGCAACATCAGCAGTCCTGCTGGTATTGATCAATATGGCAGCACCGTCGGTTGAAAAACATATGTGTTGATTTCTGGCTCCGGAAAATTGGTGAGTCCACGTTGGTCTTACAGTAAAATTTTCCGGAAATATGTCAAAATATGGGATCATATTTCTCACACTTTTCAAAATATATTTTTATACTATAATATGTAAAACCCGGTAAAACGGCGGATCTCCGACGAAATAGTTTTAAATACCTTGTGATTGTATAACATAGGATCCAGATGACTGAAGATCAGAAAAAAAGTGGAAGAGGATACAGAAAAGAGATGAGCACCTGGACTGCCATGTTTCTGGCGACAGGCGCAATTCTCGGACCTGCAATCGCTTTTTCGCCGGTTCAGGTTCTAGGTTACGGTGGACCTTCGGGTGTAATAGCCTGGATTGTTGCACTGGTGCTCATCTACCCACTGGCTATGATTTATGCCGAGCTGGGTACAATGTGGCCTCGAGGAGGAGGTCTTGCGTACTACCCTCTTGAGAGCAATGGACCGCTCGTCGGTGTGCTCAACGGATGGGGAAACTTTTTTGGTTATACGCTGGCAGTTCCTTCAATAGTTGTTGCTCTAGTGGATTACCTCAGTTTTGTGTACTCGCCACTGGTGATATCCAGCGGACCGAGTGCGGGGAATCTTTCTGTCCTGGGAATAATCGTGACCATTATCGGTCTTCTCCTGATATTTGTGATAAACAACTTCAGGATAAAGCACCTGGGTCAGATAAATAACGTCCTGACCGTTGTCACAATACTGCTGATTATCGTGTTCTCGGCCGCACTGCTCATACATTACAGGCCCTCGAACTTCAACAACCCTGCATGGCAGGGAATTGCGCCACTCGGCGCAAGCGGATTCTTCCTGGCGATCACAGCAACCATATACGGATACGGCGGATTCAGGCATCCTGTTGACTATGCGGAGGAGGTAAAGAATCCAGGAAAATCGATCCCGAGAGCTGTTTCAGGAACTATGATTATTGTAGCCATCATCTACATCGTGGAGAGCCTTGCATTCCTTGGCGCCCTCACGCCTTCAGGTGTCGGTTACATATTCAACGGAAACTGGACAGACCTTGGCTCGCTCACCAAGCCTTACGTTGACGCGGCAAACGGCTTCGACCTTGCCATAGTAGCAATCGTGGCCCTTATAGCGGCGCTGATCGCTTCATTCAAGGACGGAGTACTGTTCTTCGGCGGAGGTTCAAGGGTGGGCCACAACCTTGCACGTGACGGAAGATTCTTCCCGCCGGGCCTCAGCAAGATGAACAAGGTTGGAATACCAATAATGACAAACGTCCTTGTACTGGTGATCTCTGTTATCTTCGTCATCATAATGCCGGCATTCAAGGCTCTGGCTCTGCTTGTGGCAGACGGGCTTGTAATATCATACATGCCCGGGGCTCTCAGTGTAGCAGTCCTCAGAAAGGCATTCCCTGATGAGAAGAGGCCCTACAAGATACCACTGGTCCAGATCAGCTCTCCTTTCTCCTTCGTGATAGCCAGTCTTCTGGTATACTGGTCAGGCTGGAGTGCGACGTGGATCATAGTCGCGGCCATGTTTGTTGGTCTGGTCTTCCTTGTCGTCTACGCCAAGGAAAAGGGATTCGAGAAGGGTGACATCAAGTACGGCATATGGCTTCCGATATTCCTGCTTGCGATCCTGGGAGTGTCCTACTTCTTCGGACCAGGGCAGGTCAACATATTCGAGGGAACTGGTATATTCGTCGTGGTGGCTGCGATATTCTACTACTGGGGATTCTACTCCGGTGTTGAGTACCACAAGCACAGATCTGTGAAGAGACTGGTTCCCATAGAGGAAGACGACGCAGCAGAGATGTAAATTTTTCCAACCACCCTCCCTTCTTTTTTTTATTTTCAAACAATCAATGTGTATTTATGAGCCAACATTTCTCCGGAATTTTTCGGAACAAATTTTTATCTGTTTTTCGGTTGAGATCGCATAGGAAGCGATTTTGATGGACAGAGTGCAGGAAGAAAGAAAAAATGGTCAGAATTACAGGATTTCAGAAAGGGCAGAGCAGATAGACGATGAGGTATTCAAGCTGGCACTTGGCCTTCCCCCCGATGTGGTTAGCCTTACGGCAGGCGAGCCGGACTTCCCCACTGCAGACTTTGTGAACATGGCCGCAAAGAGGGCCATGGACGCGGATTACACACACTACACCAGTTCAACTGGCATACTGCCATTGCGGGAGGCGATCTCCAGAAAGCTCAAGGCGGACAACGGGCTGGACTACTCATCAGACGAGATCATAGTCTCCCCTGGGAGTTCCTCGTCCATATTCCTGCTGCTTTTTGCCCTTGCTGACAGGGGAGAGGAGGTACTCATACCGGATCCCGCCTGGTTCCATTACCACATACTGTCTGGTTTGGCGGGAGCAGTTCCCGTAAGAGTCCCACAGAGAAAGGACGAGGGGTTCAGGCTCGATGCGGAGGATCTTGAAAAGAGGGTCACCAAGAAGACGAGGCTCCTCATACTCAATACACCACAAAATCCAACAGGGCACGTCCTGACAAGGTCCGAACTGGAGGGTATTGCCGGGGTAGCAGAAAGGAACAACATCATCGTGATTTCTGACGAAATCTATGAGAAGATACTCTATGGAGACAGCAAGCATGTGAGCATTGCGTCTCTACCCGGCATGAGGGACAGGACCGTAACCGTAAATGGCCTTTCCAAGGGATATGCAATGATGGGGTGGAGAGTAGGATTCGCAGCTTCCTCGGCTGAGTTGACACAGAAAATGACATCCCTGCTTGGATACACCCTTGTCTGTGCGGGCAGTGTTGCTCAGCATGCAGCCATAGAGGCTCTCGAAAGCCCAAAATCAAGGGAGTACGTAAAGAAAATGGTATCCACGTGGTCCCACAGGAGAGACATGGTCATGAAATACATCAATGAGAACAGCTCGGTCATGTCGACAGTGGCTCCACAGGGCACTTTTTACGGATGGGTAGACGTCTCCGGCTCCGGAATGACCGGGAAGGAGGTTTCAGCAGGCCTTCTGAAAGAGGAAAAAGTAGGGGTAATGCCCGGGCATCTGTTCGGAAACTCTGGAAGGGATTACATAAGGG
>JBJKRS010000127.1:0-4200 GCA_046704525.1 Thermoplasmataceae archaeon
GTAAATACCTGCAGTTATTGTGACTGACGAGAGTGATGGCATCAGGAAAAGCATCATTGGCATCATCCTCCTGATGAATTCCACCCGGGTGCTTATGCTCACCTTGGACAGGACCCTGCCGACTACAACGCCCATGAAGAGATCGATTCCAGTCCAGAGGGCCCCGTTCATGACGTGCACATAGTCCATGTACAGCTGGTTTCTGGTAGCATATGCGGCCAGGAATGCAGCAATGGGAATTAACAGGTAAAAGAATGAGGAACGCGTGACAAGACGGTTCTGTCCTGCATGTTCTCCAATTTGCGCACCGGCGGCAGTCTCAGCCATGCTTCTGCAAGCCATAGTTTCCATATATCTTTAATCATACCAGCCAGTACTTCATTTATATATCAGGCAGAAATGATTGCACAGGTGCTTGAAAATGACAGGATACCTTGGGCTCGCGCCCGGTTTTGAACCTGACATACATTTCGGAAGAGAGAAGGGCCAGGGTTCGGTTTCACCAGGAATCAGCGGAAACAAGTCGGTAGAAGAGATAGCTTCTGAACTCGACTACGACAGGATCTTCGTGATGGTGAAGAGGGACGTGAAAAAGGCACTTGGCCTTGAGAGAGCGGGACTGGGGCTTGCCATGTCCAACATGCCGCCTGCGCTGGGCGCTTACTGGCAGGTGGGAGGCAATTACATAGTCATGAACGAAAGTCTGGTCAAGGCCATGACAAAGATCTCAAGTTCAAGTTCAGAGTTCAACTCCTACGTCTACGTGATTCTCATGCACGAGTACCTGCACTCGCTTGGATATTTCGACGAGGCGCAGGCCAGAAGTGCTACCGCAGGTATTGTTGCCTCCATATTCCCCGAAGACCATTATGCATACAGGATGGCCAATGGAGATATCTGGAGACTCTACCCCCAGCTCATGTACGTCAAGGGCGGTAACGGAGAGGACTTCAGGGTAATCGGCCAATTCGATTCCTCCTCAACTTCATACATCGGTTGAGGCAGGACACCCCTTTTTACAGGTCGTGATACCTGCTTCTGTTACAACGAGATGTGATAAGTTGCGGCTGGTTAAGTTTATATGCATCTATAAGAATTTGTTCATGTGTCGGATATAAGATTTGAAGACGTATCCTTCGCGTATTCTTCAGAGGAAGTGCTGAAGCGACTCTCCTTCACCATAGGCCGGGGTCAGAAAGTCTCATTGATCGGGAGAAACGGCGCTGGCAAATCTACTGCACTGAAACTGGCATCAGGCATTCTCGGCCCTGCCAGCGGGTCTGTAAGAATAGGTGGGGAAAGCCCTGAACTTGAGCATGTGAAACGGAAGGTAGGCTTCGTACCAGAAGAGCCAATGCCTTACCGTTTCCTGTCAGTGCGTGAGAATATTGAATATTCCGCTGCCCTTCGCGGCGTAAGTGATGTCATGTCTGCAGCACATGAGATGATGATAACCTTCAATATAGAGCACATTGCCCAGATAAGGGCATCCGGGCTTTCCAGGGGAAACAGGCAGAGGCTCGGCCTAGCCATGGGAATGGTGCACAATCCAGAGGTCCTTATTCTTGATGAACCCCTCAACTACCTTGACATCCCTACGCAGGAGATACTCTCAGATACGCTCAGCAACAGCAGTGCAACCCTGATAGTCTCAACTCATCTTGTCTCAACAGCCACCAGACTGACTGAGAGGATGATGATCCTTTCAGGAGGAAGAATTTCATGGGAGGGGTCTTACCGGGACCTTGAAGGTACAGGCGAAATGCAGGCAACGATGGAGTCCAAAATTGCGAGGCTGATGAAGACTGCCCAGATATAACCTTGTAACGTTTCTGTTCAAGACAAGAGTGACGGTCGCCGGCCTTGTAGGGATAGTTCTGATGTACCTCCTCATGGTGCCTTCGGCCCTGC
Source organism: Thermoplasmataceae archaeon (assembly GCA_046704525.1). Lineage (GTDB taxonomy): Archaea > Thermoplasmatota > Thermoplasmata > Thermoplasmatales > Thermoplasmataceae. Next base: position 1,912 of record JBJKRS010000127.1, read on the forward strand.
TGCTCACATTTACAGCCCCCCAGTTACAGCCAGTGCTCACTGAGTTTCAAAGCAAAATCCTAATGGACTCGGTCATAAGCGCCGTATTGCTGTTACTTGCGCTGATAGCGAGATCACTCGTCGTTAGATCCGACGCAGAAAACCTGTTTTCTTTCGGCACAGAAAGAAAGAGGATATTCCGGGCTTTTATGATCTTCGAGCTAATCCTGATCGGCCCCATCTTCTTCTTCCTTGAAGGTGCTGTTTCACTTTTTGCCCAATCCTACCATGTACCGGCAGGATTTTTGCCCCTCTCCACGTTGGTGCTCCTCATTTCGGGACTCCTGATCTCCGGGATACTGATTTCCAAAGGCACCGATTATGCCATGGGAATTGTTGGCATCCTCACCCTGGCGGATTTCACGAACCTCATCGGAAACCCGGTTTCGATGGGGAGCATTTCAACCCATGACTACCTTTACTCCATAGTCGCTTTTCTTGCCCTGTTTGCGGCACTTCTGGCACTTGCTGGCAGGACCCTGAAGAGACATCCATTTGAATTTGCCCTTTCCCTTGGAAAGGACAGTAAATCCGTTATAAGGCATCCCATTGACATGGGCGGAATCTCAGGGGATAGGGCCAATTTCAGGATGTGGTTCAAGATTGGGCCCTATACTTCCCGATCCCACCAGAGCGGAACGGTCGGAAAAGCCAGGAGACTCTCCCTGACTTTCAGGCTTGCGTCTGTGGTGGTGTCAAGCGGCCTGATTTCATACCTCCTCCTATTCATCCTCGGTGACCAGACAGCTTACAATCCCCTGTCTTTCCTCATTGTGTACCCCATCGGCTTTGCAGTTGTCCTGTACTTCTTCGCCTCTTTCCTACCAGTCGACAGCATATCACACGAGAGGCTCTGGATTTCCCTGGGCAGCCTTGAGAACAGACGGGCCATCAGAGACCACATCCTTGCGAGAGCCTCCTCATCTGCATTAATCAGCGTTCCATTGCTGATAGTGCCCGCAGTCCTTTACTTTGGGCACCAGCAGGCTATAGCGGGAGATGCCTTCATCATGGCCCTGTTCCTATGCATCAGTGCCTTCCCCACCGTGTTTGTTTCCCAGGTCATCAGCCTCTTCGTGTCTCCAGAGCAGATCATGGACGATACGGTTCCGCAGCAGGGCATCATAATGAAGCTTGCAGAGTTGGTTCCCCACTTTTTCCTGATCTCCACTGCCATTGTTGGGATTTTCTTTCACCCGTTCCTCCTTTTAGGTGCCCTCGCCCTTTTTGCGGTTGCACTCCCGTTCATCCTTGGCACCAGGTTCCTGGACAAAGCGCCTTTTTCACTTATCAGGAGAGGGTTCATGTAGTGCACTGGGCTCAATTCGCAGAATGGGAACTTTGATCTATTGTTACCACCTTGATGGTAACAGTGGATTCGCCTTTATCCAACCTTGAGAAACTTGGCCTCAACAGCAACGAGGCAAAAATTGTGCATACACTCATTCTCATGGGGCCTTCAGGCGTTTCTGACGTCCATGGCAGTTCGGGTGTCCCAAGAAACAAGATTTACGAGATCCTTGATCGTTTCGTTGAACGGGGACTTGTAGAGATGCAGCCAGGCAGGCCAGTCCTCTTTCGCATTGCCAATCCTGACGCTTTTGTCAACGGTCTTGTGAATGACTTTGTCAGTGCCGGTAATGAGATCAAAGGAATGCTTGCGCAGCTCGACCCGGAAAGAGGCGGGGAGGACGCTGCTTACGCATGGGTCGTCAAAGGAAAGGAAGCCTCTAAAAGGAGGCTAGCTGAACTCGTATATTCAGCAGAAAATGATATTTTCATGATTGGCGGATACCCGTCAGAATATATCCAGCATGTGAAATCAGCCCTCAAGTCTGCAGTCAAGAGAGGGATAAAGACAAGGGCAGTCTGCATGGTGAGCCCAATGGAGTCCAACAGGCCAGATCTGGAACCGGACAGTGTCATTGAATGGCGGACAGCCAGGATGGGTTCACCCGAAGGCGAAGTGCCTGACAGGAACGACATGAAGATCCTGGCAGGTTTCCGGGATACCGCCTCCCATGGAGGAGTTGCCATCATAGATGAGGCGGTTGCGTTTAACATAGTCGACGAGGGTAAACTGCCGGAGAAGGTGACAGGCATCCTGATAAGAGCTCCAGGAGCTCCCCGGATACAGAAGGGGACGATTGCGCGGATTCTTTCAAAGTACACCAGGAAGCTCTAATGCGAACAGGGACAATGGAATCCTGTGCCCGGATTACCAGATGGCGATCTTGTCCTCTTTCATTG
>JBJKRS010000128.1:0-13544 GCA_046704525.1 Thermoplasmataceae archaeon
TGGAAGTTGCTGAGATTGAACACATCTGATCCCCATGTGCTGAAAGGCGTTATCTGAAGGGATGCCTGGACGCCGACAGCCTGAAGGTCTGACACTATGAAAGTGGCAGCTGCTTCCCAGTCAGCGATTGGAGGATCAACGATGGTAACACTGAGCACCTTGTTCGTAGAGTTGTTCAGGAAGTATCCCTGTGTCTTGTTGTAAGTGTATCCTGCTGCAGTGATCTCGTTCATTGCCTTCGTTGTGTTGTATCCGTAATATGTAAGACCTGTTGCCCAGTAGCTCTTCAGCAGAGTTGGCAGCCCGCCGAATGAAGTGTTGGTTGAGCCTGCTGCTCCCTGGCCGTCCTCAGCCTTGCTTATGATCTGCTGCTTGTTGATCGCGTATGCGAATCCCTGTCTCAGGTGTGTGTTGTTGAACGGTGCTGCCTGGTCATTCATCCAGAGGTTGAATATCCAGGGTTCCGGGAATACAACGTTTGTGATGTTCGCAGTCAGTGAGAGAGAGTTGTAGTCGCTGAGTGACGGGAATTCTGCAGATATTGAGCCGGTCTTGAGTGCCTCAGTTGAAGCTGCTGTTGACTTGAACTCCTCAAAAAGGACCTTTCCAATCTTTGGTGAGCCCATCCAGAAGTTGGGGTTTGCACTGAGTGTTGCACCCTGGCTGTTGGAATTGCTCAAGTAGAACGGTCCGGCTATCAGCTCCTGGCCTATCTTTGCCTGCATGTTAGTGAATCCACCAAGTGATGCGAGGTTTCCGTTGTCATATGATGCCCACGATGCTGGCAGGATAGTCTGCTGTGATGTGAAGGTCACCCAGAGCGGGCTGGAGACGTTGAAATTGAACACAACTGTTGTGTTGTTCGGTGCTGTCACTGATGTGAGGTTTGTTGTAACACCTGTAGCATCCAGTGAAGCATTGGCCTTGAGAAGGTCGAATGTGAATTTCACGTCCTTGGATGTGAGTGGTGCAACTGCTGTGGTCCCATTGTACCAATGAGCATTGGGGTTCAGGTGGTACGTGATGGTTTCTGAGCCGTTTGAGTTCTGCGTAGCTGTATAGTTGTTTGCAAGCCAAGATGTCAGAGATCCGTCGGGCCACATGTACATCAGGTTGTCAGCGTACATCTGCTTGACCAGATCGCTTCCCAGACTATTTGTGGTAGTCAGGGGATTCAAGTCTGTTATCGTAGTCTGAATCGCAGTTCCTATTATCAGTTCACCCGCCGGAGCGGGGCTTGCGACGGCCTGTCCCATGGCGGAGAAACTCACCGCTAGAAAAAGAACCGCGACTCCGAGTATAAAAACTTTTTGGACTTTATGAGCCATAAAAAGTGGATAAAAACCTCTGTATTTAAATGTTTGTTTGCAGATATAGTCTTATAGCAATATATTTGGATAGGCATATAATAATATTCTGATATTTACTCCCATGCCAAGAGTGAGTTATTATTGATGGTCTGGTCCAAATCCCCGGACAACGGGGAACCTTATAAATTTTCCAGAACCCTCTCTAAAAGCTCAGCTCTGAGAGAAATCTCTTTCTCTTCCACAAACTCATTGATTGAATGCGCCCCTCCCCCAACAGCACCGAAACCATCCAGCACGGGGATCCCGAGCGGTGCAACGAGGTTCCCGTCACTTGCCCCGCCAACAGAAGTTGTCTGAATGTCCAGGCCCATTTCCTCTCCTAATTTCTTGATCCTGGAAACCAGTTCTTCTGTCTTTTCAGTTGGCCTCATTGGTGGACGGTCGAAACCTCCTTCTACTTCAATGGTGGCCTCAGGGTTATCTGGCTTCAATGCATGGACAACGGAGGAAATCCTGTCTGCTTCTTCCTGGGACCATACCCTGATATCAATTGTTATCTCCGCCTCAGCAGGTACCACGTTGGATGTAGTCCCCCCTTTGATGGTTCCAACGTTTACGGTTGTTCCGCTTTCATTCTTGTTCAGGTCCTGAAGGTGAAGTATTATTGGTGCCATTTCAGAGATCGCATTGATCCCCTTTTCCGGTTCAAGTCCAGCATGAACAGCCCTTCCCTTTACCTTGATGCTGAACCTCCCTGTTCCCTTCCTTCCTGTCTTGATCCTGCCTTCCGCACTGGCTTCCAGAACAATAGTGTATTCGGCATCTTTTGCGCAATCAGTAATGAAGTTCCTTGAGTCCGTGCTTCCTATTTCCTCGTCGGGAGTGATAAGCAGTATGACCGGCCTTCTTAGCCTGCCCTCATTGATTGCATGCTTTAACGCCCAAATGCCCTGCACAAGGCCCACCTTCATGTCAAATGAGCCGGGTCCTCTGAGTATTCCTTCCCCCCTGCTGAAAGGGAACGTCTTTATAGTTCCCTCCTGATGGACAGTATCGTAATGGCACAGAACCAGCGCCGGTTTTCCAGCGATACCGAGACCAAACATGTACTTGAGTATCCGCTTGCCCCCCGGCAAGAATATCTCCTCTGGCTTCTCGCCGATCCTTTCCAGAATCAACTTCTCGATCTGATCCGCACATTTGTTCAGTAGCCCTATGCTTCGTGATGGGGACTCGGTTTCCACAAGGAGTCTTATGTCCTCGATCATTTTGTCGAGGTTGTCTTTGTAGTACTGGTTGCTCGGTTGTGCCATTGTTTATCAAGGCGCAATCACTCAAAACCTAAAATTATTCTCCATGCTTTGCTCCCTGATTCCATTGGGGTTAAGATTAGCGGTATGTTGTGCTTGAAGCCGATAACAGGGACCTGGAGAGACGCGTGCCACAGTGTCCGATTGATTGGAGAACAGTTCAAAAGGCGGGGGCCTTTGTGTTCCACCAATATTATTGCCCCAGTATTTCTAGGAATGTTATAATACTGTAATCCAATTGAATTTCAATGAATATACCCAGGAAATGGATCGCGATACTTGCAGCCATCGTAGTGGTTGTAATCGCTGCAGATGCTGGTTTCGTGTTTTTGCACTCTCCCTCTAGGGTGCATGTCGCGATTATTTCCAAATCTGAAGTTGTTCAGGCAACAGGCCAGAATGTATCCAAGGGCAATGGCACTTCTCAAGCAGGGTGGAATTATCCCGGCTACAATTCTTCCAAAGAAGGGCTCTTTGTTGACAAGATATCAGGAGGATATTTGGATATGGTTTCTTTGGAGTTCAACACTACTGCACAGGCACATTCTGAGTACGCGAACCTGACAGAAAAGAGAATTTCATCCCAGTTCCAGACGACAAATGACACATACAACAGTTTCACTTATTCATATGTTTCCAGTAGTGGCACAAACAGTGGGTCATGGGCAGTGTGGGGGATCTACGGGAAATATGTCTTCAACTGCCAAGCGTCAAAGTTCCCTGCCAAGAACTCCAGCATCAAAGCTGTCACTTTTGATGAAATAGACGTGATGGGATAGATCTGTGGAGAAACCGCTTTGAGGGCATCTTTTCCCATCACAATCCAAAACAAAACTGTTGATTTGTTCAGAAACCAAGAGGCACGGGGGATGGCAGTTCTCTTTTCCTTATAAAGTCCCTTTCTGCATTCTCGAGGCAGTACTCGGTGACCTCTTCAGTTGAAGCGACCCAGACGCCGTCCAGCGACTTGATGTGTTTTATGAGTTTCTCGATGACATCGATGTAAACCCACCTCCCGCTTATGAATGGATGCATGGTCAGCACAAAACACCCGCCATGTTCGTGGATCCCGTCCAATTCCCTGGTCCAGATCTTCAGTGCTGTGTCGGGGTCTGCTATTGGCTTGGACCTGTTTGCCCTGGTATGTCCCCAGAACTCTGCATCATCCATTATCCATTGAACAGGCAATTCTACAAGTTTTCCGGATGCAGTGCTGATAATGTACGGATAATCGTCACCCATCAGGCTCGAGTCCCCATCTACGCCATGTTTGATTAGAATATCTGGTGTCCTCCTGTTCAGTTCGAATGATGGCGACCTGAATATCCCTGGCCTTCTCCCGGTCGTTTCCTCCAATGCGGCAATAGATCTGTCCATCAGTTCGTTCTCCTGGGTTTCCGAAAGAGATTCCATTGTCTCGTGCATGTAGCCATGAAGCCCGACGCTATGGCCTGCCTCCACTATGCGCTTCACAGGTTCAGGATGGAGCCTGGCAGTGTATCCTGGAATGTAGAACGTACCCTTTATGCCGTTTCTTTCAAGCATGTCTAGAACCTTCCACACTCCAACTTCAGGGCCATATGACCTCTGTGTCAGTTCACTCAGCTGGTTACCGGCCATTTCTGGATTTCTGACATAGTGTGCTGATTCCCCGTCAAGATCCCAGGACAGACACACAGCCGATTTGAAGCCAGATGGCCAAACAAACCCTCCATGGTTCATAATGCCATGAATAACAGTTCATCCTACTAATCACTGCGCAGTGATAATCGATCATGGTGATGGATCAGGTTAAGTTCATTTCCGCACGTTTCAGGCATCATTCAAGAACAAACAATTAAATAAATCTCCACCTATGCGACTAGTGAACAATATGCAAGCTAATCAGAAAGGATGGAAAAGCACGCCGGTAAAAATACTGGGTGCTTCGGTGGGCCACATACTTGAGTGGTATGACTTTGGCCTATACGGGATATTCGCGGTTTTCATCGCTGCAACTATTTTTTCGTCTGGAACCAAGAATTCCCTGTTGTACACCTTTCTTGTCTTCGGCCTCGGTTTTGTTTTCAGACCGCTCGGCAGCATAGTATTTGCTCACGTCGGGGACAAGATTGGCAGGAAGAATGCGCTCCTACTTACATTCTGGTTCATGGGGATCGGAACAATACTGACCGGCCTTATCCCTACTTACGCCAGTGTCGGAATACTCGCGCCGGTTCTGCTGGTCATATTCCGTATTGTACAGGGGTTTGGTGCAGGAGGAGAATGGGGAGGAGTAGGCACATACCTCGCAGAGCTTGGAGGAAGCAACAGAAGAGGCTTCTTTTCATCATGGCAGCAGGTAGTGATTCTGCTTTCCATTCTCGCGGGCACAGCAACGGGCATTGTGATAACATCACTCAACACGGGTTTCATGAACACGTGGGGTTGGAGGATACCATTCATAGTGTCCGGTGGGGTACTGATACCGGTTGCAGCAGTCCTAAGGTCGAGACTGCCTGAAACAGAGGCGTTTGAGACAATCGAGAAAAAGAAGAAAACAGTGAAATTCCCCATAGTCAAAGCATTCACCAAGGACCTGAGGTCAACCATCCTCGTCATAATGGGAACTATGGTGTGGACTGTCTCATTCTACATAATGCTCACCTACTTCCCGACGTATATCAAGGAGACAACCAGCCTGAACCTTCAGCACGGGTACATAATCACGAGCATCGGCATCGCAGTCCTGACAATATTTGTGCCAATATTCGGCTATCTATCTGACAGGATAATGAGCAGGAAGAAGCTGGCACTGATTGGGTCAATCGCGTTCATTGTGCTTCCCTACCCAGTCTTTACAGTTGTGCATGGGGGGAACCTCACAGACGTGATATTGGCCACTGTTGTTATGGACTTCTTCATAGCATTTCTTTCAGGAACCCTCCTGGCCTGGTTTGCGGAGAGTTTCCCGACAAATGACAGGTACACTGGATTTGTTCCATACAACATATCCACATCCTACCTGGGAGGTTTTGCCCCATTCATTGCAACAGCCTTGATTGCGGCGACCAATGATCCCATAAGCCCTACATTCTACCTGATCATTGCAGGTGTCGTATCCACAATTGGATTCCTGCTGCTTTACGATACGGGAGGCCTCAAGAAGCTGTCAGAAAACGACGCGATGAGCGCAAACACCATCAAGCAGCTCGAGTCGGACGCAGAACCTGTAAGCAGTGGGGAGAGATAATTTTAGGGGTCTCGAACAAGACCCAAATTTCTAAAATTCTTTTTTTTATGGTTTGATAGAAGCTTCCCTGAGGAACCTGACGAGATCTTCTGCACCCTCATCAATACTATGGCTGGGATTGTATCCGAGCATTTTTCCCGCCTTTGATATGTCGAATCGCCCCTGTTTTATGGCAAGTGGGGCAAGCAAAGGATTTCCAGTCCTGTCCACAGCAGTCAGATCTCCAGGGCCAATATCAACAGAAATGCTACCGTTAACGCGACCAAAAGCCTCTGCCAATTCCCGAATGGTAAATAGCTTCCCGCTCGTTAAATTGAACGGCTCGAAGCCTTTGGTTGCAGCTTCAAGTGCACACACCACTCCGTCAACTATGTCCTCAACATAAGTGTAATTGACCGTGTGATCTCCTCCGTATGGCATCACAATGTCCTCGTTGTTGAGCGCCCTCACAGCAAACAGGAGAGTATGCCTGTGCAAGGCATCTGGAATTCCAATGCTGGACCCTGGCTTGATCATGCCTCTTCCATAAGGGGCTGTTATTCTAAGTGCTACAGCATTCAATCCGTAGTCCTTGGAGAATTCAGAAATTGTTTTTTCCGCAGTAAGCTTGGATATGGAATAAAACCCCCTTGGCTCTGCAGGCCAGTCCTCGCTGATCGTGTCTTCCGGACCGCTGTTGCGGTATATCCCGCCAGTGCTGATGTACACGAACCTCTTGACATCCTTTTTCCTGGCAGCCTCCAGCATGTTAAGGGTTCCTATCAGATTGGTCATGTATGCAAGTTTTGGCTGTTCCTGGCAGAGCTTAGGTGAAATTATTGCGGCAGAATGCACCATCTTGTCAAATTCCAGTGACGTGAGGTCCTTAACAGCATCTGAACTTGTCAGGTCGCATGAAATACTTCTGACATTCTGGCCTTCCGGACCGGGTTTGATGTCGACTGCAGCAATGCTTTCCTCCTTGCCAAGCCTTCGAACAACGTTTCCACCGATGAAACCGTTACTGCCGGTAACAAGAATCATGGTACAACCCTCACCTTGCCCACGTTGCCTTAAGCACGCGCATGACGTTTGAACCACACACTTTCTCTATTTCAGCATCAGAATAGCCGTTTCTAATGAGCCACCGCACGATGTTCTTGAAGTCTGACGGGTTTTCGATGCCGTCCACGTATTCCACCTCCTTGAAGTCCATGCCTTTGTGTGCTTGCGCAATACCGAGCTCACGCTCGAATTTATGGTGCATTCCAACGTGGTCGCCAAACATGGTGTCGGGGCCGAATGCCACATGGTCTATGCCCATGATCTCAACCGCCTTTTCAAAATGCTCCATGAATGGCTCGATGCTGTGAACATTGTTGTTGTTCGTCAGAGTGGTATGGGGAGCTGCCTCAACTCCAAGAACCCCGCCCTTCTCAGCCATTGCCTTCAGGACTTCATCCGGCTTCATCCTCTTCGTGCCCCATATGCTTCTCACCCCGGCGTGCGTTGCCATTACGGGTTTCCTGCTTGTCTCTATTATATCCAGTGATGTCCGGTCTGCAACATGTGCAATATCCACCGTAATTCCAACCTTGTTCATCCTTTCAACGGCTTCATGCCCAAGTACAGTCAGGCCGCCGTCCCGCGATTCTTTCAGGCCAGACCCCAGCATATTTGCTTCGCTGTACACAACACCCATGCACCTGACTCCCAGTCCATGCAGTATGTCAATGCGGTCGAGGTCATTCTCTATCATCGAGGCACCTTCGAGATGCAGTATGACGGCAATATTTCCATTCCTGTGGGCATTTTCAATATCAGACGTCTTATCAGCCTTCACAGCATATTCCTGATGTGCAATGTCAGTGAGCTTCATCCCTATCTCATTTACAACTGAATCCCACTTCCACGGATAACTCGAATTTATAAGGTTGAAGCTGTTCAAAAGCCCGTCAAAAACAGCATCGAGCCCTGAAGCTGATAGACCTGCATAGCCTGTAAAAATCCTGTTTCTCTTGATGTATTCCATTGCGTGGTCCAGGTTTTCTGGCAGAACGAAAGGATGATCATGGGTGGATATCATTAGGTACTTCTCAAACACCTGTCTATACCTGTCCTCCTGGCTTGAGTCCAGGGGGACCGGGGTCGATTTCACCCTTGTGGTTTCGCTAACTAATTTGAATGGCCTGTAATCTTTTTCTGCATCAAGGTACTGGAATGATCTGTAGCCAGTGTACTTCTTGTCAAGTGTCATCTTATGTCATTCGATAAACCTTTCAAATGATATAATTCTATGTTGACCAGCCCCTAAAATAGCCTCTTATCTGAACGCACTCATCATTTATTGCGAACCCTTTCCGTTACAGATGCATGTTCATGCTCGTGTGAAGATGCTCCATTAGTGCGTTCTTTCCTGAAATCATGGCCTTAGAAAGCTCATACTGGTTCTCTTCAAACAGAACGAGATCGAAGTCCCTGCCCTTATGATCGGAGAATTCTATACCCAATTCCTCCGCCCTTCTGACATACCGTATATATCGCGCCCGGTCCATGCTTGAGAGGCTCCTCTTGGACATTATTACTCTTTTTCGCTCAGCGAGTTTCAGTGCCATATCGTGATACTTGTAGACGTTTGAGTCTATTGATATCTCGTCGCCCCCTTCAATGTCAGGATATGCAACATCTGGGAGGCAGTAAAGAGCATCGCCTGAGAAATTGCTCCCAAGATGAATTTCAACCCCCAGTCTCTTCAACAGTTCCCGGTAGTAGTCCAAAAGTCTGGTGAACTCTATCTTCTTCATGTCATCTGTGATGTCCAGGAGCTGGCCACCGATGCTTTCCCTCTTCTCGTGAAGCTGCACCTTCATTCCCATCTTTGCCGCTGTTACTGCTGCTTCAAGGCCCTTGACTCCTGCCCCCACGATCACGATGCTCTCACCGTCATGCCTCTCTGTTGTCCTTAGCATCTCACGGCCTGTATCCGGGTTTATGGTGCACCTGACCTCTCCGAATGACAGATCGCGGCATCCCTGGTTGCATCTGATGCACGGCCTCAGAGTGGGATGATCATTCTGGATTTTCCATGCGAAATATGGATCTGCCAGCATGCCCCGGGCTACAGTGACGAAGTCAACTTTCTTCAGGGCCCTTTCAACATCTTCCCTGGATGTGATAGAGCCGACAACCATGGTGGCGACGCCGGGTTTCCTGGGAAGTCTGTTCAGTATGGTTGTCCGGTCGTCATAGAATGATGCCGATGATCCGGGAGGAGCAAATCTTCCAGCTGAAAAGTGGACGTAATCAAGATCCTTGAGCGAATCTGCAAGCTTGACGCCATAATCGGGCCCATATCCGTCCACATCGTCCTCGTAGAGGCTAAGGCGTATTCCCACCGGCATGTCGACCTTTTCTTTCACCCTGTCTATAATCTCCTGTGAGATCCTTAGCCTGTTTGTTACCGATCCTCCATATTTGTCAGTCCTCTTGTTCAGGCCGGGGGACATGAACTCCTGCAGAAGATATCCGTGTGCGCCATGAAGTTCTATTCCATCGAACCTGGACTGCTTTGCAAAGATTGCAGCATCTGTAAAGGACTGGACAACCCTCTCTATATCTTCTTCGGTCATTTCCCTTGGTGTATGGCCCATATAGTCGACAGCCGAGGGTGCTATGGGCTCCACTCCATTGATTTGGGGAGAAGCCTTTCCACCAGCGTGCACGAGCTGCATGAAAATTTTTGTGCCGTGCCCGTGGACCCTCTCTGTCAGTCTCCTCAATTTCGGGATCATGTTGCCAGAATACATGCCGAGCTGATTCCTTGAGCCACGGCTGTTTATGTCGTCCACATAGGTGTATTCAGTAATAATAAGCCCTGCTCCTCCACGCGCCCTCTCTTCGAGGTATGCCATGTGTGTCTCATTAGTGCTGCCGTCAACGTTTGCAAGGTTTGAGATCATAGGGGCCATTACGATTCTGTTGCTGATTTCCACACCGCCAATTGTCCCCTTATCTGAAGCGTGCATCACGCTGTCATTGTGCGGTAATACATAATCCTTAAGAAGCTGGACGGTGGTCGTCTGGTAAGTGTTTTAAGGAAAATATGGATAAAAATAAAAATGAAGGTTTGGACCTTCAATCAAATTTCAGCAGGTTGAACAGCAGATCTCCGCCACTGGAGAACATCAGGTTACTCTGGTACTGCTGCACATAAGTGCCGTTAACGCTCGGGTTCATGATCCAGAATCCGTTCAGCTGCTCCAGGTAGACCATGGTGGTCATATTCACAAGCATGTTGTTCATCTTGTGGAAATTCATCAGAGCAACATTCACATCCGTGGCCAGTGAACCGTTGTTGAACCAGTTGATCATCTGGGTCGCGTTGTTTGCCTGGTCAGTGTGCCCGGTGTGGTTCAGGAACCATGGATTGAAGCTGTTCGGTCCGGGTATGAACGTGTTGTTCAGCGGTTCAGCCATTGGCCCGAGGTAATCGCTTGGGTACGGGTAATCAGGGAACCACGTGGCAAACCATATGGGCCATGGGTTGGAATCATGACCTGCCAGGTTCACGATGGTATTCGCACTCATTACCAGCGACGGGAAGTGTCCACCTATGATCACCTGCTGCAGCATCGACTCCCATGTAGCCTCGCCTGCTACCACTGAGGGCAAGCCGGAGAATATGGCCACCGGGATGTACAGAGGTTTCCCGTTATATGTGAACGCAGAGCCGCTCCACTGGATCAACTTGGCTCCAGCAGCTACATTCCCAACCCTGTTGAAGAGAGAGTTGTTCACGAAGTTGTTCCACATTGCCTTAGCCTGCTGCAGGTTGAAGTAGGGCACATTATTGCCTGTAGTCTGGTTCAAATCCGCAATTGACTGGTAACCAAGCATTCCTCTTGCAAGCATGCCTGCGTACTTGTCAGCAAAGTCTGTATGATAGATCGCGTTGCCCACCTGCTGGTCTAGGAAGTAGTTGTAGTCGTATGCGTATGAGAACACCTTCCTGACACTCAGGTTGGTGAACAGATCAGCTGGCATATTTGGAGTCTGGGATGTGTACACGTTAAGGCCGGTCATGTTCACGTGCATGTTGAAGGAGTAGTAGTACACTCCAAGCATGGTGAAATTGTAGACACTTGCCTTGTTGTGCGCCTGCAGGTTCTGCACACCTCCCCAGTTTGCAGTAGGAATTGCTGCGGCAGTTGCCTGGCCCGACTGCATCATGAGCTGCATTGAAGCAACCTCACTGGTGTATATCAGGACGACTTTGCTCACAGTTGGCTTTGGGTTCCATGGGCCCGGAGAGTTGAAGAACGGGTTCGGTATCAGGACTACCTCGGACGACGGAACAATGTAAGATACCTCGAACGGTCCATTGGACATGGCGTGGTTTTCTACATATGTGTTGTAGTTGGCAACGAGTCCGAACCTCTTGTAATCCTGGAATCCTGTGGAGTTCCATGTTATTCCAGCGCCGTGGGCTTCAAGCCAGTTTGCGCTCGCGACCTGGGAACCAATTGCCGCAAACAGGTTGTACACCAGAGATGGGGCCATTGGCACCTGGAAGTGGAACGTTATGCTGTTTGATGAGTTGTCCACCGTAATGTTCTGCGTTATGTTGTAGAAGGTGTTTGACGTATAGTAGTCACCGGGAAGCAGGTACTGTGCTGTGATCCACCCAGGCGTTCCGGGAGATCCTGCATCAAAGAGAAGAGATCTAGTGATCGAATACATGACATCCCAGGCAGTTACCGGTGAACCGTCCTGCCATGACGCATTGGAGCGAATGTGGAAAGTGTAATTCTCTCCAGGTGTGATGTTGACGTCGTAGCTGACTGTCTGACCTGTGCCGTTTTTGTATGACTTGGTGTAATTTGCGTAGTTGTTGTTCACTCCGCCGTTCGCAATAGTGGGCAGGGCGCTTGCAAGCTGGGGCTCAAACTGTGTGGATGAGGATCCGTTCCATGTAACCAGTGTCTCGTAAGTGGACAGAGTAATCTGGTACCCGTTCACTCCGTAACAGATGGCAGGGTCAAGTGTGTCGTACGGGGTCGTAGTGACATATGTGAACGTTCCGCCGGTTCCCTGCGAGTAAACCGCACCATCGTTGAAAATGGCTATGTCAAAGAAGTAAACAGTGCTGTAAAGCGGAGAGGTCAGTGCTCCAGTAGTTGTGTTGGTTACCTGCTCAGTGTATGTCGTAACAGTGACCGAATAGACTCCGGACTGGTTGAATGTAAAATTCAGGTTTGGAGATGCAGCTGGTGGCACGTACATTCCGGCTCCACTGTCCCACTGGTAGGAGATAGTGTGTGGCTTGCCGGTTCCATAGCTTACAGATATGTTCTGCCAGACGACCTGATAGTTCCCGTCTCTAGGCTCTCCGAAATAACCCACGGTCAAGTTGACAAATGAGCCTTCCTTGAATACAGGTTCGGATCCCGCGAGAGATGGGCTTGAGGCAGTATAGTTGACGTTCATGACTCCCAGAGACTGCTGGTCGCTCACTGACGTGGCAGATGGCATCACGTCCAGCGGGAACAGTTTCTTTGAGGCTGTCGCAGTTGCGCCATTACTGTAAGTCACAGAATACGATATAATGGCCTGCCCTGGATTCTGGTACGTATGGCTTACCGTGACGTTCTGGCTTCCGCCATATGGCACGGTCACAGAACCTCCGTCACCGAAATTCACTTGCACCGACTTAAAAGTGGTGCCTACGTCCACTGTATAGTTGTACGGGACACCAACAGTGGCAGATGTACTACCGCTTACCGATTGAGTCGCAGTAGGAGCACTCGGCGTACCGGATTTTGTCAGGTACAAAACGGACATGACCACTATAATCACTATCAGAACAGCGATTATGGCTGTCATTGTCCTGTTGGTCCCACTTGGGGGTCTGGGTGCTCCAACGGACGGCTCAGATTTCTTATTGCTAGGATTGTCCATTGGTATCAATACCCAAGACAAAAGATACCATATAACACTTATGCAATAAAACTCGTTTAAATATGGTATTTTGAGAATGATGAGTTAATATGCTCCAATGGAGAGATGCCCAGAAACTCCCTATTTCAGCATGTTAAAGGATATGTACGAATTTCGGATGTGTTCGTGTTGAGACTAGAGGCCATTTCTCACGTTGAGGTAAGAATTTCATAGGCACTGATACAGTCCTCCTTCCCAAGAATAAGAATTGTCTCATTGGAGCATGAAATAAGCTGCAGAATGTTAATTCCCCTCTCGTACAGCTTCTGCGTTATCCTCATTATGAAGCCCGGGGTGGATTCTATTGCGCGCGGGGATAGTATATGGAGCATGCTCACATTTCTCTCGACTGATGTCTCAGGAACTGTACGAGGGACTTTCTGGACCATTTCGTCCACTATGTACACAACACTATTTTCCAGGAATGTTGCAGAAATGTATCTGACCTGAAGAGGTGAGTCTGTTCTGAGTACTGTGATCTTGTCCTGTAGCGATATCTTGCTGTCTTTCAGAAGCCTGTCTGCCTTCATCCACGAATCTCTTTCCCCTGATGAGCGCTTCAATCTGTTTAGTGCGGCCCTGACCGATATTAGGTTCAGGTCAGGGCGCTCAGCCAATATAAATTTGGAGAGACTGATTAAATTCACCACCCCTGCTCTTAATGCCACACTTATTTCCGGATTCTTTGAAAGAAAGGCAAGGACTGCAGATTCCACA
>JBJKRS010000129.1:0-11234 GCA_046704525.1 Thermoplasmataceae archaeon
CCCCGCTGCTGTTACCATAATCAATGCCCACAAATATCTCGAAAGTGTGGTACTTGGAAAACGGGAAATGGAGATTAAGGGACACATCGACTCATATTTCTCTGACTACGCCTATTCAGGCCTGTGGTATGATCCCGCCATGGAGCACATACTGGCCTTTGAAAAGAGCATCAACCAGTTTGTAAACGGTACAGTTTCACTCAGGCTCTACAAGGGAAACATCATCAGGGATGGAGTATCCAGCCCTAACAGCATGTACAGCCTTGGAATGTCAAGCTACGGCAAAGAGCAGAACTTTGACCAGAACAAGGCCCCTGGCTTCATTTACATGTTCGGCAATGAAACATATCTCTCCAGGAATGCTAGGAATAGGCTGAAACAGAAGGGCGAGATATGGGCTTGAAAAGCAGCAAAAAGATCTGGTCTGGCGGCCTCTCGGATGAGTCGGGTCCGGATCTTTCTGGTGTCCTGTCCACAGAGGACAACAAAGTGGACGGGCATCTCGTCAGGTATGAGCTGCTGTCCCTTATTGCATACCACACTGAACTGTCCAAGCAAGGCATAACTTCACCGCATAAGTTTTCCGGAATCATGGGAGCACTGCTTGACTTGTATTCTAAACCCCCCATGATGAGCAATGAGTTCGAAGACGTACATTCCATGGTACAGGCGAAAATGGGCGAGAAGACCAATTTGTCCGGCGACCTGAGGATCTTCCTCTCCAGGAACGACCAGGTTCACACTGACATAAGGATGTTCTACACCGATGTCCTCCTTGACCTGTCAAGACAGCTCCTTGAATGTGCAGTATCTCTCAAGGATAACACTAAGGTAGTCAGCGGCTACATGGCAGGGCACACTCATTATAGGCAGGCTATGCCGGTATCATTCAGCACCTACTTCGACCATGTGTCCGCATTGCTCCTTGAATTGGCAGAAAGTGCGTCAAGGCTATCATCCCACTTCACTGGGGATTGCCCTCTTGGCTACGGTTCGGGCTTTGGCTCCCCGGTTCCAGTGGAAATGGACAGGGTTGCTGTAATGCTTGGGTTCGAGCACTGTTTTTCCAACCCCCTCACTGGCTCCTCCAAGAGGGGCTCAGACGATCTTGAGGTAGCCATGCTGAATGCAAGGGTCTTTACCTCATTGTCACGGATTGCCCAGGACCTTATTCTCTTCAGTTCCGATGAATTTGGATTCATCAAACTTGGAAAGGGGTACACCACTGGGAGCTCACTCATGCCAAACAAGCGTAACCCCGATCTGCTGGAAATGATCCAGGGGTATGCGTCTGAGGCTCTGGGAATAGTCACCACCTCACTTTCTGTCATGATGAACAAGGGTTCTGGCTATCACAGGGAATTCCAGCTTTCCAAGGACAAGGTAATGACTTTCTCTGCCCAATCACCTGATATCCTCGGAGCCTTTGCGGGGCTTCTGGGTACCATCCGGATTGACGCTTCCCATGCAGAGGATATGGTGCTCAACTCCACACATGCAACTATGGATGCATATGATGCCTACTCGTCAGGCATGGACTGGAAAGAAGCATACACCAGCACAGGAGAGAAGCTGAAGGCCGGAAGGCAGATTTCGAAACACCCACCCCGCGATTATTCGAGCACGACAAAAGAGATGATACTGAAGAAAATGGCTGAGGTGGACACAATCAAAGAAGGAAGGGAAAGAATCTTCCTGTCTGTAATCGATGATGCCAAGTCACAACTCAAACAGGTGACCTGAATCATTCCTGCATGAGCGTGCCTGTCAGTAAATTGCCAGAGGTACAACTGGAGAGGCTGTTCCCCCTCTGATTCTCAGGGGAGAGACCATGAAGAGGAACTCAAACACACCCTCCCTTATAATGGCATCAAGCTTTATGTTGTCAATGAGCCTGATGCCGTGCTTTGTGATCAGGTGCTGGTGCACCGGCAACCTTACTCCTTCCTCTTCTGCTGGTGTGACCTCTGAGGACGGAGTGTCTGAGCCAGACACTGATATCCCTTTGTCAGAAATCCACTCAGCCAGCTCCATCCCGATTCCGGGAGATGACTCAAAATATGTGTTATACTCATCAGGATTGTCGAACAGTTTGGATACCCCGGTGTAGAAGAACACGGCGTCCCCCTCCTCGAACTCGATTGAATGCTTTTTTGCGAATGCTTCCACAGATGCGACAGATACTGGTTTTCCTCTTGGCATGATTGCCTCTCCCCCAGTTGCGTCTATTGCTATACCTCTTGTGACAATGCCAGGCGAAGTATCTATGCCCAGATTCGTCGTGCCCGTGTTTCCAGTGATCTTCTGGGATTCAAAACCGTTGTAGTAGGTGTTGTCTATGGCGATGTGATTGAGTGCATCTAGATGCGTTCCGAGATGGTCGCTCATCTCAATCCTGCCCAGTGCTCCCCCAAATTTGTTCTTTGTCGGTTTCCTGAATGGGGGCCTGTTGTCGTAGGTCCTCTGGGAAATAAGATAATAGAATGGGCCATGGAAAGCTTGCCTTCCCGGCATGCCATTGAATATGGGGTGGCCAAGCTGCATGACTCTTCCCTTTCTTACAAGCTTCATTGCCGAAAGGACCTTTTCCGTAACAAGAGTGTTGAGCGCACCCAGCTCGTCCCCCTCTCCCCACTTAGATCTTTTCCAGTCCTCATTGCCTGCATTCACCATGATCAGGCATGCTGATGAAGTCTAATCTATCTTTCACTTCCATCCATCTGCTCGGCACCAGTTCTGACCAATATGGAATTGTGCTTCTTCCCCGCGACAAGAAGCACTAGGGGAATCAGGCAAGCCATGGATATTGCACCGATAGTTATGAACGACAGAGAGTAGCTGCCGGTTGCCTGAGTCAGGAATCCAATGACCGCAGGTGAAATAGCGCCGCCAACCTGCGCGGAAAAGTTGAGGAAACCGCTGGTGGACCCTATTTCCTCATCACTCTTGCTCAGTTCCGTTGCTATGCTCATGGAAGGGGATGCGTAGAAGCCGTACAGGAATCCCATAATAATTGCCAGAGTGAGAATAACGATGAAATTGGATGTGACTGCAATTCCTATGACAAGCAATGCAATCAGGAAAGTTGACACGAGTGCAGGAACGAGCTTGGACTTGGACAGCCTGTCCGTCACTATCCCGCCAATCGGAGAGCCTGCAAGGCCCGCAACCGCCGCAAGGCTGCTGTAATTTGCTGTCTGCGAATACAGGATGTCACCGCTGGTCACAAGATAAGTAGTAAACAGGGAGAGAAAACCAAGGTATACGAAGCTGGCAGAAAACCTGATCAGGCTCACATATCCGATGCCCCTGGAAACTGTGATCTTTATCCTGGATTTTCTCTGCCTGGAGATGTGCCCCGGGTCGGAAATGAATATCACATTGAGAAGCCCAAGAGCAAAGAGGGCAATTGATATGACGATGATAGGCAGACTGATGCTTATGGATGCGAGGCTGATTGTGATGAATTCACCAAGCGAGGCTCCCAGGAAGAAAGCTGTCTGATATATGCCGACAGAGATTGTCCTTTCCCTGTGGCTGAACCATGTCTGTATAAGGCTGACATCTGATATGTACACCAGTGCAGCCAGCACTCCAAGAACGAATTGCACGACCATAAGGATTGCAAAACTTTCCATGAAGAAGTAGAAAAGTGAAAAGACCGCAGCCATGGCGAGGAAAGAGACCTTATTGACTCTTGATGACCTCAGCCGGTCTGCTATTACTCCTGACGGTATTTGCATGAAGGTGTAACCGGCCCAGTATGATGTCACAAGCAAGGCAGCAGTTCCAAGCTGCAGGTGGAGCGAAATGATTATGAGAGGCATTACAGATGGAACAAAGTACCTGACTGCCGCGTTCAGGTAAAACGAAAGGAATGCCAGTGAAAGTACCAGGTTTTTCTTCTGCGTGATCGGTGAAACTGTCCTTATATTCCTATTTTCCTCAGGATAAACCGGAAAATTGTATAATCAGGTTTATGCTGCCCGAAGAAAATTTGGCAAATCCTAAATTATTGCTGCAAATAAGGGGGCATGCCCCAAGATGAAATTGACATCGACAGAAAAAAGACTGCCATGGTACTCATCGACCTGCAGAAAGGGATTGTTGCAAGGGAAACCAAGCCGTACCCCAGCACCACGGTAGTATCCAATTCGGCAAAACTTGCCGGCAAATGCAGGGAACTTGAAATACCCGTATTCCTGGTGCACGTGAACTTTACCCCCGAAACAGCCCTGAAGGTGAAGAGCGACACCTCATTTGGAGGCGCGGGGGACCTTCCTCCTGACTGGGCAGATTTCACTCCTGAAATAGGCCCGGAGGAAGGGGACATTATCGTCTCCAAGAAGCAGTGGGGTGCATTTTATGGAACAGACCTCGAACTTCAACTCAGAAGGCGGGGGATCGACACCATAATCCTTGGGGGAATCGCAACCACATACGGAGTTGAAAGCACTGCAAGGTTTGCTTACGAATACGGGTTCCAGCAGATATTCGCAGAGGATGCTATGGCTGACATGGTGGAAGAAGCGCATAGAAACGCTGTTGAATTCGTATTGAAGAGGATGGGCAGGGTCAGGAAGACGGAATCCATACTTACCAACCTCTAACCATTTTCTGTCATCAAACATAAATCTCACTTCCGGTTCACTTATTCTATCATGGAGTTCGATCCGTCATCCAGCTACATGCTCGTCGCAAACCCCGGGTCCGGGAAGACGCACCAGCTTTCAGAGGCAATATGCAATTACATAAGGAAAGGGGTCAAGCCCGAAGACATGCTCTGCATCACTTTCACAGAGAGGGCAGCAGACGAGATGGAGAAGAGGATCTTCCAGAAACTGAAGGAATACCAGATCGCTTCTGCCCTTCCAGAAGTTCACACATTCCACAGTTATGCCTTCTCTGTCCTGAATAATGGCGCTCGCGAGCTCAAGGTAATCAGCGACAACCTGGCAAGATATGCAGTCCTGAAGAGCATTGTTGACAACAAGGCACTCAACTATCCCAAGGAAACCCTGCTCAACGATGAATTTGGATCTGTCCCCACTGTTGGCAAATTTGTCAATGCAATAAGGTACCTGAAGAGCTACGGCATCACGCCGGGAGACATCAACCCAATAGCAGTGATGAAACATCTTGAGTCAACGACCGCAGAGGGATTCTCCAGGAGCTGGGACAAGTATGATGAAAGGCTGAACGAGGCCGAGCACCTGCTCAAATATTTCCAGGAAGCCTTCAGGGACTATGAGAAGGCCAAGTCTGAATCAACAATTGACTACGAGGACATGCTTATCAGGTTTCTCCAGACAGAAACGACCAGGAAATACAAGTACGTCTTTGTAGACGAGCTCCAGGACATCAATGACATGGAGGCCAGGATAGTAGAGAAAGCTGGCGACAAGTTCTTCCTCGTCGGTGATGTAAAGCAGGCCATATTCGGTTTCCAGGGCGGGAACGTAAAGAACTTCAGGAAATTCATGAAAGAGCAGGAAGTCAATCCACAGAAGCTGATCAAGAACTACCGTTCCGGTCGGGACCTTGTTGAGTTTTCCCGAGAATTCTTTCTCAAGAATGTGAGTGATCCCCAGAACTACGGAGAGCTTCCCGACTATAAATCGGCAACTGATGAGGACGGCGAGATATACAGGGTCATCACAAGAAAGGCTGAGACATCCATTCTAGATTCACTTAAATTTCTCAAGGACAAATCGGCAGATTTCGACCGCGAGAAGACGGCTATCGTGGTCAGGAACAATGCCCAGGCTGACAGGATTACGAGAGTGCTCGACATGAAGGGAATAGATTATGAAAGCACCTCCTCGTCCAGGTTCTCATTCTCTGCCAGGAGGGATATTGTTACTTTCCTGAAGGGATTCGTGGAAAAATCCACTGATTCATTGAGGGAATGCATATTCTCTCCGTTCTCCGGATTCACCCTCGAAGAGGCATTCGGGATATGCAAGCTGATCCAGTACAAGAGTTACGAGGATGCGGTCAGCATTATGGACCTCAACGAGTTCATGAAGAAGATCCACAGTTATGGGAAGGACAGGAGAGGCATTGAGGCACTGTTCAACGAGGTCATCATCCCCAAGTCTGTGGCAATGGGCAAGAAATACTACAACACTGCAAAGGGGATGTACCAGTCCACGAAGGAATACTTTGATGAGATAAATGGAACACTTGATACATACATGGATTTCCTGAGGCTTGCCAACGAGGGTCAGGTGGAGCTTACAGGAAAGAGCAACCTTGTCGTTACGACAGTGCACAAGGCAAAGGGCCTTGAATTTGACAATGTCATATACTGGCCCGTCCAGAACCCGACCACCAGGCTTTCAGTCCTTGATTCGGTAGTGAACGCTATATTGCTTTCTAAGGGGCTGAAAAGCGATGAGAGCGAGCTCGCACTTGAGCACCTCAGGGTCGACTTTGTTGCCATAACCAGGGCAAAGAGAAGGCTCATTCTCGTGGCTGACCCGAAAGTTGCACAGAGGTTTGACGTTACTGCTGCAAAGGTGACAGATCTGGACCTGTCCGAGCAGAAACTTGAAGATGTGTTTCAGTCCAGGCACATTACAGCATATTCACTCTTTGTGGAAGGAAGGATAGAAGAGGCGAAAGCATCGCTTGAAGGGAAGAGGAAATGGCTCCCTGAAGCTATAGCTAACTATTTCGCCTCGCCAAACAACATCAGCCACTCTCTCATAGACAAAATGGAGAAGCCCATGGACTTTGTGAAACAGTACATTCTCAGAGTGCCTTTCTCCAGTGAGTCAATGCAAACTGGGACTCTTATACATGCCATTATAGAGAATTACCTCAAGTCCGGAGGCGAGGATGTCCCGAAGGACCTGGAGCCGGAGGTGCAGAAGGCTTTTGACAATTTCATGGCATTCCACAGGTCGATGCAGGCGAAGTACAATATCACCAGGGTGGAGACCGAGGTCCCGATAAACAGCGACACTGGATCTATCTTCGGCATCCCGGTGGACGACCTGAAAGTCAAGGGATTCATTGATGCGGTCTACACTTACGAGGAGGAGGGAGAGAAGCACTTCATAGTGGTGGACTTCAAGACCAACAGGAATGTGGAATACACCCTGAGATACAGGAAGAACAGTGACTCCGCTGACACAGGTTACAGGAGGCAGGTCAGCCTGTACAAGAGAATGATATCAGTCCTGAGGGGGGTGAAGGAGGAGAATGTTGACACGGTCATACTGTACCTCTACCTGAGGCCAACCGTCAACACTGGAGAAGTGGGCATGTACGTTGACACCCCATCATACTACTCCCAGCACTTCGAGTTTGAGAAGAGAAACTTTCAGAAGTTTCTGGAGTATCGCAGTGATCCTGAGAGCTTCATAGAAGCAGTGAAGAATGACAGTGACACGTTTTCTGACATACTGAGCGACGTGATACTTGAAGAGCTGGAGGACTGAGATTCTTCACAGCCTTATTCTCCAAACCACCATCATGCTGATGAGGTAATTCACCGGGAGGGCTGCAACAGCGCCCGCAATGTTTCCCAGCAGGGGATAGATGCCAAAACTGCTGTAAAGAAAGAGCTGCACAGAGATCGATATTGCATTGCCGACACCGTACACTAGCTCGAATTTCAATAACCTTGCCACAAGGCCAAGAATGCTACCGGAGTGGTCTCCTTCATTTCTGGAAGTCCAGTACTCGTTTATGAAAAATCCGCCTGCTATGCTCAGTATGGCAGCAACTATGTTGATTTCCACAAGATACTGTAGGCCCACCGCAAGTATGCCGAGGCCTATGAGACCTTCTGCGATGAAGAAGCCAGCTCCTCCCGCAATGGTGAATTTCAGGCCCCTGACAATATTTCTCTTAATGAAGCTCAGGCTTCCAGAGTTTCTGTTGCTTCGGACATCCTCACCAGTGGCATCCTGATTAAGCTGCAATTCTGCACTTCCTCTGTTATCTATTCACTTCCATCATGGGAGAGCTTTCTGAAATGCATTCCGAGCCGCCTTGCCATTTCCCCGTCCATGTCGTCTCTGTCTCCTACCATTATGGATTGCGACAGCATGATATCATGTTCTTTTGCGGCCCTTTGCACCATTCCAGTTGCCGGTTTCCTGCAGTCGCATCCTTCGTCCGGATGATGCGGGCAGAAATAAATGGCATCCACTTCAACCCCCTTTTCCCCCAGTTCCTTTAGCATTGCAGAATTGAACTGGTCCATCTGTTCCTTCGTAAAATAGCCCCGGGCGATGCCTGACTGGTTCGTGACGATTATCACGAGATAGCCGCTCTTCTTGTACTGCTTCATGAGCCTGACTGCGTCTTCATAGATATGGAGGTCCTTTGGGTCATGGCAGTACGGGCAATCCCTGTTAATTGTGCCATCCCTGTCTATAAATAAGGCTCTGTGCAGGATACCCACGTGCCTTCATAGCTTGATTCTCATTTAACCTTTCCCCGGAATTCTGCGTAATTGCAAGAACAATTCTCAGCTCTCGAACCAAGAGTCCTGCCACAGCTTCCGCAGATCAGGAATGAGTTTGCAGTGTATCTGTACAGTAGATATGCAATCATAGCACCTCCCGCAGCAAGGATTGGGTAGAAGTGGGTAATGAAATAGACAGGAAGGTTCCCCGAATTCCCACCGACCCTGAGGAAATGGAACTGGACAGTTACGTTTGAACCGGATACAACCAATGTGCCTGAACCGTTCCTCACATTGAAACCAGACGGAGGAGAGATGCTGTAGCTGTAGGTTCCGTTGCTCAACTGTTCTGAGAACAGATCCCCGGATGGGTGGAACTCATTGCCGCCAACCGAGATAGTCCAGTTTGCAGCGCCAATACCATTTTGCTGAATGAACGTGACAGTGTAAGTGTCTGGAACGAAATGTACGCTGTAATTAACGTTCGAAGTAACATTCAGAACAGTAGATCCGGGGACCGCGTGATATCCAGGGACAGGCAGGACTGAGATTCTTGTCGGGCCGTTGCTCACGCTGAGATTAATTGTGCCGAATAGAGACTGCCTGGCCTGCCCGTTTACCAGGATTCCCCAGAATGTCCCTACGGGGAGTCCAAGACGGCTTATTGAAAGGATAGAACTGTTTGATGTGGCTGTATTGGGCCGGTCAACGTTGATCTTTTCAGACTCGCCGGAAGTGTTGTACGGTATCACACCACCTTGTGGGACAATCCTGACCGATACACCTGTAACAGGAATGCTGGGTGGAGTCGCAACTTCAGCTGCTGCAACTGAGTTCCCGGAAATGTTGATGTCACTGGAATCGTGGAAGACACTCTCGCCGTCATAGCTGAAGTTCCACAACATCATTGCACCAGTGACCGATGAGTTACCGCTGTTCCTTACAGATGTGTTGACTGATAGCACAGTCGCTGATCTTTCCCATTTGTAGTGTGATTTCAGATCAAGGTTCACATTGGAATAAAGCGTAAATTCTGTTGAATTCACTATGTGTGCCTGATTGTAGATTTCTGCAGTTGCATTGACTTTGAGAGCCATCCCATGCTCCCCGGCACTGAATCCCTTCAGTTCAGGTAGCGCCCATGCATTTGCCTCAGTTCCGTTTCTGCTTATATTGAGGCTCTGAATCCCCGTGCTGTAATTCCTTTGTCTTCCTCCGATTGTAATCTTCGCAGAAGCGTTCCTGAGAGGTGCATAAAGAGAGCTTATTTTTGAGTGGATCTGCCCCCTGGCTCCCTTGATGATCTTTCCATGTGCCAAAGTGCCGGAAACCAGTGGTAGATCGACAGATGCATCAATTACTGTTGAGTTAACCAGCCTGTCAGGGGAGTTCTTTTCGGAGAAGAAGTTCTCCTGCATTCCGGTTTTCAGGATATAATTGTCAAACCTGTGCACTGTCTGGTTGTGAATTTCCTCCTTCAGAACAGGCAACCTGAATGTTCCATTTACTGAAGTGTTGAGAAAGCAGCAGCACGTGTGACGCAGCTCCTGCAGCAGTTTCCAGTTGTCTCTGTTGGCCATATGATTCATTGATGTGTTCTGACCGTTTGAAATAATAGAGGACTTAACGCCTGAAACAGGGCCTTCATCAGCACTTAGATAGAATCTCTGATCCGCGAAAAGGGAAAGGTTTGAGTCCTTTATCACGAAGGGCTGGCTTCTGTTTTTATCAGTGTTCAAGGTGCTGTACAACCCAACAGCCTTCAATTCGGACCTGTTCAGCAGGAAGAATGTATTATGTTCAGGATTGAGGATTCTCCCATAAGTGTATAGCCGTGAATAGCTTATCCCAAATCCGCTGTCCAAAACGATGGCCGAGGTATTGTTGAGCACTGGGCCGAACGCCCCCTTCCCGAGCTTACCAACTGTGTCGTTGGACAACAGTGTAAAATTCAATGAAAACACTGTGGTATATACATTCTGGGTACGCATAACCATATAAGCTGTGAGACTGGTGCCTGTGGTGATTGAAGATGCGTCTTCAAGCGGTTTTTTCAATGGCACGGTAAAAGATGCCAGTGTCCTGTTGGAAACCTTTCCAGTATTCATGAATGTGTATGTGTAAACGTTTCTCCCAGAGAGGTTCAACAGGAGCTGGGTTTTGTTGCCGGTAGTGTATCCGCCGTAGTCAACACTTACCTGCAATAAGTTAACCTTTGAAGAATCGTACGGGGAATTTACTGTCTGCAATGGGATATAGGTATTGCTTGATACAGCGGGATTTATGTTGCCGTCCATTTGTGCACTGCTGAACTCCATCCCTGGGCCCATAGACCTGAAACCTGAGTCAGTAGAGTTCCGGAAGTACACGTCGCTGTGCCTGAAAACCTCGAATATGCTTGAGTTCTGTCCTTGACTTGCAATACTGGACGAAACAACTGATATGCCTGCATAGTCTGATTCAATTGAGCCGTTCATGGCAATGGAAGAATTTCTCAAATGGAAGACTGCCATGCCGTATTTCCTTCCATGTACCGAAATATTCAGGCTATGCCCTGACCCGGTTTCCTCACTGATCACGGAATTGTAGAGGTATATGCTTCCATTGTCCCGGAGAGAGCTTGTACCCGAATTCGGCTCAAATTCGAGGACTGTGTTGACTACCTTGAGAAGGTCTCCTTGTCCAACCGACAAATTTCCCTGAACAACATAGGTTGACCGGGAGAGGTTGCTTCCGATGGTTGTTGCGTTCCCCACTTCACCAAATCTGTGTTGGCTCAAACCAGCTGGGATGGTCGAATCACTGTTTCTTG
>JBJKRS010000130.1:0-7065 GCA_046704525.1 Thermoplasmataceae archaeon
ATTTACTCTGCCCTATTATGATGATATTAATGAATTTAACGAGCCCGCCGGATCACTGGATCGCACTATGCCTGAGGCTATGAGCACACCACGGGCACCAAGTTCGATCGACCTTTCCAGGTCGAACCTGTTCTTGACTCCTGCACCAACGAGCACAGGAACGTCGTGATCTTCGCATATCCCAACGACTTCCTCGATGATCTCCGGCTTTGCTGATGAAACTGAAATATCTCCGCCGATAAGCTCCGGAGGCTCATATGCAATGTATGACGGCCTTAAGGGAGCAAGGGACGAGGCTTCGTCGGCACTCTCAACGCAGAGTATGACTGTGAAGTCTTCTGACCTGGACTTCTCAACAGTCTCCCTTATCCTTCCGGGTGAAATCCTGTTTTCGGAGTGGTTAAGAAGGGATCCTTGAATGCCAGTTTTCTTGAGCATCTCCATGGTGACTTTTCCCGTCGACGATCCCATGCCTTCCGGGTCGACATGCTGCGCATAGATGTCATTATACTTTGAAGGGCCAGAGGATCTGAGATCCATTGTGCTCATGGCAAATCTCACAGATGTCCCTACGGGAACATTTACAGACCTCAGGTTTCCGAGGAGCTTGCTGCCGTTCTCCAGCGTAGCTTCCTGATAATTCTTGAAATTGACTACTACGAGGGTATTCCCCATGTCCTCATGATTGCGGAACTGCTAATTACTTATCGTCAAGGGGGTATGTTGATTCGTACCCCTTTGGCAGCATCCTGTCCTTGACATAGTTCACAAATCTCCTGAGGAATGGATGCCTCGTGAAGCTTGAGGCTGCCACGAGAAGCAGTATGAGGACCACGGAATGAAGCTTCAACCCATAAAGGTCTATGAGCCTGTCCATAATAACAGCCGAAAGACCTACGTTGAAGATAACCGCAAGAAAGGTCTCTGTGTGAAGCTTGATGATCACGGTGCCGACCCTGCTGAATTCGGCGATCTGCCTGGATACCCCGTACACTCCGTAAAAAGACGCATACATGAGGTATGACACGAAACCCAGCAGGTACATCTCGCTGAAGTTCTGCAATGTCTGTGGGCCTATGTGGGCAACATCCAGGTACCTGAACACCCCGTAAGCAACAGCGATCCAGGTCAGCCCTACGGCTGCGAGGAACACTCTGTACACTTGGAGAATCTTGACTAGGTTTCTTGTTACAGCTATCATACGAACGTGTGGTGAGCCGTTTCCAAGATTAGCCAGAATAGATTTAAAATTTTGGCTGGTCGCTCACTCTTCGGTCATAGGTGGCTTCACATCAGAAGCCTACCTCCGTCAACCACCACAAGCTCCCCAGTCATGTAGTCTGATCCCTCTGATGCGAGGAAAAGCGCAACTTTGGCAATGTCATCCGGTACGCCCATCTTTCCAAGCGGAATCTGCCTGATGAATGCCTCTGTCATCTTCTCGAGCTGCTCCTTCGGTATGTTGGTTGAGGACGCTCCTGCACCTTCAGTAGCAATTCCCCCCGGGGCAATGGCATTCACCGTGATACCATGCCTGGCGACTTCCAGGGCAAAATTCTTCGTGAACATAAGCACCCCTCCCTTGGACGAGTCGTAGGCAGCGAGGCCGATGTATGAAGGGTGCAGGCTGTCAATGGAAGCTATGTTTACAATCTTCCCCCTGACTTTCTGCTTTATCATCATGTTTGCTACTGCCTTTGAAGTGAATGCTAGGCTTCTAAGGTTAATCTTGTATACCTTGTCAAAAAGATCCTCCTTCATCTCCAGCATCGGAACTGTCGGGTATATTCCGGCATTGTTGACTAGCACGTCTATGCCACCAAAACGCTTCTCCATTTCAGAAGCCATTTTCTCCGGGGCACTGTCGTCAAGAAGGTCTACTTCAAGGACAGAGAGCCTCTTCCTTGTGTCTGAATCTAGCGTATCCGCATATTTCTCGGCGGGTTCAACAGCCTTGTCTGCAATCAATACTTTTGCCCCTGCGTGTATGAACCTCTTCACAATGCCCATGCCGATTCCCATGGACCCACCGGTAACGAGCGCCCTTTTTCCTGCTAGCGAGAATGGACTGTTGCTTATCAATAATACCACCTTAAATTTCATTCCTAATGGGCTTATAAACAGGATTCCTAAACTTCAAGGCTTAGCGGAAATGCGGAAAGGACGCAACTTGCACCTCAACCTGCGGCAGCCTGTCAACAGATTGCTGATACTTCACGGTTCAGGGCTTTCATGTCTTCAGATCAATCCAGGAGGCTGAACAGTTCATCCATCGCAGGAAGGGGTGTTTCAACCGATAACCCAGGTCGTGGAATCACCCTGAAAATCTGCCCCAAAAACGTGGGGTTTATGAGAATCGCTACAAATCAGCTTCTACGTGACCATTTGTCACAATTGTACCACAAGACATATGACTAGTTCTTTGCATCACATGTTGTAGACGCAGTTCCTCCGACTGCGGTCAGCGGTGATCCCCGCCACAAGGGTTCACAAAACGCTGAACAAAATCCGCGGTTGGCGGGCGCCCGAACACCTTCGGTGAGTCCCACTAGTTCCTGCACTTAGGGCGTCCGCCGCCGCTTTTTTCCTTATCGATTCTCTGAGATATAAAAGGAACAGCCCCTCAGGCGTTCCCCTTCGGTTCTGCTTCTGCTACAATCCGTGCAACAGAGGATGCCTTTGACCTCCCCCTCTTTCCAAGCACTTCTTTTCCGAACGGTATCAGGATTGTTGCGGCCAGGAACACTATTGCGGCTATCACGAAGATGTAGGTGAACGCTATTTCCTTTGGAACTGTGAGAATCTCAGGGCCGTTAGGACCGGGAACCTGAACAAGGGTGCTGTAAGTTGCAAGTAGAGACCCGGCAATGGGTGCCCCAATGCTGCTGCCCAGGAACCTGAAGGTACTGTTCAGTGCAGTCGCCAGACCCATTTCCCGTGGATTCACAGTCAGAACAACGAAATTGATCAGTGTTCCGTTTATCATGGAAAGGCCTGCTCCGGTTATGAACTCATAAGCAAGCATTTCATTGTACCCTGGCAGCATTCCCTGCATCAGGAAGCCCGCTGCTGAGACTAGGGTCCCTACGATTGCCAGTGGCTTGACTCCAACTTTAGTAACCAGTGACCCTGTGATCGGGCCGAAAACGAAGATTCCTATTGCGAATGGAACCATGGAGAGTCCTGTGTGGAATATGGATTCATTGAACCCGTAGATGAACCTGTATGTCAGTGCCTGCATGGCCAGGAATTGCCCTATCCCTGCTATGGCAAGGATTATGTTTGCAACGAAAACGTTCCTCATGGCGAGGAGCCTGAAATTCACTATGGCCTCGCCGCCCCTGCGTGTGTACCTCAGCTCGTAGAGGAGCAGGGGAACCAGTGCGATCACTCCAGCCCCAACCAGGCCAAGGGTGTATATTGAGGTCCATCCCCATGTAGAACCCTCTGAAAGTGACATCACGAACATTGACAGCACAGACGAAAGGAGTGCGGCACCGACATAGTCGATCTTGACATTTGGCTTGCGGAACCTGCTTTCCTTGATTACCAGGAATGATACAATAACAAGCACTACCAGGAACGGTATGGCAGAGTGGTAGGTCCACCTCCACCCGAAATCGTTTGAAATGAGTGATCCGAGAGGTATGCTTATGGCAAACCCAACACCGAACATGGCACTTATCAGTGCCTGAGCCTTTGGAACCAGCTCCTTTGGAAATTCTTCCCTTACCAGGCTGAACCCCAGGGGCATCACTGAAAGCCCCACTCCCTGCACTGTCCTGGAGGCTATCATTACCCAGAACGTGGGCGAGAAGCCAGTTATTGCAACAGCAACAACATATATGGAGAGCATCACAGTCAGGATCCTCTTTTTCCCGTATATGTCACCGAGCTTCCCTACAATGGGGGTTATGGCCACTCCTCCGACCATGTACATGGAAAGTATAAGGCTGGCCTGGGCTGGAGTTATGTTGAATGCAACTTCTATGCTTGGCAGAGAAGGGGTCAGCATGCCTTCTATGTACATAACGAGCACAATCAGGCCTACGAGTATTCCCAGCACGCTGTACGCGTACTTCCTGTCGTATGCCTCCATGCTGACAAAATCTGGTGTGTTCTTGTTTTCTGTCATGTTCTGTTCCCCGGTTTCAGATTTCCCCCAACCTCAAGGTTTGCCTGAGTTTGTCTGTAAGGAGAACCATGCTCTCGTTGAGCCTCCTGAGATCGTCGTCAGAAATGCACTTGACAAATCCGTCTACAACGAATTCAGTCATTTCCTCCAGCCTTCTGAAGAGATCAGCACTCTTCTCGGTAGCGACGATATTTACGATCCTCCTGTCACCCGGGTTGACTTCCCTCTTTATATAGCCATCCTTCTCAAGGGTGGCCATGATTCCGCTGACCGTGGGCTTGGTGACTCCCATATATTCGGCAACGGATGAGAGGTTTTCCGGATGGGTGTAGTAAACATACCTGAGAATCAGCAACTGTGGAACCGCCAGGCCCTCTCGCCTCACGAACTTCATCTGGAAGAACATCCATTCTCTCAGCAGCTCCCTGAAGTTGAGCTTGGATGCCTCTTTCAGCTTGCCGCTCCTCTCTGTCAGGTTGAAACCATCTCCCGTATTGTGGAGGGGGATTTGTTAGGGTTAATTAAATGTTTGGTATGCCTAACTAATGAATTTCGCTCATTGCTGCTTTTTCAGGCCGGAATATGGGAGGTGCTGAAAATGATGCGGATTGCGCTTGATCAAACCGCCAGGTGCAATGCTTACTGCCATATTCCTCTACAGCTGTGCGTCAAGCCATTCCAGAACAATGTGGGCCGTTTCGGGGTCAAGCTCCCGCCGGTCAGAATTGTACTGCTTTCCAATCTCGTCTGGAATCAGATCAACCCTTGCCTTCTGTTCAAATTTCAGAACATGATTGGCGTTCTCAGGGTAGGCAATTTCAAGGTTTCCTTTATCCCTGCCTATGGCTTCCAGATTTTTGCCATCCTCTTGCCAGTTCACCTGTAGATCTTTCTTTCCAATGATCACCAGAGCCGGCTCGGAAACTTGCCTTAGCAGGTCGCCAGGGTTGGTAAGCCACAGCTCCCTGGAAAATGGAAGGTTTGCCTCTGCAGTAAGGCTCTGAATCAATAGTTTTGGGGCCTCGGGAAGGTCATCGGAAACTTCAACCTTCTCGCCCTTGCGGAACTTGTCCATGGCATCATCGTATTCCCTGAGGTATTTTTCAGGATCCGCTGTTCCCCTCAGTATGAATGTCATCTGTTGCCTTGTGACATCGCTGATGGATCTACCAGGCATTCCAGTGAGTACGAATCCTGAAAATCTGGGATTGATCTGTTGGAGCTGATAGTTCAATGCATGTATTGCACCCTCGCTGCTTGTAAGCGCGAATATTCTGCTGCCCACCTGTGCTCTCTCTGCAAGCGAATGGACGGCGGAACTGACCTCATCGGCATGGCTCCGCATGCTGATGTTGCCCACCAGCCTGGGAATGTTTTCCCTTGCGTGCGGACCTGCTGCCCTCTTGTCAAATCTGAGTGACGTGAACCCATGTTCTGCCAGCTCCCTTGCCAACAGTCTTCCAGAACCATTTGCTCCCGGAAGGAGAGGGGAACACCAGTCCCGGTCTGTTGGACCACTTCCAGCGACAAAGATGACACCAGCCTTTGCCTTTCCGTGGGAGGGCTCACATAGGGTTCCGTACATATCAAAATCATCAAGCTTCCAGCTGACTTCTGTCTCACTATACCCGCTACTCTTGGCCATGAAGATAATACCTCCTGCTCAGTCCTGGTTTGATTGCACCCACCGATTTATACTCATTCTATCAACCTCAGGAGCCTAGGATCAAGGGTGGCATATGTTAGGCTAGATGGTGATATTCTGGCATGGGAATGATTACAGGGTGTGAAAACCATGACAGAAACAGGCGAACGTTCCGCATCAAGGTCTGGAAGAATGACCGTTTCAGGTGCGGTTGGACTTGCGTTTAATGTTCTATGCATCGTCTTCGGAGCATTAATGATTGCTTTCTCCGTACTCCAATGGCTAGGGGAGCAACCGATACTTTTCGGCTCTACTGACCAAGCTTTTGAATTCGTTGTAGGCTTCATCATAATTCTCCTTACCGGTGGAGGAATGTCGCGTGAGGTTTCAGAAACTCGCGGCAGGAAGCACTGATGCCACTGATTTGTGTTGATCATTCTGAAGGGGCATTAGCCCCGCCTCTCCCATAACAGGACCATTACGGCTGCTGCCAGCAGGAGTACTCCTGCCAGGGAAAAAGAGAGCCCAAGACCGAAGCTGTCAGAAAAGTACCCTACCGCATATCCGAGAATTGCAGCTCCTGCAATCTGGCTGGAAAACAGCATTCCATAATTTGCTCCTTTACTGTGCTCTGCCTTGCTGCCAGAGTAATCGGACAGTTCTGAGTAAGTTGCAGGGTATGTTATGGATATGGCAAAACCGCTGGCAAAGAGGGAAAAAACTATGAGCGGGACTAAAGTTCCTGAAAGGGAAAAAAGGATCGCGCTTACTCCCGCCACCGCATATGATGCTGTTAGCAGTCTCAATCTTGTGAATCGGGCAGTAAGCCTGCCGGTTGTCATTGCGCCTATAAACTCGAAGGCTACCCATGCTGCCATGAGGTCGTTTGAGATTGAGAACGGAAAGCCTCCATGGTAAAGGAGGAGGTTTCCGAAGTTGCCAAATATTGCGTTGCTTCCTCCCGACACGAACCCCGTGGCCACAAAGAACAAGGGCAATCCCAGAAGGCCTCTCCTTTTGTTGTGGACTGTCTCCGCGAGATTTGCGCCCTGATTTTGTCCCAGGTCTTCGTCCACTTTCCTCTGGCCATTCATTTCACCGGCTCCTCGCCTATTCATGGCAGAGAAAGTGATTGCAACCGCAGTTGTCTGTACAGCTGCATATATCAGGAACGGTCCCCTCCAGCCGAGGATGGAGTAAGACGGTGCAGACATCAGGAATGCAAATACTATCCCGAGATTGCCGAATGCGCTCTCAAACCCCATGGACTTATCCAGCCTGGAGC
>JBJKRS010000131.1:0-3608 GCA_046704525.1 Thermoplasmataceae archaeon
TCAATAAGATAGGTGATTCTGTTGTCATACCCCTCTCCAAGGGCGCGGTATTTCTTTGAAATGTCAAGAGAATCGTCGGCAAGAAGCGTAAAATTAAGGTTATACTTCTCCTGGAATTTCTTGTGCGAACCGACATCATCCACACTGACGCCTAGCACCTTGACACCATTGCTTTCAAACTCGCTTTGGTTGTCCCTGAAGTTGCAAGCCTCCTTTGTGCACCCAGGGGTGTCATCCTTGGGATAGAAGTACAGTACAACGGGCTTTCCCCTGAAATGGCTGAGGCTTACCTCTTTGCCGTCCTGGTCCCTTGTGGTGAAGTCAGGGGCGCTGTCACCGATGTTTAGAAGTTCCGCCATGAAGATCCATGCCGATTTGCCGGATAACTGTTATGGTGGCGTTACTTGTAGAAGGTCTTGAATATCTTGTCATCCGGGAAGTGAATAAGCCTCACCGCCTCTCCTTTCTTGTCATCCATGATCTCGGAGGCTGATCTTTGCGCTACGCCGACTGCGATGTACACTCCGTCCTTGTTCCTGATGAAGACCATGTCCCCCTCACTGACTCCTGAATCAATGTCGGTAATACCCTGCGCGAACACGTTCGCACCGTTCATGACATGAGGGACTGCCCCGTCATCCACGCTAACGTACTTTGATTCTGGCTTGACCTCGTTGAGCATGAACAGTGTCGGAATGACTTCCTGGCCGTGCTCGTAAACAAAAGGTTTCCTGTCAATGAAATAACAGTGCTCGTCCTTTATCTCTTCTATCTGGACATCCCTTAGAACGGCTGGGTCAAATCCAAGAGTTGAAATTTTCTCCTTGAGGGACTTCAACTCCTTTTTTGATATGAAATGCTTAGGCATGCTGATCACGGAATGTACGACTTAAGCGACTCCATCTTCTTGTTGACGTTGCTCACATTGCTCAGAAGCTCACCAATCTGGTCCTTCATCTTCATTCCCAAGTCCACTTCGTTGGGGGAAAACATCCACTCCTTGTTCCCCTTTTCTCCAACTGCCTCGAGAAATGCGTAATAGATTGCCTTGACTATCGGTGACGAAGTAAGTGTCCTCTCCCCTTCCCTCACTGCGGCAGCCTTGCCCTCTTTGTGGTACTTCTTCAGGAGATCCACAAGATACTGGGAATTCTTTGACCATGCTTCAACTTCAAAGGAGGCCTCTATCTCTTCTGATGATGCGAGCCTCCTGGCGGCCTCTATCCTGTCTAGAGGGCTGCCCTTGAGCGACTTGATCCTGCTTTCATCAAGTTCCGGAAACATCTCCTTTATGATGCTCTCTCCGCTATTCTTCCAGAGCATCTCCAGCAGCTTCCTGGTGCTGGCATTCTCCAGGAAGATCCCCTTTCCATAATCCGAAAGGGGTTGCCTGAGCAGATCTGACGACACGGGTTCTCCGTCAAACTGGGAAAGGAATTCATCAAGGTCCCCGTACGCAGTTTCACCTATGACATACAAACCAGAGCCTACCGCCTCATCAATCCTGTACTTGACTATCCTCCGCATCAGCTGCCTGTCATCGATCTTGCCGTTGAAGTACGACGCGACGGCATCCTGGGGAACCCCATGCACCCTGTCCTCGAGGAAATCACTCCTTATGGCGAAATCTGTGAAGTAGTCCTTTGTCAGGAAATGCCGCATGATGGTGTGCAAGGTGTTTCCCTGTGAATTCTCATATACTCGCACCCGTGTGCCGGCGAAATGCTCTATTGTGAAGCTCTTGCCTGAATCGCCGATGACGATCTCATCGTCACTTGTCTCATACTTCACCCCGTGCTCATCAAGCACGTCCTGAAAAAAATTGATTCCAGGCCCGCTCTTCTTGCAGGATGCTGTGTAGAAGTTCTTGGATGAGTACACCCTCACTTTCTTGCTGGTGGCAAGCGAGGAGAAAGCGAGCATCCTGAATATCCTGCTGTCGAAGTGCTGAACCCCGGCAAGAACATTTGGGTCCGTGTTGCCACGTTTTGCGTATTCTACATTTCCGTAAGGGGTGGTGATAAAGCCCAGGATAGGTGCGGAATCTGATTCTATGATCTTCTGTGTTTCACCTAGAGCGCTGAGGAACTGGTCCGCAGACCTGCTGTACTTCTCAAAACTCATTCCGGAGTCAAGCTTCTTCCTGTACGACTCAAAGGGACAGAGCATTCCTTTGTCCATGCAGTCAGGAATCAATACCGCGGGGTCCTCGAACAACTGGTTAAGATGCTCCAGGAATTTCCGCTCTTTCTCCTTGGACCCAACCTTGAGTTTCATTATTACTCTATTTCTTGTCCAGCATCCTTATTGCTTCGGCTCTCACTGTCACAGGAATGGGGACCATGGACTCAATGAGCTGGACAGTGACTTCCTCTTTTCCCGCGTCAATGAATGTAATCTTGGCCTTTTCTCCCTTGAACGGGCCATCGATCAGCTCGACAAATGCCCCGACTTCCAGGCCCGTAACTGCAGGCTTTGGCGTAAGGTAGTGGACAATCTCCTCGAGGTCTATGTCTCCCTGGACAATGCCCTTGAAGCCTCTTATTCCACGGGCAATATAGGCAATCCTGTCTGAATGCATTGCCTCCACGAACACGTACCCCTTGACCTCAAAGGGAGCCATAACAGCGAGTACCTCGCTAACTGCGTTGGGATTGTACTCCATCCTCTCCTCTTTGTCCCTCTGCGCCCTGTTGACAAGGTCTCTGGAAACCGGTATCTCATTGCCAACGGTTGTTTTAAGGGCTACAATTATGGGGGATATGGACACTGCAAACTCCTTTGCAAGTGAGTGAATCCCGTCCTCTGACTCAACGTGGAGGGTGACCCTCATCTTGTCCCCCATGTACCCTCCCTTGGGGGTGGTTATTGAAAACGCTACCTTCCTGCTCTGGTTCCCGTCGATCTCAAGGTCTTCCGATATGGAAGCGTTGTCGTTAGGGGAAACGGTGTAATCTTTGTTCTTGCCGCTATCGAGGGACAGGAACCACTCAATGAGTGGATCCCTCTGCTCAAAACTTACTTTGACACCGACGCTGAACTTCCTCTTCTTGCTCTGTATATTCTTCAGCCTTATTGGGACTTCATGCCTTCTCCCGCTCCCCATGCTGAAGTCGGAAACCTCAAGGTCGATCCATTCAAACTGGTTCTCATTTGCGTTCTGCATTAATTTTCACCTAAGGTATCTTGAAGTAATAACCCATCATAAGATAGATAAAGAATCCAAGCAGCCCCAGAAGGATGATGCCTGCGCCCGTGATGAGAAGGACCTTGAGGTACTCATCCCTGTCGGGTTTCTTGGCCATTCTGAGCAGCCTCGCATATTTTCCCTTTCCAATGCCGGAGAATCTTCTCTCGACCTTGTCCTGGATTTCTAGCGCCTTTTCATCAAAGGACATAATGATCTAACCTCTTAAGCGGAATATGAAATAAAACACTTTCGTGACGGCTTGAAAGTAAATAAATGCGCACTTTGTGCAGGATCTGAGGGGCAGAGTGTGCCTATGGCTCGTCGTATCTTAGGAGGTGATCCATCCGCAGGTTCCCCTACGGATACCTTGTTACGACTTAACCCTCCTCACTGACATCAGATTCGAGTTCGCCCTCTC
>JBJKRS010000132.1:0-34505 GCA_046704525.1 Thermoplasmataceae archaeon
GGGCGGGGCTCCGTGATCGGCCTCAAGGGCAAAAGTGCCGGGCACAGGATGGAAAGTCGGCTAGTCAGGAACATGGAACAAGCCCTTGGAAAGTACGGTGTTGAGTGCCAGGTCAAGCGGGGCCATGGAAGGATTTTCGTGCTCGATGAGAGCAGCAGGAAGGATGCTGAAGAAGCTCTCAAAAGGGTAATGGGAATCAAGACATTCTCACACTGCATTTCTGAGAAATTCTCCTCGTTGGATGATATTATAAGAACTGCCAGAAGCCTATGGTCAGGTTCAGTAAGCGGTAAGACATTTGCAGTCAGGGCACGGCGGTCCGGCTCTCATGACTTCAGCAGCAGGGATATAATGCAAAGGGTAGGAGATGCACTCTTTGAGCAGTCTGCCGGTGTTGACCTTGGAAACCCGGAGGTGGAGGTCAGCATCGAGGTCAGGGACCGGATTGCATACTATTTCACTGATACCTTGGAAGGTCCCGGCGGGCTGCCGCTTGGCAGTGAGGGCAAAATGGTTGCCCTTGTATCAGGCGGCATCGACTCCCCCGTCGCAGCCTGGTATGTGATGAAGAGGGGGTGTCCCACAGACATTGTGTTCTGTTCGCTGGCCCCGCCGACTGACGTCGCCGATTTCCTGAGGGCTGCAAAAAGGCTTGTTGAAAACTGGGCCCATGGATATGATCCAAGAATCCACATCCTCGATGGCAGGAAGCTCGTGGAAACCATAACAGATCACTCTAAATTTAAGCTTGGAAACGTAACCTACAAAAGAATACTGTACATGGCTGCACAGGAAATTGCCCGCAAGTCTGGTGCACAGGGAATAGTCACTGGCGAGTCGCTGGGGCAGGTTTCATCACAGACTCCGGAGAGCCTGCACGCCACAAGCCATGGTCTTGAAATTCCCGTGATGAGGCCTCTGATCGGCTTGGACAAGGACGAGATAACCGCACTTGCAAGAAAAATAGGGACTTTTCCGGAAACATCCAGCGGAGAATTTTGCGCCCTCTTTTCCGGTAATCCCATCACAAAACCGTCAGTAAAGGACCTTGAAGACGACATGGAGAATTTTACCGGGCTGGAAGAACTCCTCTCCACCGACCATACGATCCCCGGTTCGGAGATTTCGAGCGAACTGGAAAAGGCAGAAAGTTCCAATCTTGAAGCTGAAGAAATCCCTGACGGTGCGATAGTTGTTGACCTAAGGGACAGGCTGAAATATTCTCAGTGGCATTTCCCAGGTTCGATAAACGTGAGCCTGCGCATGCTTCCGGATTTCATGAACAGCAGGGAGGCAGAAGGGAGGACCATGGTTTTCTATTGCTCCAAGGGTCTGCAGAGTGCGTATGCAGCAAGCATCGCCAGGGAAAATGGTTCGGACGCTTATTTTTCGGACGAGAAAAAGCTTATGAAAAAGTTGAAAGCCTGAAGCCAAAGGGAGAAGAATTATCCGTCAGCTTCCAATGTTCAAACGTGGTAGAATGAGCAGGTCCGATATCAATCATCGCAGGATCGCTGTCCTATATGACGGCTTCTGCCCCGTATGCAGAAGATCTGCTGTAATAATCAGAAAATTCGACCTCCTTGGTGCCATAACACTCAAGAAATTCCAGGATTTTCCGCTGGATAGCCTGCCAGTGCCGCTTGATAAACTCGGGGAAAGGGTGCATGCGTGCAGCATGGATTACGGAGAGTGCAGGGACGGCATCCATGCATTCACGTCAATCCTCCTTCGTATTCCGCCCCTATTCCCGTTGGCAGCCCTCTCTTTTCTCCTGGGGCTGATCCCCTTCGGCCAGGATCTCTATGACTTCATTTCCAGAAACAGGTACAATCTCCCGTTCTCCGGGATGACCTCGCGCTTTTCCCGCCGTTGACCAGCATGGGCAAAATTGTTAAGCCATCCCATGTTCCACAAGAGTGAACCCGCTCAGAAGGACAATGACTTTCTACATGGCGGGATCTATCGTCTTTGTTTCTGCGGGCGGCTACCTTCTGCACAGCAATTCGCTTGTGCCGGCAATGCTCACCTATGCTACCTTTGGCGCAGTGGCCGCAGTTGCGGTGGACGCAGTCTTTGTAGCTACTGGAAGCCGGATTGCGCTAAATGTCGGCGTGATACTTTCCTTAGCGGCAGTCGTATCATCCCTGTCCTCTCCAGCACACCTTGCTGCCATGCTGAAAATATTTGACGGTGGCCTTATCACAGCCCTTGACATATTGGAAATAATCGGTTTCTACGTCTTTCCATTGCTCTACATAGGCTCAAGGTTTCTTGTTAGAAAAGACAGACTCAGGGAAGCCTTCCCATAGCTTGTGGAGCATCAGTCGTATTCATCAAAGTAAGATACCCTCTCCTTCTGCATTTCCCTGTGCTTCTGGGCTTCCACAAGGGCCAGCTCGACAGCTTCTTCCGGGGTGGATACCTTCATAAGCTTGCCGTCTCCCTCCTTCAGGTTGTTTATGGAGAGGTCTCCCAGAGAAATGACCGACTTTCCCTCAGTTATTGCAAAAGCAGCCTCAGAATGAGTGCCTGAAGACCCTTGGAATGCGATTATGGCATCCGCGGATCTCACTATGAGAAAATTCCTGGCGTATCCAATCCCTGTCGGGAGATTCACGGAAAGGTATTTGTTACCTCTCTCTGGATTCAGTCCGGGGAGGATTCCCACGACAATACCCTTTGATTCCTTCACTCCTCTTGAGGCACACTCCATGACGCCAGGACCTCCGCCATTGATGACGACAACGCCTTCTTCAGCCAGGAGTTTTCCGGTGAGGTACGCGCCCTTGCACGCAGCCCCATGCTCTGTACTTCCACCTATGATCGCAATATTGTACATCTATAGAATCCCCTCAATTGGACTTTCCCTGATCCCATCCTCCTATTCCAACTTTGGTACCTCGTAACTGGGGGTCAAGCAACAGCAAGTGTTTTAGACGATTTGGGGTTTAGGCAACCATGACATTCTCAGTCGCGTTTCATGACAGGGATTCGGGCACCTGGGGCGTTGGCGTAGCTAGCAAGTTCCTTTCAGTGGGATCTGTGGTTCCCTGGTCAAAGGCAGGTGTAGGTGCAGTTGCTACCCAGGCATTTGTGAATTATTCATTTGGCCCGGAAGGGCTCGAACTGCTGAAAGACAAAAGTGCGCATGATACTCTGAAGGCACTTCTTTCCCGGGATGATCAGCCTGAGGTAAGGCAATTGGCAATTGTGGACAGGAATGGGAATGCTGCCGCGCACACTGGAAAAAAATGCCTGGATTTTGCCGGCCACATAGTCGGAGATGGATTTTCTGTACAGGGGAACATTCTTGCCGGCAGAGAGGTAGTCGAGGCAATGGCGTCTGAAATGGAGAAAGGAGGAGACATAACAGAGAGAGTGATCAGGGCACTTGAAGCCGGCGAGGCAAAGGGCGGTGACCGAAGAGGGAAACAGAGTGTTGCAATACTGATTACAACAACGGGGAAACCCTTCCAGGAGCATTCCGACAGGCTGATAGAACTGCGGGTTGAGGATTCCCTTGACCCAATCAAGGAACTGAGGAGGTTGAGGCTCCTGTGGGAGGCTACATTTCTTGACCAGGAGATGATCAATATTTCAGGCCACCTGACTGAAATAGAGGAAGCACTCCGCAAGGCAGGCTACTCCAGCCTCAAGGAATGGGCAGGCAACAATAATTTCGATGACAAGGTCACAAAGGACAGAATTGGAGAGAAGGTCCTTGAAGTGTTGTTGAAGAGGACTCGGTCACGGTGGTAGTGTCAACAGTTAAAGCTAAAAAAGAGGAGCCCATTGAGCAGGTGCACAGACCTATGTGGCAGTAGCAGGTGTTTCCCTTATGACAAAGAAAGTAGAGCAGCTAAACCCTTACGATGTCCTGGAGATGAAAGAAGAAGAGGGTGAAGAAGTAGTAGTCCTGGACGTAAGGGAGCCCTGGGAGTATTATGGCGACACAGGGCATGTGAAGGATTCCCTCTTCATTCCAATGGCCGAGATTCCTGACAGGCTGGAGGAGCTGAAGAAGATGGCAAGCAAGAATATCGCTGTAATCTGCAACAGCGGCAACAGGAGCCACAGTGTTGCCGAGTACTTGATGGAAAACGGCTTCGAGAAGGTATACAACATCCGGGGCGGCATCATACAGTGGCACCTGTCAGGGCTTGAAGTCGACTACGGCGACTGATTTCAAATCGCTTCATTTTTAATCCCGGGATAGCTTAGAGTCCATGGAGATCAAGAACCTTGACCGGATTGGCTCAAACAGCCAGAGGCGAAAGGTTCTCGAAGAACTGCCAGGCATATTCGAGGATCTGGACCCTGGAAATGTCTGCCGCAGAGAAGGCGAGGCTCTCAGGGAAGAGGCGGAGAACGCGAGAAGAACTTTTGTTGTGGGCTTCGGCAAAGCTTCCTACACCATGTACTCGGGCATAAGGGAGAGTCTCGGAAACAGGATCACCTCTGCATGGATCATAGTGCCTGAAGACCAGGACACCGGCAGTGATTTTCCCGAGCTGAAGGTGCTCAGGGGCACCCACCCGATAACAGGGTCCTTGACAGAACAATCCACTATGGAAATCGCCAGAGGCCTAGAAGGGCTTGATCAGGATGATCTTGTTGTTGTCCTTATATCGGGTGGAGGATCTGCACTTT
Source organism: Thermoplasmataceae archaeon (assembly GCA_046704525.1). Classification (GTDB taxonomy): domain Archaea; phylum Thermoplasmatota; class Thermoplasmata; order Thermoplasmatales; family Thermoplasmataceae. The sequence continues at coordinate 4,654 of JBJKRS010000132.1, forward strand.
TCGAAGAGCCTGTCCAAGGCGTCTCCATTGATGATCTTGCAGAGGGGTCAAAATGCCTGATGGATGCAGATGCCAACATATATGAGCTGAACACTTTCAGGAAATTGTTCTCGAGAGTCAAGGGTGGAAAGTTTGCAAAAATCCTGTACCCTGCACAGGTGCGTTCCCTTGTCATTTCAGACGTCTTTGGGGACGACATCGGCACGATCGCGTCCGGCCCACTGACCGAAAGCAAATTAGACTCCAGTGATCTGGAACGCATTGTTTCGGTCTATGGTAAAAAATGCCCAGCTATTGCAAGGATAAGCAGCAACGCTGAATTCCCGGCGCTGGATCGCAAGTACTATGAAAATGTGAGGCAGAAAATAGTGCTCAAGAACAGCGACTTCGTCCATGCCTTTGCCAGAACTCTTGGAAAAAGCGGCAAGGATTGCGTAATGTTGGGTTCTGACATAAACGGTGACGTAGATATGGTCGCAGAAGAGCTGGCTTCCATGCTGCATTACATTTACATTCTCAAAGGAAGAGGATTCTGGTTTGCTTTCGGAGGGGAGACCACGGTAAATGTGAAGGGAAATGGACAAGGAGGTAGAAATCAGGAGCTCTGCCTTCGGTTTCTCCGGAGGATGAAGGGGCAGAATTTTCTGCTTATGTGCATTGGAACAGACGGCGTAGACGGCAGGAGCGAAGCAATGGGCGCAATTGTTGACTCCGATCTCCGGGGCAAAGTCAGCAACGATGTTATAGACCAGTTTCTTAATGAGAGCGATTCCTTCACACTCCTCAACTGTAATGGCAGTGCAATCATCACTGGAAGGACGGGCAACAACGTTTCTGATGTTGCGCTTGGGTACTACTCCGAGGGCTCAAGCAAGCTAAGTCAGGGAGGAAAGAACAGTGACTAAAATCCTGAAAAGTGATGATAAATTCGGCCTGATTGATGAAACAACCGGAGAAGTCAACATTGGCGGCAAGAAATACAGGCTCTCCCCCAATTCAGTATTGGCGACCGGCGACTCTGTATTGATCAGCGGAGTCACCTACGATATCATGGAATACAACCCTTCCTGGTTCTCTTCTGTCGCACGCAGGGGTGCCCAGATCATACATCCAAAAGACTGTGGTTACATAATAGCACGCGCTGGTGTGAGGCCAGGGAACAGGATACTTGAAGCGGGAATCGGATCTGGGGCCCTGTCTTCGGCACTGCTCTGGGCATTAGGCGGAACTGGAAGGCTTTTTACAATGGATGTCAACGAAGAAGCCATTAAGATTGGAAAAGACAATGTGAGAAGGTTTCAGGCATCTGAAAACTGGGAGCCCATGAAAGGGGATGTACGATCTGATGGACTCCCAGATGACCTTGATTGCGTGATTCTTGATATTCCAGACCCGTGGAATGCTTTGAATAACGTTGTCCGAAGCCTCAAGAGCGGCGGAATGTTGGTCACATACTCGCCAACATACAACCAGAGTGAGTCCACTGTTGTTAAGATGAACACCACAGGTATGCGAGTCCTGGAGACCTCAGAGATCATCCAGAGGAACCTCCTGGTGCGCAAAGGCGCGACAAGGCCCGATCACAGAATGCTCGGGCACACTGCCTTCATCACATTCGCGCTCAAGACGTCTGGGCACGCATTGAAGATTTAGGAGTGGAAGATCAGCGTGTCGTGTGGAGAAGGTTCTCCAACCCCCTCTTGCATTCAGTTCCGCATGCGAGGTAAGTCATGGTGTTTGAGCTCAACTTGATCGGTTCATCTGTTATCCTGTTTCTGCAATAATCGCAATACATGTCTATGCTGAGCTCATTCTCGTCATAGCGCGTTAACTTATGGACAATTTTCATGGACCTGGCAGGGAACTTCTCATACATCGCACCCTTTCTCAACACAGCGAGAAAGGTTCCATCCGAAAGCTCAACCGACTCGACAAGGAACTCTTCTGGAATGTCGAAAAGACTCTCGACCTCCGCGAGAATCATGATGTCATCCTCTTCAGTATCAACGCTCACCGTGAAGGCGCGTATTTTCCCGCGATCAACCAAATTAGAGATTGTTTTTGAGACCGTGCTCCGGCTCAAACCGACCATTTCCGAAATCTCGCTTGCCGATCGACGGGAATCTTCTTTTAGAATTCTGAGAATCCTGGACTCATTATAGTTAAGGCTGGCAGAATCCTTCATCTTTCTCGGAAGGATGAAAATTTATAAAACAATGCTCAGATGGATTCGAAATTTCGTCCGTTACAAAAAATCAATTCATTTTTCAGCACGGTAGGGATACAGGAATCATGATATCACACGAGAGGTCTGTTGATGCCGGAATAGAGGACACTTTCGGAAAGCTCTCCGCGGAACTGAAGGAAGGCGGGTACGTGCTCCTGTCCTACGTTGACGCGAAGGAGATTCTGACGAAGAATTTTGGTGGAGAGAGGCCTGGATACTACATCCTCAATGTCTGCAAGCCGCAGGCTGCGTTGGAGCTTCTTGGCGAGAATGAGGACTATGGACTGTTCCTGCCATGCAAGATTGTGCTCATTGAAAAAGGAAAAAACACCAGGGTTCTGATGCTGAGGGTTTCCGAACTGGGGAGGAAATATCTCGGCAGTGATGGCAAAACTGCCGAAGGGTTTGAAGAAGAGTTGATATCCGTGATCAACCGCCTCTGAGGCGGACAGCGAGACAACGTGGACAAATTATTATTAGTGTAGAACCTATCTGCGTTCACCCGGCTTAGCTCAGTTGGTAGAGCGGCGGACTGTAGAGGGAATCCACGGCATGGAAAACCGCCGTAATCCGCAGGTCTCTGGTTCGAATCCGGAAGCCGGGATACTACATTTGACGTATTGTCCCATGCAGGAAGTACGTGTGACTCTTCTCCACATTAAATACTGGAGTCGGCTACTCGCCATATTACATTTTTTGAGACGATTGTTGCTTTTCAGTACTGCTTCTGGGTACCACGTAAGTAATGAATAAAGCAGCTGAAACTGTCCCGGACGTTAAAATGATCTTCTCTTCTCAGCCAAGAAAACTCCGAGGAGCCTGTCTTCAACTCCCAGAAGAGAGCAGTTGAGCAGACGCATCATCTGAAATGGTATTGGAAGTCCATAGAAGAAAAAGTCATTGGTCCGCAAGCCTTTCCATGACCAAGGCAGCGACCATGTTGAGCACGTCCATTGCAGCCCTCGAGTACTTTATGTATCCAAGAAATCCGTGAATTAACCCCAAGCCCCTTATCCCTGTCGCTTCTACTGAGTTTTTCCTCAGCTTGGCGACAAATGCTTCCCCCTGGTCTCTCAAGACGTCATACTCCGCGGTTACCACAATAGTTGAAGGCATCTCAGATAATCTTGAGTAGAGCATAGGAAAGCGGAGCGGGCTCATCATGTCATCCTCACCTGAAGAATATAGCCTGTGGAACCATCGTATCATGTCATCCGACAGAGCAAATCCTTCCGAATATTCTCTTGCGGAATGGGAAGAGAAATCTGGCGCTACAACAGGATAGAACTGCACGCTCAGGGCAGGCAACTGCTTTCCCTCTTCTATGCACTTCACGGAGAGTGCCGCACACAGGTTGGCGCCGGCACTGTCACCCATCACTGCAATTTTGCCAGCTTCAATGTTGAATTTTTCTGAATGCTCCAGAAGCCACAGATAAGATGCATATGCATCCTCAACTGCAGTCGGAAACTTGTGCTCAGGCGCCAGCCTGTATTCCACTGAAACAACTGAGACATGGGCAACCCTGGACACAATCCTGCATACACTGTCCAGGCTGTCAATGTCACCAAATACGAAGCCGCCGCCATGAAAGTACAAAACCATGGGTGCCTTCTCATCGCCGTTTGAATATAACCTGGCATTGAGCTTTCCGCCTTCAGCCGGTATTTCAAAATCCTCCGTTTTGGAGACGGGGACATCTACCTTGAGAAATTTGTTGTATGCCTTTGACTCTTTCCTGAATTCCACAGGGTCAACTTCTTCCCAGTTCTGAGGCAGCAATGGCAGAGTCTGTTCTAGTATCTTCCTGATGTCAGGATCGACCGGCATAGACTGGTATTCCTCTCCATATACTTAATTCTGTTCTGGCATTGTCACTTGGGGGCTGCTCATATGATCTTTGTCAGGGCAAGCACTATGGCAATAATGATCATAACCGTCCCAAGAATGAAGAGCAGCGCATTCCTGTTTGACATGGACTGTTTTGATGTGTCTTCCATCATGTTATCGAAAGTGTAGTCCCTCTGGTCATCCTTTCTTTCCGTTTCTCTTGGCTCCGGGGTCCGGATGCTTCCGCCTCGTCCCCTTCTACCCCAGCCAAAAAAGGGGAAGAATAATATGAATGGAAGGAAGAACCGGTATCCTGACACGCTCGGAAAATAGGCCGGGAGAACGAATAACCAGAGCATGGCGAATACGAAATAAGAAATGATGAATATCCTGATTATACCGCTCCTTCTCAATAGTACCGGACTGGAATCATTAGGATGGTTAACTAACTAGCGCACATAGTTCTTGAAAAATGAGAATGCTGAATTACCTGCGTGAAAGGATTCTGCATTTCCATCCCGCTGGAGCCCTTGCATGCTGCACCTCAAACTGTATAAGTCTGGCCTGTGCTTTCTCGTCCATGAGGTCGAGCTGGCTGTAGACCGTTCCTTCCTCTGCAGAATTGTGGGTTTCGAGTACTCTCAACAATCCCTCAGTCCTGTCAATAGCAAGATCAATATTCCCTTCCCTGACTATCTCACCGATCCTGTCAAGCAGTTTCCAGATGCCGCCATGCTCTACCTCTAGACCATGAATCCTGGCACTGTTCTGCTCTGTTTCTGCTTCTCTGAATAGAATGGTCTCCTCCCAGTAAATATGGTTCTGCAGGGCGTCACGCGCCTTTTCTAAGGTCTTCACATCCGGGCTTCCCTCTTTAAGTGACATGAGGAATTTCTCCAGTAGCTTCCCGACTGCCTCGTGGTCACCCTCCAGTATCCTTGCTATCATCCGAATGGTCATACAATGAGTTTTTATTAAACATGCACCACACTAAACCTAGAGGCAAGAATAAAAAGGCAGAATCCATGTTTATGCATGAAAGATATTGACAATACAGGAACTCTTCCACTCAAAGGCAGGACAGCACTTGTCACAGGGTCAAGCCAGGGTATCGGAAGGGCCATCGCCCTGGCATTTCATCGCGGGGGTGCCAGAGTGGCCATTCACTTCAAGGGAGAAGAAAACAGGGAAGATGCAGTAGCTCTCAGTGACCAGATGAAGCAAAGTGGCGGGGAGGATCCAATTCTGGTTAAGGGAGATGTCACTTCTTCCGAGGAAGTGAAGAAAGTTGTCAGAGATGTCCTCGAGACTGCCGGTAAGATCGACATACTGGTGAACAATGCCGGAGTTTTGAGCCAGTATGGAGTCGAGGAGATGCCCATAGAGGAATGGGACAGGGTGATAGCTACTAACCTCAGAAGCGTATTTCTCTTCACAAAACTTGTAGTGCCCGGGATGAGGGAATCCCGGTGGGGCAGGATAATAAACATAGCATCCCAGCTGGGCCAGATAGGGGGAGTCGAGATGTCTCATTACAGTGCATCCAAAGGAGGCATAATCGCATTTACAAAATCAATAGCCAGGGAGCTGGGAAAATACGGAATCACTGCAAACTGCATAGCGCCAGGGCCCATTGAAACTGCGATGCTGGAGGAAGAAACTGATGAATGGCGCAGGACCAAGCTATCTGAACTTCCACTTCCAAGGTTCGGTGTCCCGGAGGAAGTTGCACCTACTGCCGTACTTCTCGCGTCGGATCCGGGCGGAAATCTCTACACTGGACAGACACTCGGGCCAAACAGCGGGGATGTGATGCTTTAGATTCCAAAAACACGCCATGGACTGCTGTTCTTGATCTCACGCGGTATTATGCCGATATCATGCCCGCAGGCCTGGCATTTCCCGTCTTCAGTCAGGCGGAATGATATGGTGTGCATCATGTCCCTCTCCACGCTTATTTCTCCGCACTTGGGGCAATAGGTGTTCTGGTACCTGCTCCCAGGAACGTTGCCGATATAGACGTATTCCATCCCGATTTCCCTTGCTAGGCTGTAATGTTTTTCAAGAGTCGAAACCGGTGTTCTGGGAAAATCCATCATCCTGTAGTCAGGGTGAAAAGCGAGAAAGCTCACAGGGATAGACTTGCCGAATATGCCCTTCACTTCCCGGACCATTCTTTCAGCTTCCTCCAGCGAATCGCCAACACGCGGAACCACGAGATCAGTTATCTCCGTGTGTATATTTGTCTTTGAAAGCGCTCGGAGCGCATCGTATATGAAGTCAGAGTCCGGGACAGACATGTAACGCCTGTAAAATTCTTTTGAACCGTTTCCCTTGAAGTCTACGGTAATGCAGTCAAGGAATTCCGACATCATGTCTATAGACTGTGGTGTCTCATAGCCGTTGGAGACAAATATTGTGAAAAGACCCCTTTCCCTTGCCACAACGCCTATGTCCCTGGCATACTCCGTATAAATTGTCGGCTCGTTATACGTGAATGCTATCCCTTGGCACCCACTCCTTACAGCGTTTTCCACTACCTGCTCTGGGGACATATTCAGGCTCCCACCTATCCTCTTTCTCTGGCTCATTTCAAAGTTCTGGCAGAACTGGCAAGCAAAATCGCATCCTGCCGTCCCAAAGGAATATATTGATGTGCCAGGGTGGCTGTGAAGGATCGGCTTCTTCTCGATTGGATCTATCTGGGTCCCAAGCGGCCTTCCGTAAACAAGAAGGTCCAGTTTCCCCCCTTCGTTCTTCCTGACGCCACAGAATCCTGTCTGACCGTCTTTCAGAGTGCAGTACCTGCTGCAAGCTGTGCACATTATCCTGTCTTGCCCGGCCGGCTCAAAGAGTTCTGCCTCATGGATCAATGGACTAGAAAAACCTTCTCTGATTAAACTGTTATTCCTCTTTTGCTTTCTGGTCACAGGCATGAGCACATGGAAGCATAGCCTACAACCGAGGACCAGTCCTTGCTGGTTTCCCCTGATGTCCTGTAATCAAGCAGTGAAAGCTTTGCTCCCCTCAGTTTTGTCACCCGCATCAAGACTGCGATGGCTCCAAATCCGCAGGCGGAAATCCTCTGACCGCCGATAAGATCGTAGAAATGAGGCACATCGAGTGATTCAATTGCAGATATGAGCTCATGATCTTTTTTTTCGGCTGAGGACTCGCTTTCGTAATGTGTCAGGTCGGAGGATGCAACTATGAGCACATCCTCGCCAAGTTCGTTCAGTGCATCTCCAATCTCTGTTGCAGTGGATTCAGACTGATCCCCAAGCACAATTGGGGAGAAGGAGAAATCACCCAGCACGTACTGGAGAAAGGGTATCTGAACTTCAACAGAGTGCTCCACTGAATGTGCTCGCTCATCTATCTTAACGCGTGTGCACCCTCTTGCGATATTCTCTGAAAGATGGGAATCAATGCTCACGGAACCCAGCGGGGTCGTCCAGGCACCCTCAGGATAAACTGCAGCATATGGCGGCGAGGAGCTGTGGTTGGGTCCAATTATCACAATCCTCCTCTTCCCCGACTTTCTCAACGCCTTGTAAGAATGCATAGCGGTGAGTCCCGAATATATGAAGCCAGCATGGGGGACCACGACACCGAGTGGATCAGGGCAGCCTTCAGGCTCAGGGACCTTTGTGTAAAAATCATCGAGCATTTTCTCAAGCTCCCTCCTTTCTGAGGGATAGAAGAAACCGCTCACTGACGGTGGCCTGTCCATTACATGAATAATTCAGTGGCTTGTATATTAATTTGTGTCCTATGCTCAACCTTTTTTCGCGTGCGTTGAAGCAGAACTCTACCAAAAGCCAATGGGCGATAGGATAATCCGGGGACTGCCGGAAAATGGAAATCAGTTTATATCTTAGATTTTCATGGTATTATCATTGCCAGGCAGAATCCTAGATGACAAGGAAAAGGACCTGGAAGAAATGCTCCAGCCGTCCCACAGGGAAATCCTCAGAAGCGCAGCGTCGTGTGCCCTGAAGAGGCATTTCTTTCCCGAGACGTGCAGCGTGGAAGCTGATACTTACCTGGATAGCATAAGGGCCGGGGTATTTGTTACCCTGAAGAAGAGAAATGAATTGAGGGGTTGCATAGGTTTCATATACCCTCCATCCGGGCTTCTAGAACTGGTGCAGGAATCTGCCATCCTGGCTGCCACCGAGGATCCGAGATTTCTGCCTCTGGGGCAGGATGAACTCCAGGATATCTCACTTGAAATAACAGTACTGGAGATTCCCCACGAATTCAGGGTGTCCGGAGAGGGAGACCTGGAGAAAATTGACATCGGAAAGGACGGCCTGATGGTAGAGAGCATGTTCGGAAAGGGCGTTCTGCTGCCACAGGTTGCAACTGAATTCGGGTTCAATGGACGGGAATTTCTGGAGGCAACCTGCGCGAAAGCAGGACTTGACAGGGGTTGCTGGAAAGACCACAACAACAGGCTCTTCATTTTCAGTGCGCTCTCATTCTAGTGAAGCGCCTCGCAGGGGTGGAGAGAGAAGGTATCTCCAGATGTTATGCACATCATATTTATCATAGATCCCGATTTCAACCCATGGCCAGAGACGTAATATGTGGAATGTCCGTCAAGGAAAACTCTGAATTTCAGAGCAGTTTCCAGGGAAAAAACTTCTACTTCTGCAGCAAGGGTTGCAAGGAAGAGTTTGACAAGAACCCACTCAAGCATTCCAGATAGGGTTCACGGAAATGCCCACTGATCCGGTATGCGGGATGTACGTCCCCGATACATCCGACCTTGTGTTTGAAAGGGACGGAAAGAAGTACTACTTCTGCTCGAAGACCTGCATGAACAGGTTTGCCTCTCCTGAAGAAGAGGGGGAAAAGCTGAAGAAGAGAATGATAGTGGGCTGGTCCCTCTCCATCCCGATCATACTGATCACATTCCTGCTGGAGTTCGATTTCAGGGATTATTTCCTCCTGGCATTGGCCATACCTGTCCAGTTCTACTCTGGATTTGACTTCTACACCGGTGCTTACCACTCAATAAAGCAGAGAAGCAGCAACATGGACCTTCTTGTTACACTTGGAACTCTCATAGCGTTCGTCTTTTCACTTATAGTCACTGTTCAGCCCTCAACAATACCTGGGTCACCGGTATATTTTGACGCTTCCTCATTCATCATTACCATGATCCTGACCGGCAATTTCATCGAGAATTACACCAAGAAGTCTGCTGGAAGTGCCTCAGCAAAGCTGCTCGAAATGATTCCGGCGGTATCTCACCGGGTCGACACCCAGGGAAACGAGGAGGATGTCAACACCAGTGACCTGAAGCAAGGAGACAGGATATCAGTGCGTGCAGGCGAGGTAATTGCAGTGGACGGTGTCGTGATATCCGGAGAGAGCGAGGTCGATGAGTCTACAATAACAGGCGAACAGGCGCCGGTCTTCAAGAAAACAGACTCCGGAGTAGTTTCAGGCACAATGAACCTCAACGGCAATCTCATAGTGTCCGTCTCCAAGACAGGGCAGGACAGCACGGTCAGGACAATTCACGACCTTCTCGAGAAGGCCAGTTTCGGAAGGTCAAAGGTGCAGAGAATCGCGGATGTATTCTCCAGCGTGTTTGTGCCAGTTGTACTGACCATTGCAGTTGCTGTTTCGCTCTTCTGGCTCTTCTATCTTGGAGTGGGCAGCAGGCATGCCATAGAAGTTGCTGTTCTTGCATTTGTTTCCATTGTGGTTATCGCCTGCCCATGCGCCATAGGCCTGGCAGGACCTGTCACATTCCTTGTATCGTCAATGTCTTCGTCGAAGAAGGGCATAATAATAAGGAACCCCGGAGCGTTTGACCGGACCGTAAAAATAAACAGGGTGATATTTGACAAGACGGGCACCCTGACAGAGCCGAATCCCTCGATCCGGGAAGTTACCTCAAAGGGTAAGCTGAAAAAGGAAGAACTTCTCTGCCTGGCAGCCTCCGTTGAGAGTGGATCAAACCATCCCATTGGCAGGAGCATAGTCTCGCTCGCCAAGGACTCAGGAATCACGTACACAGCAGCAGACGAAATAAAGGAACACCCCGGTAAGGGCATCTCAGGGAAGATTGAGGGAAAGGCCATTACAGTGGAACGGTTTGCAAGCAGCAACAAATCCGGTGTCAGCGTAACAGTTGACGGCAAAGAGGAAGGCGAGATACTCCTTGAGTACAGGATAAGGGAAAGCGCGAAAAATGCAGTCCATGACCTCCTGTCCAATGGAATACGCGTCTCCGTGGTCACTGGAGACTCTGAGGGGGAAGCAAGGAGAATTGCTGGCAACCTTGGAATAGAGGATGTCCATTACGGCACTACGCCGGAAGGCAAGGCGGACATAATCAAGCAGTACCAGACTGACGGCGATTACGTGCTGTTCGCTGGTGACGGGATAAATGACAGCCTTGCGGTCGAAGTGGCTGATGTCGGCGTCGCCATGGGATCCGGCACAGACATTGCCAGAGAGAGCGGCGACTTCGTTCTGATGAATAATGATCTGCGAAACATCCTGAAATGCATAGAGATAGGTCAGAAGACACTTACAAAGGTCCGGCAGAACCTTGGCTGGGCAGTAGGCTACAACTCTGTCCTTATCCCTGTTGGTGCTGGAGCCCTTGTTCCTGCTCTGGGGCTGGGTATTTTCTCAGTAATGCCCATGTTTTCATCGCTTGCCATGGGAATGAGTTCCACGTCCGTTGTTGTCAGTTCACTGATGCTCAAGAGGAAGCTGGAAGCGCTCTAGACTGTCCGGTGGGCATTTCCTGAACACCAGAATCATGAAAGGCTCCCTTGTACCAATAAATCTTTATTCTTATTGCAATAGAAAGATTGTGAAGGCTCTCCCCGTAATAGCCATAGCCTTTCTGTTTGTGCTAAGCATTTCAGCAGGGACCGTTTCTGCAGACGACAATCAGTCAACAGTGCAGGCAATGCCGTTTCCAAGCATTACCCTGAACATAACCCAGAGTGCATTCTACAACCTTTCATTCCTTGGCCTTGTCCTCCATGACCAGAATGGGATTTACAACACGATCTTTAACAAAAACCACTGGAATTTTGACAAGCACAACAACACAACCTATTACTACACCGGAAATGTGGGGCTAGCCCCCGGAGAGCATTTTGACCTTACACCCGTCTCGTCTGATTCTTACACCCCGGCGATCCCGGAAGGCGGGCCACCCATAAGCGCCAGTGTAAACCTGACACTCAGCGCTCTCGGCTACCAGCTTTCCAATGTTAAGATAAACAACACCTCGTCTCCGTCCGGAAGTTCGGGATACCTGTTCCCGAACTATTCAGTCATGGAAATTACTGTCAACATAACATTCGACCACCCAATCCCTGGACCAGGCCAGCTTTACCTCTTCCAGCTCATAAAGTCCTCCAACAGCAGCAAGAGCGCGGCAAAGTACTACCTGGGCAATGTGACCCACAATCTTGAGGACAGGATGCAGGGAGACCACCGCGGCCTTCAGATCCTGCCGGGAGATCTCCTGAACTCCAGCGCTTTCTACTGGTGGAACAACACCTTCGATCTAAATGGCGTGAACCAGACATTGCAGTCCAGGGTAGGACTCGCAATGGGAGGCATCCTTGTAACCTTTGAGTTCCCCTTCAATTCCACCCTTACATCGATATTCGAGGATCCATATTTTGGAGTCCCCGGGACACACCTGTTCCAGAACCCTATTGTTGAGAAAGGGGTGAAGGACGTTGTAGCGTACCTCATAGTCCATGCTGAGTTCCTCAGCGCCGGGGCGGCCGCAGGGATAGGGATCCTGGGAATTTCATATTCCATGTACAGGCGCAAGAAATTCTAGTCGTAATCATCCACAAGGGACAGGAAGTTGTCAGATAGAGTGTCAATAAAACTGTCCCTGTGTTTCCTGGCAGCGTCGAGCACCATTGAGACATCCTTGAGCCTGACATAGCTGACGGCGTCGTCGTCATATATCTCTATGATCCTGTCCCTTGCCATGTCGTCCAGTGCTTTCTTCCTCTTCTCGAGCTTGGACTTCCTCACCTTCATGAGGGAGAAGAGGGTGAGCGGACCTGAATGGGCAAGCTTCTGCAGAACCTCCCTGCTGCTGTTGCTCCTGAGGTAGAAAAGCACCTGCCTCTCCGAGTAACTTCCGCCTGTGGAGCAAAAATACCGTTTGACCTTCCCGTCTTCTCTTATGACAATCTTCTGCTCTTTTTCCAGCTGGTAAAGATGGTACTCAACCTGACCCACTGCAAGACCTGCCCTCCTCTGTATCTCCCGGAAATGTATTCCGGGATTCTCCTCGATCAGGCCGAATATTGAATCTCTCGTGGAAGGTTGAGGTTTCAATTAGCTTAATCCCCTGGCTATGCCTGCATAGAACAGCACCAGAATTATGAGCTCCTCTGCCAGAAGCATTGTTGTTTCATGGCCGGTCATGGGAAGTACGGAGAATACCTGGAGCACGAATATTGCATTGGATATCAGTATCACCACAAATACCCATGAGATGTAGGAAAGGATCCTGGTCCTTCTCCTCTTCAAGACCCTCCTGCTTACCCCCAGGAGGAAAACCGAAAGCACGATTGAGATTCCGGAAATCAGGACCGCAATATTATACATCACAGGCTAAACTTTTCTTCCTATCTTAAATTTGTCGGACAGCAAACAGTCATGGAAAAATTACAGCGTATCCGAGGCTGTTGAGTTCCTTCTTTGCCTTCTCCCGGTACTTGTTCTCTCCGTACACTCTCGTGACGCGAAGCGTGTACTGGTTTTTCCTCACCTGGAAGGCAGTCTCGATTACGCCCCCTTTCATGTAGAAGTACATGTTAAGAGTGCCGAACCTGCTTTTTATGTAGTCCTGGAAGTACAGCGTGATCAGGTCCTTCGGTGATGCCACGCGCTCTCCCCCAAGCTGGCTCGTTACTGGCTTGAAGTCCTTTTCAACGTAGACGATCTTCTTGTCCCGGCTGATAACACTCCTTATGGAGCCTTCACGCAGCAACCTGTCCTTGACCCTTGTGAACTCCTCGTCTGTTTCTGCGCCTGTCACTTTCCTGTATCTCTGCTCATCGAAGAACCCGAAGGTGGAAAGCAGGGAATGCAGTATCATTGAGACCGCTTCCTCCTTGCCGTACTTTTCCGGGACGAAGACCAGGCGGCGGCTGAAGTCCTTGGCGACGAGGGCACCACCGATAAGCTTCTTTATTATGAGCTTGGTGCCGCTTATTGTCCTCCTCAACCGTGAGTATATCTCGTTCTCGGTCTGGCCTCCACCCTCAAGGACTGCCCTGAGCACAATCTGGTCCTTTGAGTCCATTTGCAGATCTCGTATGGCCCTGTAAATTGATGCAACTTCCAGCGGCGCGTATGCCTGTACACCGTATGGCCCCAGAAAATTGAACACGAGCCTCGACTGGTAGTAATTGTTCAGCTGCACGTTCCTCAGGCCTATGTAGTTAGCCTCGATTTCGGTTCTCAGGCCCAATGGGTCCTCCCTCAGCATGTTGTATATGGACTCTGAGTCCCGCTTTCGTCCGGACATCTTTGAATAAGCATACCTGAAAAGGTCCTCCTCCTCGTAGTCCGAGATTTCAGACTCACCCAGGGAAAGGTTTTCCCCTGCCTGGCTGAACCCCATCTTGACTGCTGCCTCGGAAAACTCCTGTGAAGGAGAAGTGACCACTACTGCTGTGAATCCCAGCCTTTTCTTTATGTCAGAAAGGGCCTCTATCAGATCTTTCCCAGATTTCTCGGAATACAGGACGAGATTTTCCACCCACAGTATCGAGCCGTTTTGCTCCATGGTGAAGGTTGCATCGTCAGAGCCCCGGGATATAAGCCTTGCATTGAAGTCGACCTCCCTCTCGTAAACACGGCCGAGATACAGCGAGACCGGGTCCTGAAGGCGAACTATGATGGGCCTGCTGCCCTCCACATTCTCCTGCTGGCCATAATAGAGGCTGTTCCTGAAATAGACAGGCTTGAGGCCCGCCTTGTCTATTTGATCCCTCGCGTATATCCAGAACGTGCGGGACAGCTCTTCAGCTGTGACTGGACCGTACTTGTCGACAAGAAACCTGATGCTGTCATCCTTTCTCTCAGGTTCCCTGAGCCCGTAAAGAGGATCGAACTTGCCTTCTGTGTCCCTTGATATTGAGAGCCTGTACTCCAGGGATTTCAGCAGCTGGCGCACCACCTTCTTGGGGAAGCCTGAGCGATCCGAGATCGACGTGTCGTCCCTGAAACCCTCCTCGACCAGTGACATGATCTTCTTCTCGTCGTCTGAAGGGGCGTCATAGCGCAGATTGTACAAGGCATCCGCAAGCTTAATGGAGGTATAGGAAAGCTTGTGCTTGATGATCTTGCCATAGACAATCCTCCTCTCATCCATAAGCTCCTTAATCCGCTCGCTTGAAAACTCCTTCACCCGGACTCTTATGTCCCATTCATTCATGGCAAAGCCGTAGCGCTCAAAGTACGAATCCACATCGTCTGCCAGGACGGTGAAATTGCGCACCCTGTCCTCGGATATGTTGCTCTGCGTTCCACCCAGCAGCTCCTGAAGGTCGCTGTTGAGCATATACTGTTTCACAAATACAGGGGTGATATAATCGTAAACATATTGGCCGCTTGTGACAAGCCTTTGGAGGGCTTCTTCGACCAGCTCCTGATCTGCAGGCAGCTTTATGAGAAGCTCATCCTCGGTAAGCGGGCCGTATGAGGATATAATCATGGAGAGAAGCCTTTCTGCCGCGTCAACCTTCTCCTCGGGCATTACGGGTATGTCATTCCTTACGTATGCCATGTGCTCATGCTTCATCCTTTTCCTTACCAGGTACGCCGCTTCGAGGTTGTTCAGTCTGTCCTTCAGGTCATTCTCGGGTATGCTGACCGCTTCCTTGATCTCTCCGAATGACTTTCCTGTGCACTGCTCCAGTATTTTTTCGTCAGTGTCAGCGGGCCTAAGTTCACGCTTGAAAAGCGTGGCAAAATCATTGTACAGGTCTATGTGCACCCACTGGGTCCCGCGCATGCTTACTGAGACCATCCTGTCCTTCCGGATCAGGTCTGCAGTGATGTCTATTGTTCCGCCCGTTGCATAGGGGAACGGCGAGTTGACCCTGTTCTTGAAGGGATCAATGTACGGGAAATGGTGGAGGAGTTCCTCATACGAGTCTTCGTCCTCAACTCTTGGGGCCTTCTGGCTGTAGTAGTTCTCTATTACCTTGGGGTCTGAAAACAGGAACTTGACATTCTCGGATCCGTATATCTTGTCCAGGATCTTGCTCTGGAGCTCCTTCAGGATCCTGGACCTGTCCTCCATCAGGACGAGGTCTGATACGCCTGCAAATATTATCCCGAATGAGAAGGGGCTTGTTTCCTTGCTGTAATCCCTGATGCTGTACTGCTTCTTCTCTATCACCCTGCGAACGAAGTCCCTTGCCCTTGGCACGTCCATCATGTCAGTTGTGATCTCGTGATAGGTCTCCTTGATAACCGGGAAATTCTTCATCTTGTCAAGGGTGCTGAGTACCCGATCACTCCTGAGCTGCTGCCTTACGACTGAGATGTCGTACCCCTTGTATTTCCTCAGGACCATGAGCGACCTTGCTGCACAGTGCCTGAACCTCTGCTTGAACACCTCAGTGTTTGAAAGTGCTTTCCGGACAATTTCCTCGAAATCTCCCGCCTTAAGGAGCTTCACCTGCTCATCGAGCGGAATCTTTGAGGGAGTGGTCAGCATGAAACCGTCATCTGTCACGGTCACCCGTGTGTTTACTCCGTACTTGTTTGATATGAGGTGCGCATATGCCCTGGAAAGCGCATCATTGACCCTCCTGCCCAGTGGTATGTGATAGATGATATTGAAGAACGAATCCTTGTCAACATAGCCTTCTATGAGCAGGTGGCTGTCAGTGGGAAGGTCGAAGTTCTCCTGTGTTCCGATGTACGAGATAAGGCTGTTCGCCCCGTACTCGTCCAGGTGATAGTTGTCCATCAGCCACTGTTTAACATCATCTTCGTTGTGGAGCCGCCTGGCAACCTCTGACCTGAACTGGCCAACAAGCACCCCGAGATCGTAACTCCTTGGCAGCATTTCTCCAGTCCACGATGGGACTGTGGGCCGCATGCCAGTGGCATCCTTCACACTCACCCGGTTCCTGTTGACTTTCAGGAACATGTAGGTCTTGGCCCCGAGAACAAAAATATCTCCAGCCTTGAGCCTCTCCACAAACTTGTCGCTGAGCTGCCCGAGATGCCTTCCCTTCTCGCTTATGACCTGGTAATCGGCTTCCTCCGGGATTGTGCCTATGTTCATGAAGTATATCATCCGGGTGCTGCGCTTCTTCCCAAATGTTCCTTCATCCTCGTCCAGCCAGATCTTTGAATATATGGTGCTGTCCTCTATCTTTCCACCGAGGTACCTGAGTGTCTCCATGAAGTCATCGTGATCTAGTGTGTGAAAGGTGAACGAGTTCCTGACCAGCGAATACGCCTCCTCTATGCCCCACACCTTCTCGAGCGACATTCCCACAAGAACCTGCGAGAGAACGTCAAGGGAATTCGTGGGTACAACAACCCTGTCGATGTTCTGGTCATATGCTGCCTTTGTAAGGACTGCGCATTCCATGAGGTCGTCAACGTTGAACACTAGAAATCTTCCCTTGGAAAGCTCGTCGATGCCATGCCCTGACCTGCCGATCCTCTGCAGTCCCTTAGAGACGGACTTTGGGCTGTTGATCTGAACCACCAGGTCGATGTAGCCAATATCAATTCCAAGCTCGAGCGATGTGGATGTAATGACGCACCTCAGCTCACCTGCCTTGAGCTTGTTTTCAACTTCGAACCTGGTGTCCCTTCCCAGGGAAGAATGGTGTGCCTCAATGCTGTCCACACCCCTGGCCTTGAGGCGCATGGCAACATGCTCTGCTCCGCTGCGGGTATTCGTGAACACTAGGGTGGTCTCATGCTCCTGGATCATTGAGGCGAGCATGTCGTACATCTTGTCGTTGGCAACCTCGAATTGGGTCTTGGTGAGGTCCTGGACGGGGGTGATAGTCTTGAGGTCAAGGAATTTCTTCGTGTCGACAGTGATGATCTCGCACCCTCTTGCGTCCTTGTCCTCATATCCCGTGAGATATGAAGCGATAAGCTCGATCGGTGCCTGTGTTGCAGAGAGGCCGATTCGGACAAAATTTGTTGAAATGTTCTGCAGCCTCTCCAGATTCACTGAGAGGAGGGCCCCCCTCTTGGTTGCGGATATTTCGTGTATCTCATCAAGTATGACGTACCTGACACCGTTGAATTTCTCCCTGAATTTCGGGGCAGAAAGGGCAAGCGAGAATGATTCCGGCGTGGTAATGATTATGTGAGGGGGTTTTCTCAGCATCTTCTGCCTCTCGCTCTGTGGTGTATCTCCTGATCTCACGCCGACTCTGATCTTGGGGTACTTCTTCCCCTCCTTCTCGACCAGTTCATTGATCTCATCGAGTGGTTTCCTGAGGTTCTTGTCTATGTCGTTTGCCAGTGCTTTAAGGGGACTGATGTATACGCAGTATATCCTGTCCTCAAGCTTGTCCTGGGCCGAAAGCATGAAGAGTTCGTTGAGGATAGAAAGGAAGCCGGTCATGGTCTTGCCCGTTCCAGTGGGGCTGGACACAAGGACATTCTTCATCTGGTGTATCAGAGGAATAGCCTTCTTCTGAGGCTCGGTCAGGGAAGTATACTTGGAATTGAACCATTCCGAGATGACCGGGTCAAGGAATGGTAATTCGTTTTCTACTTTGAATGATACTTCCTCTGATTTTTGCATGAATATAATCTTGAGCATAGTTCTTGAAAATATTTAACCGTTGGCTCATGCTCACGCTCCGCCAGAATGGCGCGTCAGGAGATCAGGGCAGGAACCGGCTTGCCTCTATCTCGATACTTGCTTCGTACGCTCAAAGCTGTGCCTTCCCAGATTCCTGAGCACAGTGTCGTATGTCCTGTTCCCGGAATCCCTGAGCACCTCTTTGTAGAAATCCGTTACCTTGTCGTAGTCGGCCACATTTACCGGCTTGGGGATGCCGTCCTTGCCTCCAAGGGCAAACGAGTACTTCACAGGGTCCTCGTATGAAGGGGGTTCGCCGTAAATCAGCTCTGCCATGTACGATATGGCTCTCATGGCTGATTTCCCCACTCCCCTGAAATTGAGAAGGTCATCGAAATTATCTGGCTGGTATTCGTACAGGGACCGCATCAGCTTCCAGTTCACCCTTACGTCGAGGTCGAGGTTTCTGGAATCACTTCCAAAGTTGTCCAGGGTCCTCTGGGAACCAGAGAGGAGGTCTCCCCTGTAATTGTTAGGATTCTCCCTTGAAAGCTCAAGCATCAGCTTTCTGTTCATTCCGCTCCTGGACGTGGAAAGATCAAGTGCCCAGCCCATTTTCATCTCCGCTGAAATGCCGTTTCTGCCGTCATTTAAAGGGTCAAGGTCATGGCTGCTTGCCCAGTGGTATCGTCTCGCCATCCTTTCCTCTTTGTTCATACCCTGCTGGACTATGACCCAATTACCCTTTCTGTCCGCAACAATAAAGTGAAGGTACAGGTCATAGGTATCCTGAAGTAGATCCTGGTCCACCTTTGCAACCTGTTTGCTCATTCCCCTTATCCTCCTCGTCTCAGAGACTCACAACAGACCGTCATCTGATAGAGAAGACAGCTCCGGGGCAATATCTGACATCTTCCTTCCCTTCCCGCCGAGGATGAAGACATCTCCTGACCTGGCGGAATAATATTCTTTCAGGGCAGCAAGTGTGGCAGTAGTTGTGCCGCTCGAGTTCCAGTCAAAACCAGTTGCAAGTGAGAGGGAGTGGAACCAGTACGGATCGGAAAGGTTTGACAGCAGCTTATCCACTCCATACTTCTGGATTATCAGGTCGCATATTGTTCCCCCAAGTGCAACCATGCGCTTGAAAAGGTATTCAGGGGGCTTTCCGTAGTGAAGCGGCAGATTTGCAGTTCCGCGTCTCTCCATCTTTCACATCCCAATCTGCCCATGCATATATCTGTTTCCCGCCCTTGGAATTGAGAATGCTTCCCGGAAGTGATATTTATCGGGCTAGCATAGAATTGATTAACCTTAAGCCATTGGGAAAGCAAAGTTGTCCGGAGCTCTATAAATGGACAGGATCAAAATGAAAGTTAACGAAGGATACGAGGATTCCAGAAAGCTCGAGGGTCTCATGTCTCGGTTCCGGAAGGTTCGGAAAACAACAGAAGACCTCTGCAGTGGGCTTGAGACAGAAGATTACGTTGTCCAGAGCAGTTATGAAGTGAGCCCCCTGAAGTGGCACCTTGCCCACACAACCTGGTTCTACGAGACCTTCATCCTCAAGCCATTCAGGACGAGGTTCCATCCCTACAGCGACGACTTCGACTACCTGTTTAATTCATACTACGAGACGGTGGGGGAATACTTTCCAAAATCCATGCGTGGAACCCTATCCCGCCCCACCGTGAAAGAGGTTTATGAGTACAGGAGATTCGTGGATGCCTCCATGGAGGGAATCCTTGAACAGGATGATATACCCGCAGGCGTGGCCCAGAGGCTGGAACTGGGGCTGAATCATGAGCAGCAGCATCAGGAGCTGATGCTTATGGACATCAAGTTCAACTTCTTCTCAAATCCGTTGCATCCAGCCTATGCAGAATACAAGGAGTGCAGCATGGATACCGGTCCCATGGAGTGGCTTGAGTTTGACGGGGGAAACGTGGAGATTGGCCACAATGGCAATGAATTTGCCTTTGACAATGAGTCTCCCCGGCATAAGGCTTACCTTGAGGCATACAGGCTCTCATCAAGGCTGGTGACCAATGGGGAGTACCTGTCATTCATCGAGGCGGGTGGCTATAGCGACCCGAAGTTCTGGCTGTCCGAAGGTTGGAATTTCATCAGGGAAAATGGCGTTAATGCACCCCTGTACTGGCTAAAGAAGAAAGATGGCTGGTATGTCTTCACTCTCGGGGGCCTCAGGAAAATGAGGCCGGAGGAGCCTGTATCCCACGTGAGTTTCTTTGAGGCCCTGGCGTATGCCAATTGGTCGGGAAAAAGGCTTCCAACAGAAGTGGAGTGGGAAAATGGGATGTCTGGAGTCGAGCCAGAAGATAACAGCAATTTCGTGGAATCCGGTAACCTTAGGCCTGTTGCATCTGGGATGGGAAATGGCATGATGCAGGGTTTCGGAGACCTATGGGAATGGACCTACAGCCCATATGTGCCTTATCCGGGAACCAAGGCACTGGAAGGCTCCCTTGGCGAGTACAACGTCAAATTCATGGCAAACCAGATGATCCTGAGAGGAGGCTGCTGCGTAACTCCCAGATCACATATAAGGAGAACTTACAGGAACTTCTTCCACCCTGGAGACAGATGGCCATTCACAGGCATAAGGCTGGCAGAGGATGCGCAATGAATGAGGGGCAAATAGAATTCATCGACATGAAGCCGAAACTCGCCGATTTCCGGAAGGGAGTGCTTGACGGCCTCTCAAGCGACCCGAAGACGATCTCTCCCAAGTTCTTCTATGACCGAGAAGGATCTGAACTCTTTGAGAAGATCACCACGACACCGGAATATTACGTGACAAATGCCGAGGAGAGCATACTCGCAAAATATGGGGATGAGATAGCGGAGGAAATAGGTAGCGAGGCGTATGTAATTGAATATGGCAGCGGAAAGAGCAACAAAACCAGGATTCTAATATCCCAACTTGAAGATCCCGCGGCATATGCGCTCATAGACATTTCATCTGCCGCAGTCCAGGCATCCGCAGAGCATCTGTCATCCATTTATCCCGGACTCAGGGTTATTTCGATTTGTGCAGATTACCTAGAGATGGATGAGATTCCGTCCATTCCGGGATCTAAGGGGAAGGTCATAGTATTCTTCGGTTCCACTCTGGGGAATTTTGAGCCAACAGATGCAGATGCTTTCCTGAAGCACTGCGCAGACAGCATGACTGGCAAAGACGGTATGCTTCTCGGAGTGGACTTCATTAAGAGTGAGGATGTGCTCAACAGGGCCTACAATGACGAGGAAGGTTATACAGCAAAATTCAATCTTAACCTGCTGGAAAGGATAAGACGCAGGCTGGATTCGGACGTGGATCCTGCAAAGTTCAGGCACAAGGCATTCTACAACTCAGGCAAGAACAGGATTGAGATGCATCTTGAGAGCCTGGAGGACCAGGATGTCTCTGTTGAGGGGAAGAAGTTCCATTTCGGGACGGGCGAGACAATACACACCGAGAATTCTTACAAGTTCTCGCAGGAGCAGATAAGGAAGATGGCTGAAAATTCCGGACTACGCACAGTCAGAATGTGGACTGACGACAACGGGTACTTCGGCCTGTTCTTCCTGAGAAAAAAGTGATGCTTGGATCAGGATTTCTTCTTCTCTTCCGGCTTTTCCTTCTGCTCCTTGCTTTCCTTCTGGGATTTCTTGAATTCCGTATAACCGCAGTTTCCGCACGCGAATCTGTTTTCGTGCTCAGCAAGGAACACGCCGGGACCGCATCTCGGGCAGAATCTCCTGCCCCTGACTATCTTGTTCCCTTCAACTTTGTAAAATTCCCTCTTCATCATTGGGCTTCCTCCTTGACCTTGAGCCCGTTTCTGTAGAGTTCGTAATCGGGCTCGTAGAGCATTGCGCTCTCCTTGTCCGTGTATATTTTTGAATACCCGACAAGCTCATGCTTCCCGGACTGCTGAATATTCCTGTCCACAATTACAAGCTCCTTGTTGGCGCTGAGGTTCTTCGCAATCAGATCCCTGATCTTATCCCTTGTTGGGGTCGCTTCATTTCCAAAGAGCACCCTGTACCTGATTTCCTTCCTCTTTAGCAGCTTGTTATCCCTGGTCTCGTCCACTTTTAACTCTGTCATTCCTCTTCCATCCTTTTGATTAGACCACTGACGTAATCCTTGTCTTTCTGGCTTATATCAATACACGCCATGCCTTTGTCGGGCACGCCGTACACAACGACAGTATTTAAGTCTGAATAAAAAATTATTGGTATTACCGCCAAGTCCTCCTCCCCGTCCACTTCAATTCGAGTCGGAACCTCTGACTCAAGGGCTTTCCTTATTTCACTGAAAAGGGCAGCAGAAAGTACTGCAGGTGGGTTGGACACCTTGACCGAGCCCTCGACGTGCTTGAATGTGCCGTCAGAGGAACGCTTCGTCTTGAGGTCAACAATGTGCAGTAGCACAGTTATCCCGGCTTCCCTGAGCACTTTGGATGTCACGTCGCCAACGGCTACAATGCGCTTAGAATAGGACTTTTCCCTTACATCATCTACCGAGCACATAACTGGCTGGTATGAGGCAAACTCATTGCGGATTGACTCAGAAACCGAAAGGTCACTGCCTGACTTTGATTGCATACATTCCAGGCATGTCGGTGCCAGCCCTGTCAGCAATCGAGGATACTTTCGGCTCGACTATATAGATGAAGCCCATCCAGTCCGTTGTGGTCTTTTCCTCGCCGTGGACCGGGCACACCTTTTCAACAGTTATTCTCTTGCATTTCTTGCATGCCCTGAATACTTCCTTCATTCCTTTTCACCTAGTTCTCCACTTTCTTCTTTTCATGGAGCCACTCGAGCTTTCCGAGGCCGAGCTGCTTCATGGTCAGGCCGATCTTGCTGTCCCTTATGGAAGAAGACGAAAGGTTAAGCGCGACGATCTTGACCCTGACCCTGTCCCCGACCTTCAGGTCCCTCTTGGTATCCTTTCCTATGAACCTGCTGTTGGCCAAATCAACATCAATCCTGTCATCCATGATCTGGCTGATATGCAGGAGCCCGTCAAAGGCACTGAATCTAACAAATGCACCGAAATTCTGGACTGAAACAACAACCCCTTCCACTATCTCATGCATCTCCGGATAGAATCCCAGCGCCTTGAACTTAACTGACTGGTACACTCCTCCGTCCCCATGGACAATTGCCCCTTCACCAACCAAGTCAACATCCACTATTGAAACGACTAGGCACTTGCCAATGCTCTTTCCCTCTATAATGTCACTCTGAATATCAAGAAGCCTCCCCTCCAGGGAGTCTTTTGTAACCTGCGTTACCGCCTTGGAATAATCGTCACCCAGGAGCTCTGGTGGAATCCTCGCGATGTATTCATCCTCGACCATTATGAACATATATTTCCCCTGATTAAAGACAGCTGAATCCTCATGCTTGAGAATGCCACAGCTTTCAATTTCCGCCCCTTCCACACTCCTGCAAGCATGACATGGAGGGGAAATTGGTGCACCACTCTCTGATCCCCGGATCAGTCTGGCACATCAACTGTCTTTTTGCGGTATTAAAAATATGTTTAATAATATTACGGGAAAACTCCGTTTGCCTCTGCGCCTGCATTTTTCAACCGACAACTGATCTAGAGCTTCTGGGAAAGAAGTATATTACCCGCAAACCATGCATGTATGATGCAGTCAGCGGATTCCGATACCCTCGACCTTCTTAGAAGCTCGGTCAGGCAGTTTGCAGAAAAGGAGATATTTCCAATAGCTACAAAAATGGACAAGGAGGATCACTTCCCTGAGGATCTCTTCAGGAAGATGGGAAAGCAGGGATTTCTGGGTGTGACCATCCCAGAGGAGTATGGGGGGTCAGGTATGGGGTACCCTGCCCAAGCAATCATCGAAGAGGAGCTTGGGTATGCATCCGCTTCCCTCGCTTTGTCCTATGGGGCCCACAGCAACCTGTGCCTAGACAGCCTGTACAGGAACGGCACCAAGCAGCACAGGGAAGAGTACGTTCCAAAGCTGTCCAGCGGTGAATGGATTGGATCGCTGGGGCTCACAGAGCCCTCCTCCGGTTCAGACGCGCTGGCCATGAAGACACGTGCAGAGAAGGACGGAAATGCGTTTATACTCAACGGCAGCAAGACACTGATAACAAATGCGCCCTATTCCGATCTTTTCCTCACCTACGCGAGGACTGGGGATAGGCATTCAGCATTCGTTGTCCTCGCGGATGACAAGGGGTTCACCAGGGGGAAGAAGTTTGACAAAATGGGAATGAGGGGATCACCCACCGGAGAGGTATTCTTTGACTCTGTCAGGTTGCCAGCAACCAGAATTGTTGGGAAACTGGACGGTGGAACAGACATTATACTCAGCGGGCTCAATGTTGAGCGCGTCATACTGGCATTCATCTTCGTTGGGCTTTCCAGGCGTGCTCTTGAACTGTCTGTTAAGTACTCCACTGAAAGGAAGCAGTCCGGGGTCCACCTCTACGAGTTTGAGATGATCCAGGAGAAACTCGCCGTTATGTACACGAAGTACCAGACAAGCAGGATGCTTGCGTACCAGGCGCTCAATTCCATTGAGAGAAATAACATGGATGCGCTCAACGCTGCTGCTGCAATTTACCATGTGACAGAATCTGCCGAGTACATCGCCAGGGAGGCGATTCAGATCCATGGGGGGATCGGTTATGTCAGGGACGGCGAAGTAGAAAGGCTCCTGCGCGATGCAATCCTGGGTCAGATCGGCGCCGGAACCACAGAGATCAGGAAGAAACTCATAGCGCTGGGGCTTGTTAAAAACTATAAGAGAGAGGGCAGAATACCCGACTAAAATGCTCTGCATTCTTTGTGGGACCAGGGAGGAATACGATAAGGGCGTCTGCAGAGAGTGCATACTGGACAGGTTGTCCTTTAATGCAAATGGCACGCTGGAGATTACTGAATGCCCCAAATGCGGCTCCCTGAAGATCGGCAAGAGGTGGTACCCCGACAGGCAGGAAAAAGTTCTTGCCAACACTATAGACCAGATGATCCAGCTTTCAGACCCCGCGTTTTCAAAGAGCATAGCAGAGAACGACGTCCTTCTGTCACACGACGGGACATTCGCTTTTGTCCGGTTCGATGCATCCAGAGAGGGGTTTCCGGTGAAAGGCTTCGAGGCCAGCGTCCCCATGCGCAGAATCAGGAACAGCTGCCCCACATGCAACAAGGTCACCGGATCCTACTATGAAGCAATACTTCAGATCAGGACACTGCTTGGCGAAAGAGACAGCCTGGTTGAACAGGTCAAGGATGAATCTGTTGGAATAATGAGGGCCCAGAACGCAAGGGACCAGGCATCCTTCATATCGTCTCTCCACCAGGTTCCAGAAGGGATTGACATTTACCTCGGAAAGAGAACTGACGGCACCAGGCTCTCCAAGTACATAATGGACAATTACCTCTCCAGCACCAAGATGTCCAAGACTCTTGCTGGAGTGAAGGACGGAAACAAGTTCTACCGTTTCACATACGCAGTGAGGCTTGCTTCCCTGAATCGCGGATCTGTTATATCACTGAACAACAGGACACTGTTTGTGCTTAACACGTCACCTACAATGCTGGACTGCATAGACACCCAGTCAGACAGGAGAGTCAGGATATCCAAGAGCGAGTTCTTCTCGTCAAGCATTAGGGTGCTGGAAAAGAAGCCGCAGAGTGAGACCTTCATTGTCGTCTCCCGTGAGGGGGATGAACTGCAGCTCATGAACAAGAAGAGCTACAGCATGATGACACTAAAAGGGCAGTGTGAAAGCGAGGAGGTCGAACTTTTCACTTTTAATGGGAAATACTACCTCCCTGAGCAGGCGTAGCTTAATTTATACCTGCTCCATCCATGAGCCATGAGGATAAAGGCTGAATGGGACAAGCTCAGGGATGTTATGGTACACCGGCCGGGCATAGAGATCGAATATGCCATGCTTGCCCCAAAGCCATTCCTTTTTGAGAGGCCCTTCAGGACTGATGTGGCAGCAAGGGAGCATGAAACACTTGCAGACACCCTCAAGAGCAATGGCGTCAATGTAAGGCTCCTGCGAGACGTCGTCGTCACTTCGGCAAGAAATGACCAGGAGTTCAGGAAGGAGCTCGAGCGAAAGGTCTCGACTATAGTGAGATTCTACGGAAAGATTGAGTCTTCCGAGAGAGCTTATGAAGAGTTCAGGAAAAATCTGGAAATTATTGATCCGATCACATTGTTCCACATCCTTACACTTGAGCCGTCGATTGACCTCAAGAAAGAGGAAAACTCGGTTGATTATCCCACAGTATACAGCAACCTGCCCCTTGCTAACCTCTACTTCATGAGGGACCAGCAGGCCGTAGGCCCCGGGGGTGTCATATTCGGTAGCATGAAGAAAAGACAGAGGATGAAGGAGCCAGAAATAACAAGATTTGTTATTGAAAGCGCTCTCGGTGAGAAGGACACTTCAGCAGTTGAGGGTGATGGAATATTCGAGGGAGGAGATTTCATCCCATGCGGGTCCTTCGGGCTTATAGGCATTGGCCCTAGAAGCAACCTCGAGGGGGCGATGCAGGCCATGAGATCAGGAAGGCTTGACTTTGACGAAATTGGAATTGTCAGCAATCCGGTGTATGATTTCATGGACACATCTGACCGGGACCCAATGGTGAATATGCATCTTGACACATATTTCAACATAGCGGACGACGGCGTTGTAATTACCTCTGTTGAGCTCTGCAGGAAAGCCAAGGTTGAAGTTTACGGAAAGAGGGCCAGAGGAGAATATGCCAAAGAGAGGGAGACTACTCTCTACGATTATATGAAGGGCAAGGGTTTCAGTTTTGTGAACCTCAGAATAAGTGAACAGCTCAGCTATTCCTCAAACTTCCTCACCCTGTCGGGAGGAAAGATAATGGCAGTCAACGCACCTGATGTTCTAGACAAGCTGCTAAAGGAGAAAGTATTCCCCGCCAACGTTGGAGAAATGATCCTTTCAGATATTGAGAAGAATGGCAGGGAGAACCTGTTTCCAAATTCACCGGAACTGGCCAGGGAAGGAGTGGATGTTGTGCGGCTGAAACTCAGCGAGCTTACAGGCGGTTATGGCGGGGCGCACTGCATGACGGCGGCTCTTGACAGATGATGCGGAGACTGAAAAAATTATAATGGGCTGCCTAAATTTGCAATTATGCCGAGGGAGATCTCATGCGAACTCTGTGGTGAAAAATTCTCCTGCAACGGCCCATTCGGCTGCTGGTGTTCCGGAATTAAACTGAACGAATTCCAGAAAGGAATGCTTTCCAGTGTATCGGGAGACTGTGTATGCCGGGACTGCCTGAAAAAGGCAGCAAGAGTGGCGTGATGTACGGAGGAGGTTTCCACCCGTATGCTGCAGATAAGGGTTTTTACGGTGCAGTCAGAACCATGAAAGATGAAAACATTTAACTCTTAAAGGGCATTACGCTACCATCACAATCATCGTATTGACAGAGGGATTCAATGGCGAGTGACAAGGGTCAGAGGAAAGGAAAGGACAAATGGAAAGAGAAGTCCTGGTACACAATAGTTGCACCGAACTATCTGGGTGAGAAGGAGATAGCGATCAGCCCCGCTTATGACGACAACGGCATGATAGGGAGAAAGGTCGAGGTTCCGGTATCAGAATTCACAGGCAATTTCAAGAAGGCGAGCACCAAGGCAATTTTCAAGGTTATCGCCTGCCAGGGGAGAAAGTGCTCAACAATATTCATCGGGCATTCGGTCAGTGACGATTTCATCAAGAGAATGGTCCGGAGAAGAAAGGAGAGAATAGACATTGTCAGAAATGTCTCCACCAAGGACGGATACAACATGAGCGTGAAGACTGTTGTTGTTACAGACGGTAAGCTCACAAACACAAAGAGGATCGAGATAAGAAGGACACTGGAGCAGTTCCTTGACGAGCACTCAAAGGACATGCCATACGAAGATTTCACAAGGTACCTCATAGGGGATGAAATCTACAATGACATGGTCTCCTCAACGAGAGATGTGTACCCAATAAGGAAGCTCGAAATCCGCAAGTCTATGCTCCATGAAATAAACAGTGCAGCTGAAAGCGCTGTTTCAGAACTTCCACCAGAGGAGACACCCCCGGAACAGGTCTCCTGAAAAATCTGTTCTGCCGGGATGGCTCAGTTGGTAGAGCGCCGGACTCATAAGGGCTAGAAGAGTTCTGAGAAATCCGGAGGTCTCGGGTTCAAGCCCCGATCCCGGCATTATCAATTAAGTCAAGGTTATCATTCTGACAGTAAGCCTAAGCCGGAAGCCGAATGTTTGAGAAAGGAATAACCGGCGACAGTCGGCCATATTTAAACAAAAAAGTGTAAAATAGAAAATAGGTTATGTTGGCATGCGGATTTCAGCAGATTTGGCATGACCTGCAAGTCCCTCTATCAGGCTCTGCTTATTTGCCCTCTCTGACAGATTCCTCAGCGACTGTTTGCCGGTCACTTTCTGGTATGTCAGTATCTTTAGGAATGCACCCACGGAAAGCCCGCCTGTGTACCTTGCTGCCTTTCTTGTAGGCAAAGTGTGATTCGTGCCAATCAGTTTGTCTGAAAAGACAACGGGCGTGTTATTGTTGAGAAAAAGTGATCCAAAGTTTTTCAGTTCTTCAAATGCCTTTTCTGTTGCCTCAGTGCTTAGGTGCACTTCCAGATGTTCTGGAGCATATTTGTTTGCATATTCTATTGCTTCCTCCAAAGCATCGCAAAGAACTACCGAACCTTGAGATTCCCATGATTCCAGTAGAATTTGCCTTGTGCTCAATGATTCGATGGATTTAGGCATTATCTCCAGAACCTCGGTTGCAAGCCTTACTGATGTCGTTACCAGGCATGACCTCGCAGCAACATCGTGTTCTGCCTGGGCAAGCAAATCATACGCCACAACCTGGGGATCAGCACTTTCATCCGCCAGAATAAGCACTTCGCTTGGGCCTGCAAGAAGGTCGATTCCTACTGCTCCGAATACCTGGCGTTTCGCTTCATTGACAAACTTGTTCCCGGGGCCACAGATTTTATCCACACGACCCACTGACTCTGTTCCATAGGCCATTGCCCCTATCGCCTGAATGCCGCCAACGGTTATCACGTCAGTAGCTCCCGCTTTTACAATTCCGTACAGCACAGCTGGATGGGGCCTGTCCCGACCGGGGGGAGTGGCCGCAACAATTCTGCTTACTCCTGCAACTTTTGCTGGAATAATTCCCATGAGCGCAGAAGACAGAAGGGGGAATCTTCCGCCGGGGACGTAGACTCCAGCTGACTCGATGGGTATGACCTTCTGTCCTAGAGTGGTTTCACCATCGTCTGTCTGCATCTCCATGTCCTTGTACATCTGTTTCTGGAACTCACAGAATTTCTGTATCCTGGAAATATTTGTGTCAATCAGCTCACGGGTCTCTTCAGGAACCTTTTCTATTATGGCCGAAATTTCTTCCTTGCTCAGCTTGACTGATTTGAGATCTATCTTGTCAAATTTCCTGGTGTATTTGAGGAGGGTCTTGTCTCCCTCCTCCTTTACATCGCTCAGGACGTTCCCAACGAGTTCGGTTAGCTCTTCCGAGCTTCCCTGCTCAGGTACTTTCTCTTCTTTCAGCACTTTGACGGCCAAGATTAAGCCTCCTCGAACTGCTGCGCTCCAATTTCATTGACATCCTTTGCTGACCTCTTTAGCCCTACACCGACGGCAATAAGAAGGCCAGTCACCACAAGAGCGATCACAAGGTATGAAGCGAGGTTCACAGGGTATCCAGGCAACGGGAAATAAACTCCGTAAAGTGCGTATGCGTATACTGCAGTGGCAGGCAGTGGGCCAAGCAAGAATGGAAGCCACTTCCTGACTGAGTACTTCAGAGTCTTTCTGCCGTATACTGGAAGCGCAAAGTTTGCGAAGATGTGCACAACATACAGGCAAGCTCCGTTGAGGGTAGTTA
>JBJKRS010000133.1:0-5896 GCA_046704525.1 Thermoplasmataceae archaeon
CCGTGTCCTGGTTCTTCACGGATGGGGCCAGTTTTGGGTTTAGAGTCGTTTTCCTTGCAGCCGTGGGCGTTTTTTTTTCTGATTGCACTGAGCGCTGTTTCTTTTGTCCTATTATTCAGGTAGGACCCGCTCAAGTGGACCTCCCATAACCACTGGCCTTGTCTCGGTAGTTCCTGCCGCGATAGGCGGATTCTTATTCGTCATGGCCGGCTTCTCTGATCGGGAAACTCGGCTCATGTGGGCGGCAGTTTCATCGCTGCATATGCCAAGTTCCTCACAAGCCTGTACTTTTCAAAATGAGGGTGGCTGAAAAAGGGAAACAATCACTGCTTAATGTTAAGGCTCTTTATATTGAAGGCCCTGGAAACAGCTTCCTTCATGAGCTTGATGTTCCTGCCTTCCTTGCCAATGGCCTTGCCGATGTCACTCTGCTCAACTGCCACGAGGATATCTATCTGGCCCTGCTTCCAGGTCAGGTATATTTCCTTCACCCCGAATCTGTAGAACAGGTTCCTCACGTATGTTAGGAGGTCCCTTGAAGACTCTGCCACAAGTATGTGCTTGTTAATCTTCTCCCTGAGGACTGATATGATGTTCGGGTTCCGCTTGAAGAGTTCCGCAAGTTTCCTCTCCCCGACTATGAACAGGACCATGTCCTCGTTCTCCAGGCACTCCCTCAGCTCGACTCTTCCAATCTTCTCGAAAAGGGCGATGTAGCCCATCATTCTGTTGTCGACAGTCATCTCCTTCATAAGTCACCAGCCAGTGTAAAATGGTGAAAAATATTGGTCCGTGCCCTTCCGGGCAAATGATGTGCTCATTTCTTCAGCCCTTTGTAGATCAGGTTTACTGCGCCTGTACCAAGTGTTATTGGCTGACCAACTATAATATTTTCTGCAACGCCGGTGAGTGGATCAACTTCGCCGAGATAGCCTGCCCTTAGGAGATGCTTGGTCGTGATTTCAAAAGCTGCCCTTGCAAGCACTGAACTCTTCCTGCCCGAAATTCCTGTCCTTCCAACTGCCCTGACCGATCCGCCGAAAGTCATCATGTCAGCCACAAGCATCAGGTGCCTCTGGTCAACCTCAAGGCCCTGTTCTGACAGGGTTCTCTGGGATTCAAGGAATATGGCGTTCTTTGCAGCTTCAATGCCAAGGACGTTGGCAACTTCTATGATGTCGTTGGTGTATGTCCGACTAGGCTCAACCTCGTCCAGGTCCAGGACCTCCTTCAGGTTTGACCCCTGAGTGTATACCGTCCAGGCATCGGTCTTGTTGTCCACCCTTGCTATGGCCCTCTTGATCCCCTGTATCCCCTTGATGGTGAGGCTCTTGAGCTGCTCCTGCACCTGGTAGAGTTTCTTGAATGATTCCTGGGTGGGCTTTACTATGATCCTGTTGTCTTTCTCCCCGCTTATGACTGATACGCCCTTGACCTTCTCGAGCGCAGACATGATGTCACTGTTGTCCACGAGCCTGTCCTTCATCTTCTTCTCTGCGGGAACGATTGACAGGGTCATCTCACCTGTATCCGTGATGATGTCGGCGACATCGATGATAGTTGTGTTCTCAAGCTTCTTCACCACGTCCATGACAATGTCCCTGTCCTTTTCATATTCCTCCTTGAGGTATATTGTCATTGAAGGAGTGCTCGGTATCCTTCTTGCATCCACGATTTCAATAAGCCTGGGCAGTCCCAAGGTAACGTTCATTTCCCTGACACCAGCAAAGTGGAAAGTCCTCATTGTCATCTGTGTTCCGGGTTCGCCGATGCTCTGGGCAGCAATAATCCCGACGGCCTCGTGCGGATCGATGCCATTTCGTGCAAGATCCTCCTTTATCTTTTCCAGGAACCTCTTGTAGACCTTTGGCTTCATTTCCTTCTTGTACTTTGCAGTTTTCTCAGCAACGGAGAGGGGCATTTCGAAGCCAGACTTCTTTGCATCCTCCAGAACGTCCTTGATATCTTCCGAGAGAGTGTCCATATAGCCGGGCTTTTCTTCGAGCTTTATGAGCTGCCTGTCACCCGTGTCGAAATTCTCCACTTCCTTGAGCTTCTGTTTACCCTTCTTGAACTCCGTGACCGGGAGAGGATCAATGTCCACGAGATCTGTTATATGAATGACGTGCTTGAGCCCGGTCTTCTTCTTCTCGAGTACACCTTCTGAATCCTTGTACTTGTCTATTCCGGTGAATCGAACATAGTACTGGAAGTTCAGCTTGTCGGTCGTGATGTAGCCGTCTTCTGTATCCAGCCCCTTCAGGTCAAAGTCGACTGCGTAGTCACATGGGACTTTCTTCTTGATCTGGGAAGCATGGGTCTTGGTGTCCTTCCACAAAAGAGAGGTCACTCTTCCACCTCCAGCTCGGAATCGAATGCAAGGTAGTCTACGTCCACCGATTCTCCGCTCTCGCTCCTTGTCGGGTCAACGCCGTCCTCACCGTACTTGAACTGTATGACAGCCCCCACTGTATCCTGGACCTGCTTCTTGTCGTCCACCTTCAGGTCCTCGAAGGCGTTGATCAGCCTTCTCTGCATGTAACCGCTCCTGGAAGTTCTCACAGCAGTATCCACGAGACCCTCACGGCCTCCTATGGAGTGCATGAAATACTCGAGCGGGTTCAGTCCGGACTTGTAGGATGATTTCACGAATCCCCTTGCGGTGGCCCCGATGTCTCCGATCTTGAAGTGTGGTAGAGTTCTTCCGTAGAAACCTCTGTTAAGCCTTCCTCCCCTAACGGACTGCTGACCGACCATACCAGCGACCTCGGAAATGTTAAGCATTTTTGCCCTTGCACCGGATCTCGCCATAATGACGGACGGATTGCTCAGACCAAGGTACGATGAAGCGATCTTACCGGATTCATCCCTGGCAATACCAGTCACCGACAGGATCTCGATCTCAAGAGTCTCCTCCACGGATCTTCCGGGAGCTGGCTGCAGCTGGCCCTTCCTGTATGTGTCGATGAGCTTGTTGATCTTCTCTATTGCCTCAAAGGAGATCTCCTCTATCCTGTCCACCGCATTCTCCGGTATGTCGTAATCAAGGATGCCGGTCGTGAAGCCCTTAAGGGAAATGAGGCCGACAGACAGCCTGGTCATGTTGTCAATGAATCTTGATGTCTCGGCCGCGCCGTACTTCCTGTAGATCTTGTCTATGATTGCCCCGGAAAATGGCCCTACTGCGCTTTCGTCAATTGTGCCGTGCAGCATGTTTCCGTTGGCAATGTAAACGTTCTTGTCAGCCGGGTCGTCCTCATACTCGCACTTTTCCTTAGCAGATGCGCAGAGCTTGCTCGGGAAAGTTATGTTGAGGCCCTCCGGGAGTATCATGGAGAATATGTCCCTCCCCCTGTAGTAGCGCTTCCCGTTTTCTTCCTCGAACTTGGGCATGCCCTTAGCATCAACATAGCTGAGTATGTGTATCGTTTCCGCCTCTGTGTATTTGGGGTTGTTGTGAGTGAGCAGGAACATGGATGTGATGTGGTCATGTATCCCACCTATGATCGGGCCGCCGAACCTTGGAGACATGATCTGCTCCTGGACCTTCATGATGATCCTTGCCTCAGCCCTTGCCTCCTCTTTCTGAAGTATGTGGAGATTCATTTCGTCCCCGTCAAAGTCAGCATTGTATGGTGTGCAGACAGCAAGATTGAACCTGAATGTCTGGCCCGAGAGGATCCTTACAGTGTGACCCATCATGGACATCCTGTGCAGTGACGGCTGCCTGTTGAACAGGACAATGTCGCCCTCGTTGAGCTGCCTTTCCACGGTCCAGCCGACATCCACTCTCTGAGCATTTTCCTCTGCATTCTGAGTGCTGATCTTTACCCTTCTTCCATCCGGCCTGATGATGTAATTGACACCGGCAAGGTATTTTCCGAATTCATCCCTCGGCTCCGGCCCTCTGGCCACTAGTTCCCTTACTGTGTCCAGGTTGAAAATGTTCACAATAACCGGGACTGTGAGTTCCCTCGCTGCCTTTTCCGGAACTCCAACCTCGTTTATTGACAGGAATGGCTCCGGCGAAATTACGGTCCTTGCAGAGAAATTGACCCTCTTGCCTGAAAGGTTTGACCTGAACCTGCCTTCCTTACCCTTTAGCCTCTGCACAAGTGTTTTCAGAGCCCTGCCTGATCTGTGCCTTGCAGGCGGTATTCCGGCAGTCTGGTTGTCAAAGTAAGTCGTGACGTGGAACTGGAGAAGATCCCAGAGGTCTTCTATGATAAGCTGAGGTGAGCCGTTGTCCCTGCTTTCCCTGAGCCTCTGGCTAATTCTTATGATATCAACAAGCTTGTGCGTGAGGTCATCCTCTGACCTCTCCCCTGTCTCAAGTGTGATGGAAGGCCTGACGTTGATTGGTGGGACTGGAAGAACTGTGAGAATCATCCACTCCGGCCTGGCAACTTCATGGTTGAACCCGAAGAACACCAGATCCTCGTTTGGAATGCGCTCGAGCCTCTCTCGTATCTCCTTCGGCGTGACCTTGATGCCCTCTTCCCTGAAGGTGGTGGGCTTGTCCAGTATTATCTTGCTCTGCTGTGTGTCGCAGTGCGGGCAGACCATCCTCTGGCTCGCCTCGTCGGTCATTTTCTTCGTTGTTATGCCTATGACTTCCGGATCCGATGATGAAAGGCTGTACTGAGAAAGCCGCTCGCGGTAGGTGTTCATCTCATCCTCTGTGAGCTTGATCCTGCCGCAGCTCTTGCAGGTAGCGTCAAGGAACGTCTTGAGCTCCTTTATGAATCCCACATGCACAACCGGCATGGCCATCTCGATGTGCCCGAAGTGCCCCGGGCACTCGTCCACCTTGCCGCCGCAAGTCGCACACTTAAGGCCCGGCTCTATGACCCCCATGTGGAGATCCATCAGGCCGCGCTCAATCGGATAGCCGTCATCGTCATACGTATCCGCGGTGATTACCTTCACCTGCGACATTTTTCTGACCTCCTCGGGTGCGAGAAGACCGAACTGAATCCTGTAAATCCTCTTTGATATTCCACTGCTCATTTGAGATCCCCCAGAATAAGTCTCATCATTACACCCATTGAGCTCAGCTCATCCCTCATTAGCTTGAAGGCATAGCTCGTCTCCACTGGATGTATATTGCCTGTGTTTCCGCATACGGGGCATTTCATAGTCCCCCTCTTCCGATCCAGAATGGCTATGTGACCGCAGGACGGATTGCCGCATACATAGAGTATGGTGCCGTCGCTCTGGTCAAGAAGCCGATCCTTTATCACCATGGCAGCACCATGGGCGATGAGCGTATCACGCTCCATCTCACCGAATCTCAGGCCACCCTGCCTGGACCTTCCTTCGGTAGGCTGCCTTGTAAGGATCTGTACGGGTCCCCTGGACCGTGCGTGGAACTTCCCTGCCACCATGTGGTGCAGCTTCTGGTAGTAGATGACCCCTGTGAAAATGTCCACGTCAAACTTGCGTCCTGTTATGCCGTCATACATGACCTCTGCCGACGTGTAACGGAAGCCGTTGCTGGTCAGCCCTTCCCTCAGGCTCTTTTCGGGTTCCCCGCTGAAAATGGTTCCGTCCATGATCTCCCCCTTCCTGCTGGATATCTTGCCGGCTATCATCTCCAGAATATGGCCGACGGTCATCCTTGAAGGAATTGCGTGCGGATTGATCACCAGGTCGGGTATGAGGCCATCTTCGGTAAATGGCATGTCCTCCTGCGGAACAACCGAACCGATTACCCCTTTCTGTCCGTGTCTGGAAGCGAACTTGTCCCCAAGCTCAGGTATTCGCTCACTCCTGACCTTTATCTTGATTACCCTGCTATTGCTCTCTGAGACCGTCAGTATCACATTATCGACAAAGCCCTGCTCGTTTGGCCTCATCGTAATTGAGGATTCACGCCTCCTCTGCGGCCCGAGCT
>JBJKRS010000134.1:0-2749 GCA_046704525.1 Thermoplasmataceae archaeon
GCTCAATAGTTGCCTCAAAGCCGGGGTGTGGTGCGTTTAATGAAGCCATCGACGCGTACGGCCACTGAAACTGTAGACCCCAACACTGGGGCCCTGACTTTTCCCATATACCAGACAAGCGCCTACGAGCTTCCAAAGGGTGAGAAATACAGGTACACAAGGGAGAGCAACCCCACGGTTGAGGAACTGGCAGGGAAGATAGCCCTTCTGGAGGGGGCGCCTGCTGGAAGTGCATTTTCATCTGGAATGGGTGCAATAACAAGCACCTTTCTTTCACTTCTGAAGCCAGGTTCAAAGTTGCTCATTCAGAGGGATGTGTTTGCCCGCAGCTTCAAATTTGCCACAGGATTCCTCAGGGACTGGGGGGTTGATGTCATTGCAGCAGGTCCGGGAACAGATTCCGTTCTGGAGGCAATGGAATCTTCCCCTGATCTCGTTTTCGTGGAGGGAGTGTCCAACCCGACACTGAGAGTCATTGACCTGCCACGCCTCTCCAGGGCCGCCTCTAAGCATGGTTCTACCCTTGTAGTGGACTCAACCTTTGCAACACCGTTCAATGAGTTGCCCTACAGACATGGTGCCGATCTTATAGTTCATAGCGCCTCCAAATTCATTGCAGGGCACAACGACGTGATATGCGGACTGGCAGCAGGCAGGGAAGATATTATCGGAAAGGTGGACAGCATGCGCCGCACAATGGGGTCATCACTGGATCCGCATGCAGCCTTCCTGGTGCTCAGGGGGCTCAGGACCCTCAAGGTGAGGATCGACGCCATAAACAAAACAGCTGCTCATGTGGCTCGTAAGCTGGAAGAGAGCAGGCAAGTTCACAGGGTGTTCTATCCGGGCCTCCAGTCACATCCGGACAGGAACGTCGCTTGCAGACTATTGCAGGGTTACGGTGGAGTGGTGACTTTCGAACTTGATGGTTCCGTCAAGAATGCCCTCAATGCAATATCCAGGCTCAAGCTGGTAATGCCGGCCAACACTCTTGGGGGCGCAAATTCGACCATCTCGCACCCATGGACGATGTCACACCGCGGTCTTACTGATGAAGAGCGTGGCGAAGCCGGAATAACTCAGGGAATGCTGAGACTCTCCATAGGCCTGGAGGACAGGGACGAAATACTGGGAGATATACTGCAGGCCATAGGTGGGAGCTAGAGAAGAATCTCATCTTCCGATCCCAGGAAGAATCTCACAATCTCTCGTCCCGATTCCGTCTCAACCAACAAGGTGGTATAGTCGCTGGCATGGTTTTCTGCATGGGCAGACTCGCAAATGCTTCTGTACTGCTCGGAGCCCAGGGTGGCAAATAGAATGTCAAGTGACTCGCCTTTCATAGGCACCACTTTGTATGTACCGGATGATGTGTCAAAGGACCTCGTGTAGTCCTTCAGCTTTGCGCGTCTTGCTCTCGCCCGCCCGTCGTCAATCCATTCCTCCCGCACGCATACCCGGATTCGCCTCTCAAAGCCATAGATGGTTGTCTGGCTTGAAACAGGCAGGCCCGCATAGTCGTTGGAAAATGTCTTGCGGTGACACTCCTCGCAAAGAGTAACAAGGTTCCTGAAATTGTCTTTTCCACCATCCTTCTTTGGGACAATGTGGTGCACTTGAACTGCCAGGTGGAGCCTGTTGTACTGGTCAGCAGTTGAGAAATTTGAAAGTTCGCTCTTCCCGCACACCCGGCATGAGTAGTTGTCCCTGATGAGAACAGACTTTGAAATCCTTGGCCACTTCATAGATTCTCCGGCAGAGTCACCATGCGGGTCAAAATCCTTTATGCTGGTTATGCCGGCCATGTTGGAAACATCCTCAAGCCAAGACTCTGTCAGCCTTGGAATATCCTTGTATGGGTTGTTGTTCAGCAGGCTCGCCATCCCGGGGGCGTCTGCGGCCACTGCGTTCAGTTCTCCAGGTGTTCAGCTGCTTCTTGCCTGAAGCCCTTATCAACTTCACTGCTGTAGGTGTCTATCAACTTCCCATGAAGCGGCCAGTAGCCAAACTCTTCGGCGAATTCTTCCATTAGCTTGCTGTCTGCCGACATGAGAACTACTGACGGACCTGTATCAGAAGTGTAGTAAAGTCCCTCGTTTTTGGTGCCGAATTCCTTTAGCCTGTTAATCAGCTGCAGGCTGTCAGGAGTGTGTATGACAGTTCCAGCGGCCATCAGGACGGAATGCATGAAATACATATCCTCCATGGCGTGCTTCATCAGTACCTGGAGGTCATAACCCGAATCCATTATGTCCTCGATCCGGCTGAACTTGTTCAGCATCCATCTGGCATAAAATGGAGACGAGACTGCAATGTTGTGCGCCCCTTCGGTTCGGATGGCGTGAGGAAATGGCAGAGCCATTATGTGGAATTTTTTTGAATCCACGGGAAGCCTGGCACCGTGGCATTGCTCATCCCTGATCCATGGGTACGAAAGCCATATGGAGAACCCTCCGGTTGAGGATCTTGTCCCGGATCCTGACGCAAGCCTTGCCAGCCGCGACACAAAAGCATCATCTGATACACCGGTTCGGCCAAATGCGTTTGCAACTATGGCTCTAGCTGAAGCCGCAGCAACAGCAGCTGATTCTCCCAGTCCCTTTCCGTTTTCGTATCTCTTGAATCTGCGAATGTAGAATCTGAACGATCCTTTGACTCCATAAAGTGCCTTGAAATAGTTCACTGCCTTGTCTGCCCTGTCCCTGAATGCAGGACTTTCCTCGCCGTCCAGCATAACGCTGTCATTCCC
>JBJKRS010000135.1:0-9352 GCA_046704525.1 Thermoplasmataceae archaeon
TCATGATATCCGGTAATTTCACTGTGATTGAAGATCCAAGCCTAACCCATTTTTCAGGGGTTTCTGAAGGGCTGAAGCCGAGTGCTGCCAGCTTCTCATCAATGATGGCCTTTGGCGAACGTTGGAGTTGCCTGGGCTCAAAGTCCCATTCTGTAACAGTTTCGTTTGTATCAGGTTCGTAACCCCTTTTCAGAGGAATCAAGATGTTTTTTCCAGAAGGCGTGATCCTCAGAGTCTCCTCAACCATGCCCTTTTCCAGGAGTTGTTTCAGAGTATTCGGGGCATTCTCCCTGCTTTCCACCATGCACCTGTTCTTCAATGTTCTGAGCATGCTTTACCCATATTTCTGAGTTCCTGAAACACGAGCCGGAACAAGGTCTTCAGAAAATTAGTACTTCACTAATCGATATATATCAGATTAGTATTCCACTAATTATGGAAATACTCGAGTCTCTTACAAAAAGGCAAATACATGCACTTGGCATCATAGCCGAAGAGACGGGAGACTCTGGTTCTGCAAGCCTCAAGACCATATCAATGAGAATGCAGATCAAGCCCCCCAGCGCGCTTGAGATCCTCAGGCCCCTGGTCAAATTCGGGCTAATCAGCAGGAAGTCCGGAAAAAGCAGGCTTACGGAAGAAGGAGTGAAGGCACTCCAGGAATACAGAAGGAGGCACAGGATAGTCGAAACACTCCTTGCAGGATACATTGGAAAGAAGAATTCCCACGAAGCTGCAGCAGAAATAGATATGTCAGTGAGCAGAGAGACGGCCGACAGGGTGTGTGCTGCAATGGGGCATCCCGATACATGTCCTCACGGGGAAGGTATTGATCCTTGCGGTGGGGAGGGTGATAACTGAATGTTCTCCGGAGGGCTTCTTTACCTACTGTTAGGGTGTCTCGGGCTTGGAATGCTCCATGGTGTTATCCCTGATGAGCACACTTGGCCAATTACTTTCTCCTATTCAGTAGGAGCTGCAACAGGCAAAGGCGGGATGAAGGCGGGAGCGTTCTTTTCCCTCGCTTTCACGATTCAGCGCTCGGTCATGAGCGTGATCATATACTTTGCTGTGGCACAGTTTCTGGTTTCATCTGATAGGATTAACGGCCCTGTCTACACGGTAGTTGGACTGGCCATGGCAATAGCCGGCTACCTTATACTCAGAAACAGATTTCCCCACATGCATCCCTTGATGAAGTACTCAAGGGAAGATCTTGCCAAACATGTTCATAGTGAAGAAAACCGGGACCTGGGAGACCAGATCCCAGTGCCTATCCACTGGACAATAATACACGGATTCATCTCCGGGTTCGGCGTGGACGCTGGGCTCTTTTCCACCTTCATTTATCTTGTGACACTTCCATACATCGCATCTCTCGGACTCTGGCAGATAAGCTGGCTCCCAGGTGCACTCTTTGGTGTTGGAACTTTCCTTGTGCTGATGGTCATAGGTATGGTTTTCGGAAGGTCGCTTCAGTTCGGGAAGAGGTTTGGCCAGGAAAGGATCACAGCTTTCGGCAGGCTGGTTGGTGCGAGGGTTCTATTGCTTGGTGGCATAGTTTTCATGGTAATGGGGCCACTGTACTTTTTCGGGTTCAGTGCCATTGTTCCATTTGA
This sequence comes from Thermoplasmataceae archaeon, assembly GCA_046704525.1. Taxonomy (GTDB): domain Archaea; phylum Thermoplasmatota; class Thermoplasmata; order Thermoplasmatales; family Thermoplasmataceae. The sequence goes on from JBJKRS010000135.1 coordinate 1,620, forward strand.
CTTCGGCACTTTCATCGTCCTTCTGATTATGATTGCCATAGCCGTTCCAGTGATGGTATACACATGGGTGGACCTCGGCCGGCGCCCCGGGACTGTCCAGCCACAGGGGGAATGATTAACCTTCCTTGATTGCTCCGTGGAGCATGGAAAATATGGGTCCATGACTACCTGATGCCGGGACAGTGCAAAACAAATTTATCGGAACTTGGCATCTGCAAGAATGAGTTCTTCCGCTCTTTTCAAGGAATCAGTCAAACATTTTCCCGGGGGCGTCAATTCCCCGGTCAGATTTTACAAGCCCTCACCAGTCTTCATGGCCAGTGGCAAGGGTTCAAGAATCCGTGATGTTGAAGGCAATGATTACATAGATTACAGCCTCGGGTTCGGGCCAATGATCATAGGGCATTCCAATGAAGAATTCAACGTACGCCTCAAGAGGAGAATAGAGAACGGAATACTGTTCGGAGCGCCGTCTGCCGAGGAGAACAGCCTTGCAGAGAAGATTAGCGAAGCCATACCATCAATCAAGAAGATGAGATTCACAAATTCCGGCACGGAGGCTACAATGCACGCCATAAGGGTCGCAAGGGGGTTCACTGGCAGGAACATCATTCTCAAGATGGAAGGAGGGTACCACGGAGCCCATGATTACTCACTCATCAAATCAGGCAGCGGAACCCTTACGTTCGGTACACCATCCTCGCCAGGCATACCTCCCGAGGTTTCGAGAACTGTCGCGCTCGGGCAGTACAATGATCTGGAAAGCGTGAAGAAGATATTCAATGAAATGGGAAGCAGCATAGCGGCCGTGATCACGGAGCCTGTAATGGGCAATGTCGGGTTAGTGCCGCCAGAGGAGGGGTTCCTCGAAGGTCTGAGGGAGATATGCGAGAAACACTCTTCCCTGCTCATATTTGACGAGGTTATAACAGGATTCCGTTACGGTTTTCATGGCTATCAGGACTTGATTGGTGTCAAGCCGGATCTGACGACCCTTGGGAAGATAATAGGAGGCGGGACCCCTATCGGCCTGCTTGGGGGAAGGGATGACGTGATGGACCGCGTGACCCCTTCAGGAAACATTTACGAGGCAGGCACTTTCTCCGGAAATCCCCTGAGTACCGCTGCCGGGAATGCCACCCTTGAGATACTGAAGCAGAAGAATTATTCGCCCCTAATAAGGAGGGCTGAAAAGCTGGCCACTGGCATTTCAGAAATTGCGGACAGGAAATCTGCCGCTGTGACGGTTAACCAATCCGGACCAATGTTCCAGATGTTCTACAATGCCTCACCTGTCAGGAGGTACAGCGATGCTGCCTCATCTGATGCGAACGCGTACTTCAACATGTTCTCCAAATCACTCAACCATGGCGTATACCTCCAGCCGAGCCAGTTTGAGACCAACTTCCTTGGATTCGAGCACTCCGACGGCGATGTTGTCGAAACACTGAAGGTGCTTGAGGACACCCTGATCTGAAATGAGGCTCAAGCTCGCGACACGCGGGAGCAAACTTGCACTGATACAGACGGGACAGGTGCAGGGTGCCCTCTCTACCCTCGGAATGGAATCAGAGGCTGTTGTGCATTCAACACAGGGAGATAGGGACAGGAAGGGGCCAATTTACAGCATGAGCAGTGTAGGCGTCTTCGTTGAGGAACTTAACAGCATGGTTTCCTCAGGAGAGTGTGATGCTGCAGTGCACAGTGCAAAGGACATACCCTCTCGCATTCCAGATGATCTTGAGGTTTCAGCTGTCCTGCCAAGGGCTTCTGTCAATGATGCCCTTGTTTCCGAAAGCAGCCTTGCAGATCTTCCCGAGCGATCTAGAATAGGCACGTCAAGCATGAGGAGGGTTTCGTCCCTGAGGTCTGCCAGGCCTGACCTTAGAGCAGTAGACATCAGGGGGAACATTGACACAAGGCTCTCAAAACTGGCCAATGGCGAGTGTGAGGGCATAATTGTCGCACTTGCAGCACTTGAGCGCATGCAACTTGATGTGAAATATTTCGTACTTGATACATCCAAATTCACTCCAGCGCCAAACCAGGGAACTATAGCAGTCATCACCAAGAAAGGTTCAGACATTTCACAGTTTATGGGCGGCATAAACCACCAGCAGACATCAATGTCATTCCAGATTGAGAGGGAACTCGTAACCGGACTCTCCCTTGGTTGCTCAATGCCTGTTGGGATCCTGTGCACTCCGGGTGAAAGCTTATATCATGTTTCCTCTACGTTCTATTCACTAAATTCAAACGATTACAGGAGTTATGAGTCAGATGTCAGAGGAAAAGAAGAAGCAGGGAAGCTGGTCGCAGAGATTAAAAGAACGCTTCCGGTCTCGTTCGGATACCGATTCGGGGCCGGACGGCAGTAGTGGCGGGGCTGAGAGCGGAAAGTTTATAATCGCTGCCAGGCCTGAAGAGAAGTTTACGCGAAAGAAGGGCAGCTCATGCTGCTTCAATATTGTGAATGTTCCACTTACGGAAATCCAGGACAGGACGTTCCCTGACGATGAGGTCAAGAAGATCCAGAATTTTGCGCCAGAGGCCGTTGTCCTCACAAGCTCCCATGGTGCTGATGTCTATTTTTCCCAGATACAGCCCAAGATGAGCGAGGCAGTGAAGACTTTCTACTGCATCGGGCCTGCAACTGCAAAGATGGTCGAGGCCAACGGAGGAACCGCACTGACCGCCAGTGAGAGAGACTCCAACGGTCTCGGAGACCTGATCTGGGACAAGGGAAGGAGGCAGAAGATACTCCTGTTCAGGAGCAATCAGGCAAACAAATCCCTAGATGACAGGCTCAAGGCGGGGGGAGTCAACTTCCTCAGCATAAGGGCTTACGACGTAAACCCGGTGCCCAGCCCCAGTGACGAGAAGTTCAAGGATCCGAACTGCTTTGGCATCATATTCACTTCAGCTCTTGAGGTGGACGTGCTACTGAAGGGAAAAAGCACCGGGTACGTGAAGCAGATATTCGGGGAAGACAGGAAGGCATTCTCAATAGGGAGATACACTACAGAGAAGCTGCAGTATTACAACGTCAACATTGCAGAGCCCCCTGGAGATTCTGACTTCGATGAGCTGGTAGGAAAGATCTGCACCCAGTACTGCCAGTGATGAATTTAAAATAGCGGGGAATGGATTTGAACCATTGATCTACGGGTTATGAGCCCGTCGGGATCTCCTAGCTACCCCACCCCGCTTCTTCTCCGTAATTCCAACTCCCAATATAATATTTGGTTCCGTTGCTGAAACCAGAGCATTCTGCACATTCGGGATATTTACTGCTCCTGATGGCAGGTTCCCTCTACATATCGAATTCGGAAAATCAGCCGAATGACTCTTCCAGCCGCTTGTACTGCAACTCCTTTGACAGGTGCTCAAGGTATTTGTACACAGTCTTGTGCTTGCTGCCGTTGATAAGCTTCAGAACTGCTTCCTTTGAATAATTGATTGACAGGTAGTCCCCAATAATGGACACAGTGTCCCCGTAAACTGAGATGTAAGTGGAAGTCAGTTCCTCTATTATTTCCCTTGTCCTGCCATTTCTTCCTATGACCCTTGACCTGATCTGGCCTATTCTGTTGGAGCCTGCCTTGGCAAACTCCCTGAGGGGGATGACCACAAGCTGGTATGTGTCAGTATACAGGTTGTATGCCTTGGCAGGTGAAAACCCGCGGCCTATGGCCTGAACCACTCCAGCAGTCAGCGAGAAGAGTATAGGGTCCTCCCTCTGCTGGATTCCCACTATCCCACTTTCGGAATCAACGTCAAGCTTAACGCTGCCCAGTGTTTCTATGCGCCTCTTGGTCTTACCGTTCTTACCTATCAGGACCGGGACCCGGTCCACCGGAATCTTGACATTTTCCAAGCTTGGTGTTTCCATTGCCTGTTTCTCCCCGGAAATCCTCAGCTCTCTCTGGATTACTCTTTCCGGTTGTTCTGACTATTACTGGATAAACTTAAGCTTTGTTCCCCCGCATCACTGTCTGAGGACAGGACGTAATCCATGAGCTCCTCGCTGGAACATTCAACACCCCTCTTGATGAAGAAATTGCATATGTTCTGTATGTCCCTTTCGAGAAAATACCGTGACAGTTTGTGTTCAACGGACACGCCCTGGGCTATATCGATAAAATATGCTTTCTTCCTGTACACCAGTATATTGTACTCACTCAGGTCAGCGTGCACAATTTTTGCCTTCCTGACCGTATACCTTATCTGCCTGGATATCTGCGCGTAGAGCGGTACCAGGTCGCCTTTGTACTCCCTGAGGGTTGGAGCGGGTCTCCTGGAATCACCTATGTATGACATCAGGAGAATATTCTTGTTGAATGCAATAGGAGCAGGACATCGCACACCATTTTCAACGAGAGCCTGAAGATTCGTGTATTCCTTTTTGGCCCACAGATATACCATTCTTGACCTCGACCTCGACTCTTTCTGGAACCTATAGTCGCCCTCTATGTATTTCCCGATGGTTGAGAATCTCAGAGTAGACATTTTGTAGACCTTGACGGCGACAGGCTTCCCCTTCCTGTATGCCTTGAACACCACAGATTCCTTTCCGGAGGATACCGGATAGTCGATGTAATCTATGGACTCGTGGTGCATTATGTCATACAGTGCCTTGAGAGTCCTTTCGTCAAAAACAAGATCTGAGGTCTTCCTGTCTACATTCAGCCTGTTAAGGAACTCGCCTGACTCAATAAGTGCCTTCAGGGCACTCTTCTCCTCGTCCATTCTCACTTGAAAATATTAATGACTTCAGGTAGAAGATTGTTTCTGCTCAGATAATTCGCCTGAGTCTGGGTATACCTGTACACTACGTCAGCCTTTTCCCCCTGGAATTCCCAGGGCTTGACTATGACCAGATCGTGCTCCCTTATCCACATTCTCTTCTTCATCTTGCCAGGAATTCGAGAGTTCCTCGTATATCCGTCCTCACACATTACTTCAAGTCTTGATGCACCGGACAACTTCTCGACTATACCAAACATCTCTCCTTTCTTCTTGTTTGGCATAATAACTCTGACGATTTGCTCCTCTGTGTCAGGGGAACTGTTTCTGTTGTTGAACGGTCTGGGCATCTGCCCCCTCAATCAGGACACGATAAATATAACTTGCGTATTAACTAGAAAGCTTCGCCACCGTCCTTTGGAACAATTTCAAGCATACCTGTGACACAGTTTTAGTACTCAAGAGGTCAAATATTGAGGTTAAAAATTTCATGAGCAAAATTTCAGGAGGCTCTGTACTAAAACGTTTGGGAGCGGGTATAGGCATACCGTGAAACGTAAATTTATATATTACTTAACCTTGAATTTGGTAATGGCAGTTACAACACAAAATGTTGAAAAACTGGCCGAAGCTTCTGATAAGAGATTGCGTCGGAAACTAGGTACAATTGATCTGCTGTTTCTGAGTCTGGGAGGTATAATAGGTTCTGGCTGGCTGTTTGGTGCTTTTAGGGCATCACAGATTGCCGGGCCTGCCTCCATAATAGCTTGGGTAATTGGTGGTGTGATCATCATCTTCATTGCCCTCAGTTATTCAGAACTCGGGACAATGATTCCAAGAAGCGGTTCAATCGTACGTTATGGTCAGTATTCCCATGGAAACTTTGCAGGATTCTTTTTTGGATGGGCATATTTCTTGTCCGCAGTTTCCGTGCCAGCTATTGAGGCTGAAGCAGTAGTGACATATGCCGGTGGCTACTACCCGTCACTGCTTTACACCCCGGCAGGCAGCAGCTTCCCGCTGATGACGGGCGAGGGAGTTTTTGTGGCGGCTCTTCTGATGATTCTGTTCTTCTTCCTGAACTACTTCGGGATAAGGATCATGGGCAAGACAAACACTGGAATGACGTGGTGGAAACTGATCATCCCATTCGCAACAGTTCTGATGCTGTTTGCTGTCGGATTCCACCCAATCAACCTGTCCGGCCTCTCCTACTCGTCCTCAGGAACGACCTATTCAGGCTTCATGCCGTATGGATTCGGTAAGGTCCTCGAGGCAGTTGCAGTGTCTGGAATCGTATTCTCATTCCTTGGTTTCAGGCAGGGACTCGACTACGCCGGTGAAGCCAGGAACCCCCAGAAGTCCATTCCGATTGCAACAATAGGTGCAGTCGTCATCGGGATAATTCTGTACGTTCTTCTCCAGACTGCTTTCATAGGCTCAATCAAGTGGAACCTGCTGGGAGTTACCGCAGGCAACTGGTCCGGCCTTGGAAGCACTGCCCTCGCAGCTGCGCCCTTTGCAGTGGCCGCACAGTCTGCTGGAATAGTCTGGTTGACATATGTCCTCTACGGAGATGCATACATATCACCTAGCGGAACGCTTAATGTGTATCTTGGAACATCAATGAGGACAATCTACGGTATCGGAGCAAACGGATTCCTTCCCAAGAGGTTCATAAAGGTCATGGAAAAGACGAGAATTCCTTTCTTCCCTCTCCTGACCTCCCTGATTCTTGGATTCGTATTCTTTGCTCCTTTCCCAAGCTGGTACAAACTCGTAGGGTTCATAACATCGGCTACAGTGTTCACATACATTGTCGGCGGACCAGCCTTGAAGATCCTGAGAAAGCACGCTTCTGAGCTCCAGAGACCCTTCCATCTCCCGGGTGCTTCAATAATAGCCCCTATAGGGTTCATCGGTGCTAGCCTGGTTGTTTACTGGACAGGATGGCCAACAGATCTGTATCTGCTGATTGCTATCTACGCTGGATTCGTCCTTTATTTCGTGCTGTTCTTCAGCAAGGCCATTACGAAAGCTTTCGACATGGCTAGCTTCAGGGCAGGAATATGGGGCCCGGTATATGCCGCGGTGCTAACTGTGATGGCATACATTGGTCCCAGAGAAGTCGAAGGAAGCGGTAGCCTGAACCTCCTTAAGTTCCCAATAGGAACGATAATTGTCATCATACTCGGAATACTGTTCTATTTCTGGGCAGTACATAGCGGAGTCAAGACACAGGAGATACAGACTATAATCGACGACAAGTCGCAGTTCCTTTCAGAGGATGAGGAGGACACCACCGCACTCTAAGGGGGTAAATGATATGGCTGCAACACAGAAAGCAATGAAACAGAAATCGAACGACAATAAGGTCATTTACTACGTGGGCCTCATCATAGGGCTTGCCCTGCTTGTGGCGGGCGGAGTCCTTGTGGCCATCACTCATCTCGAAACAGTTGCCTCAAACCCTTACAACTCGGTGCCGAGTGATACGGGAATCCTTTATGGTGTGCTGTTCGGTGTGGGATTTGTGATTTTCGTGACCTTCCTGGATCTGCTTTACGAAGCCAGATCCAAGTAATTTTTTATAGAAATATTCACCCTTTTTTTATTCCTTTTTGCCACCATTATGAGATAAAAAGAGAAGCTGATATACCTGAAAGCCGCTATATAGTGGCATAGAAGGTCAGCCGGCAGATCTACTTGGGAAGAATGAAAAAAGGTTCAGAATAGTTGTTGTGTTCAGCATTTTCATACTATCTGTCCAGGGCTGGTTCGGCGACTTCGTAAACATATTTTTGCGCCAGCAGTTGGAGTCACGCCCCTTCCATACCACCCTGTCCGGCTTCTTCTCTGAAGTGGGCAGTTTAGGGTTTAGAGTCGTGTACCATGCTGCCGCGGGGGTTTTTTTTTATTATTTCACAGAGCCCTGTTTTATTTTTACAATTTTTAAGGTAGTGCCCCCGCAAGTGGACCACCCAATA
>JBJKRS010000136.1:0-33930 GCA_046704525.1 Thermoplasmataceae archaeon
GGCATTAAGGTGAAGACGAGCAAGATAAGCCTTCGGACTTACTTCATCATAATGGTGCTGATAGCAGTAGTTTACGGCTTCCTGGCATACTACCTGATCCGGTTCGGCGTCCAGGACTCTGGATTCAATTTTGTCGTGCTATTTGGGGCACTCTACGCCGGAGTTCTGCCCCAGTTCGTGTTCAACTCCGGCGTCATGACCTATGAAAGGGCATGGCTTTCATTCACCTCGTACGAGCCCTGGAAGTACATCAGGCTTATAATAGAGTCCAAGATGGCTCTCAGCCTCTTGACAAGCATCCCTTTCGTTGCGGTGAGCATCATTGACGGTTTCCTCGGCGTCATGAACACCACTGAATCAATACTGGTTTTCGTCATCATTGATCCTCTGCTCATAGGCATTTTCCTATTCATTGCCTTTTCAATGAGTTCATACCAGATAACAGATGAAGGGCTCCTGAGCACAAGGATGGGCGCGTCACAGTTCGTCTATGCCCTCCCGATCATTGTGTTCACAATTGTGGTAATGGTTTCCATTCTCGTTCCTGTTCTGATAGTGTTTACAGCAGCGGTGACCGGTGCAATACTCGTTGTTGTGATAACGAGAAGAAACTACTGGGAGAGGAAGGTAAACAAGCTGGTGGAGAAGGGTTTTGTATAAGCCTGCCTGATGCTTGGTCCAAGTGCGAAGCCCCGAATGTGAAGGCTTGCGGTCCGAATTTGCAGTTGACCCCAGAACAGTGGAGTCCCGGTGGTAAGGCAGAAGCGGGCTTCATGGCAGAAAATCGATTAATATTGAGCACCCTAACTTAATAATCCGCGACAGATAATTCATTATGGAACTGCTTTTCAAGCGGATTTTGGTCACAGTGATAGCTGCTTCGGTAGCAGTTCCGTCTGTTTACCTGACTCTCCACTACTATCAGGGCTCCCAGTATGTGAAGGACTCTGAGAACTATATACCCTCCAATGCGAGCTTCGCTGCGATGGTCAGGAACTCTGGAAGTGTCTACTATCCTTTCGTTTCCTCGGGCGCCCCTGGCATAGTCGCCTCCATCTCCGTATTTGATATCCCGCAACTGCTGGCGTATCAGGGGGTCTCATCCAACGCTACACAAAACATAACGCTCTCCTACTTCGAGGAGTACAGGGGCGTGAGCGTCTTCATGCTTGAAGGTGTGGGTGCGGGCAGCATCCTCTGGGCATTTGCGGGTAATGCACTGGGGGTAGACCTTTTCCTGAATTTCTCAGCGGATCCGGAGCTGCTTGACAACATAACCTTCTTTGTCGCATGCCCTCAGAATACCTTATCCATTATCGGCAGCAGGAGCACCGTTGAAAACTCGGTCGACGCTTGCCTGGACCACCAGAACCTGGCTGCCGTGAAGGGACTCAGGCTTGACGCAGCAAGCAATGCGTCAATACTCTATTTCCCTCCCCAGTCGGCGCCCCTGGAACATGTAAGCGCCAATCTAAGTTATAATCATACAGAGGTGTATCTGCATTTCAGGAGCCTCAACTCCACGACCAAGCTGACACTCTCGACTCTCGCCATTAAGGCGGGCTTTCAGGTGAAGGCTCAAAGCAACTCCATAGAGCTGGACATTGGAACTGGATACAACGCATTTTACAGGTTTTTTTCAACTAGCGGCATAGCCTCAGGGGGAATACCTGGCCTCAAGGGATAGGGTGAGCCTATGATGCTTTCAATCATCTACCTTCAGTATTTCAAGAACTATTACAGGTCGAGGAGCTTCTACCTGATGCTCGTTCTCCTGATCATAATAGTGACGATGATGTCGTACCTCACATTCAGGTACCATGGCGGGATCCCTTCATTCATCGGCGGTGATGTCTATTCATCACTCTCCACTCAACTCAAGGCCCGGGTATTCAACTTTCTCTGGGCTTTCGGGCTAACCAACTTCCCGGTCTTTGCTTCAGTCTTCTTCGGTTCCCCGGCCATATCAAGCGAGGTTGAGTCAAACACTGCCCTGCACATCTTCCCTCTTCCGATAAGCAGGTATACCCTCCTCATAGGGAAGTACCTTGCGGCAATGTCAGTCACCGTTGTGCTCGTGACATTCTACATGGTCACGCAGGTGCTGGTCATTGACCAGGTTTTTGGCATTGATCCAGTGCCGCAGTTCTATTACTCGTACCTAATCGCCGTGCTTTTCATTGTCTCAATAATGGCCTTCACTTTCATGATCAGCAGCATATTCACGAAGAATCTTTACGCATACATCACAGTCTTCGTGATTTACTTCCTTATCTTCAACTCAGTGGGGCTTGTCATGCAGCTTCTCTATGGAAGCGATGCTGCCTTCCTGCTCAGCAGTGCCGCAGGAATGGTGGGCAGGGTCTATATTGACATCGGCACGAACACGATATTCGGGATTGGCTCCCTCTCACCTGCCGGTATATCCGAAATCATGGTTTCGGTGCTTGTCATGTCTCTTTACACCATTGTGTCACTAGCTGTGGCGCTCATAATGTTCGAAAGAATGGAGGCGGTAAATTGACGCACAGCATGACAGTATCAAGGGTCACAAAGCGGTTTGGAAATTTCATGGCACTGGACAACATTTCACTTGAGATGCAGGAACATGGCTGTATTGGCCTTCTTGGGCCGAACGGGGCTGGAAAGAGCACTCTTCTGAAGTCCATCACCAACATCATCAAGCCATCCTCCGGGAAGATAAGGATCGACGGCGTGAATGTTTCCAGCAACCCCCGGAAAGCCCTTCGGAATGTAGGCTCACTTATCGAGTTTCCAAGGTTTTACCCCTACCTGACCGGCATGGAATCCCTTTACTTCATCTGCAGGGTGAAGGGGATCAGTTCCCGTGACTCCAGGGACGAGATCGAGCGAGTCACGGGCCTGACAGGATCAGGAAATTATCTGGACAAGAAAACAGGGTCCTACTCAAGGGGTATGAACCAGCGGCTTGCACTTTCCTCAGCAATGATAGGCAACCCAGGGATCCTCATACTTGATGAGCCTACATTCGGGCTTGACCCAAAGGGGATGAAGGACATTAGAAACCTGATCAGGAGGATCAATTCCGAGAGAGAATCTCTCATTCTCCTGAGCAGCCACCTAATCTACGAGGTGAATGAGGTCTGCGACCGGACAGTGATCATTAACGGCGGGAGGATTGCATACGATTCAGAGACCCCGGCAAGTGAGGGATGGATTGGAATGAGGCTGGAGAGGATACCGGACAGCCTATCCTTCGTTTCACGATATGCGGAGGTTTTCAGGGTGGAGGGAAACAGGCTCATCATGAAGAAAAAGGAAGGTGTCAGCAGCAACTCAGTTTTATCCGAGTTCATAGAGCTTGGAATTGAGGTAGACTCCTTTGGTGAGTACGACACCCTGGAGGACATATACATATCCATAGTGGATGGAAGCGTCAAGTCTCCGGATAAGCCACCTGCTTTGCCACAGAGTGGGGAAAGGCGCCACAGGAGAAAGGTACCCCAATAGGGGGCGAATTTCCTGGAAACCTGCGCATTCCAGCTGGGGCATAAGGCCGGTGAATAGATGAGCAACGCATCCCGCAGATACAGGGTCATTCTTGCAAACTTTATCAGAGGATCAAAGTACTCGGTTGTAAGCGTTGCCTCATTCGGCCTGGAGGAACTCATACTTGCGGCTGGGCTTTTCTTTTTCACTGTCCGTTTCATCATTCCTGTCAATGTGGCTGCAGTCTTCTTTAGCGTCGCATTTGCATTCTTTGCCAATGAGTACTGGACTGTGAGAAGGGAAGGGGATCATTCCGGGCAGAGAAGGGGCCTGACAGTAAGGCTATTGAAATTTGAGGTAGTGTATGCTGCAGGAAGTGCTGTCGGTATACTGGTTCAGCTGTTCATCTACTACCGTTTTGGGATAAACCCTGTGATTTCCAACATTGGAGGCGCACTCGCAGCTTACCCGATGAACTACCTCACAAGCCTACTTTATGTCTGGAGAATAAGGGCATGGAAGGAATAACGCTTCTCTTTCTGGGGAAGAAGCTCTAAGTCTTCTGGCTCTGGACAACTGCCGCAGACACGGCAATCATGCCCTTTGCCCTGTCCTGTACGATGACCTTTGAACAGTGTGCAAAACACACCCTGAACTGGCATACGCTTACGGATGCCTCTGCGCCCTTCTCAAAGCTCTCCCTACGCTCTGAACCGAAAATGCCCGTAAATTCGTCACTATTGAAGAGTGTGAGTGCGCTGGCTAGCTTTGGATGCAGCAGACCGAAGGGGTAGACCCTGGACCTGGACATTGCTGCATAGGCCAGCACGTCCTCTGAACTGTAGCTGACACCGTCGTAATTCAGGTCCACGCTTCTGATAGCATAGGCAAGCCAGTTTCTGAACTTCTGAACCTGGATGCATATGTAATCTGGCTTCTGCCCCTCCTTGAATTCGTAGATCCTGGACAGGGAAATGGCTGTCCTGAGCAATTCCGCATATTCATCTTCCACGAGCCTCACGAAGGCCGATGGGTACATTGTTCCATTCAGACCTACCCATATATTAAGGCTAGCACATCAACAATAAGACATTCGTTGCAAAATGCCACGAAATTCAGAAATGACATATTCACTATTTCAGCCATTTTCCTCATCCAGTGAAGATGCTTTCATTTCATCAGTAACAGAGAATCTGCCTCTGATCTGGAGAAGATGGCTCGCCTTACGCTCCACACGCTGTTGCAGGCTTTAAGCAACACATATGCGGCAATTTACACACCGACTGCTGCATGCCAAATTCCTGCAGGTCAGATGAACCATCCCATACTTGGATTGGTTTACAGCTGCCCGGCCTCTCAGAAATGCCAATTCGCCAATATTTATTTATCGGGGGGCAATAGTTAAACATGTCCCAGATCACTACTGTCAATCCATATACAAATGATGAAATAAGCTCGTACAGGAGCGAATCATTGGAGGAAATCAAGGGGAAGATAAGCAGGCTCAGGTCAGAGCAGAAGGAATGGAGGCTCGACATAGACGATCGTCTCGACTACTTCAAGAATACCCTCAAGCCGAATTATGAGAAGCACTCTGACCAGCTCGCTAAGACAATGACCGCTGAAATGGGCAAGCCAATTTCACAGAGCAGGGCGGAGGTCAAGAAATCAATCTGGCTGATAGACTATCTCGTTGAGAATGCCAAGAGGTTTCTGGAGAACGAAACAATAAACACAGAGGCTAGGGAGAGCTATGTTAGGTTTGATCCCCTTGGCGTGATAATGTCCATTGAACCGTGGAACTTTCCATCATGGCAGGTAGTGAGGGCAGCCATGCCAGCCCTGATGTCAGGAAACGCAGTCATACTGAAGCATGCTTCTTCAGTGTCTGGCACGAGCAGCCTTCTGAAGGACATTTTCGACAGCCCGGTTTTTGAATCCACCATAACAAATGGAAGGACCGCAAGCTCGGCCATACCATTTGTGGACGGCATTGCCTTCACAGGGTCCACTCCAATCGGTGCCTCAATTGCCTCTGAGGCGGGGAAGAACCTTAAGAAGGTTGTAATGGAGCTGGGAGGGTCTGATCCATTCATAGTTACAGGAAGCGCTGATCTGGATCATGCAGCTAAGAATGCGGCTTTTGGAAGGCTCCAGAACAACGGGCAGAGCTGCATCGCATCAAAGAGGTTCATCGTGCACGAGAGTGTATATGATGAATTCCATGAAAAGATGCAGAGTGAGTTCTCCAGTATCAAGACAGGTGACCCTATGGATGATGGGACATTCCTAGGCCCGGTATCATCCGCTTCTCAGCGGGACACAGTCCTGTCACAAGTCGACGGCCTGTCCAGCACATCAAAGGTGGAATCCTTCGGTGAAGTCCATGGCAACGTCATACCACCGACAATAATTGAGACTGGCGAGCATTACCAGGATGAGATATTCGGTCCCGTGGCAATTCTGAAGCCTTACTCTGGCGACGATGAAGCCATTGCCCTTGCCAACGAGACGCCTTATGGACTAGGGTCCTCTATATGGGGCGAGCCCGAGGAAGCGGGAAGGCTTGTGCCGCACATCGAAGCAGGAATGGTCTTCATCAACAAGGTTGTTGCATCAGACCCGAGAATGCCATTCGGAGGGGTGAAGAAGAGCGGCCTGGGCAGGGAGCTTTCAAGGTACGGCCTGCTGGAATTCACAAATGTGAAATCAGTGTGGGTAGAGCCAAGATCCCCAAAATAATTCTATTCAAGGTGCGCATGGAGTGAAGAGGGAATCATGATGAACGGAAAGGAGGAAGTAGCAGTACTTGGAGGCGGATGCTTCTGGTGCACTGAAGCTGTGTTCCAGGAGATTGACGGAATTATTTCCGTTGACTCGGGATATTCTGGAGGCCACAGGGAGAACCCGAGCTACGAGGAAGTCTGCAGCGGTGACACCGGCCATGCTGAGGTTGTCAAGGTATCGTTCGATCCGGGCGCAATCTCTTACGAAGGAGTGCTTGACGCATTCTTCGCGATGCATGACCCTACTACGCTCAACAGGCAGGGCAATGACGTCGGCACGCAGTACCGGTCAGTGATTTTCTATATGAACGATGAGCAGAAGTCTGCTGCAGAAAGCAAGATCAGGCAGCTTGAGGAGAAGAAGGAGTACAGGAATCCCATTGTAACAGCTGTTGAGCCTTACAGAAATTTCTATTCATCAGAAGGGTATCACAAGAACTATTTCAACAACAATCCGGGGGCCGCCTATTGCAGGCTTGTGATTTCGCCAAAACTCGAGAAATTCAAGAAGAAGCACCCATTGGACCTCAGGCTGAAGAACTGATCAGGACGGGAGGATTTACTCCCCTTCCTCATCCAGAATTCTGCCGTATACACTGATCATTTCCCTGTATCCTATGCCTTTGTAGAAGCCAAGTGCGATCAGGTTCAGCGAGGGAAATTCAGCCGTGACAAGGTTTATCTTCTTCTCGCGGAGCCTCCTGTAAAGCTCATCCATGAGGTCCTTCCCGGTGTTTTTTCTCCTGTACTCGGGCATTACATAGAACTCCACGATCCTTGCCTCCTGGGAGGGCTTGTAATAAAGGCGGCTGTGTATGTCAACCTTCAGCAGGCCGACGACCTTTCCCCTGCATTCGGCCACAAGGACAATGTACTTGGTCTGGTCAGAGAGAGCTTCCTTAAGGTGGTCTCTGAATTCCTTCTTTGATTCCTCGGCAACATTGAATGCACTGTCGAACTCTGCGTTGAGCCTCTTAAGCCTTACTATCTGGTCGAGGGAGGCATCGAGTTCAGCCTCCTTCATGTTCCTAATCAAAATCTCCTTACTCATTTTTCTTCACCCCTGGCAGTGGCTTGACAAGTTTGTGGTCAAGCAGCTCCATGTAAACGTCCCTGTTCTCCTTTATTATATCTGAAGCAATTGTGAAGAACTTCTCCTTGTTCCCCTGCTTCCTGGCAAGGCCAAGTTCAACCGTTTTTGATGCAACCGCAGATGCGACCCTCGGATAAAGTTCCCAGTCCTCCATGGTGGGCACGACATTCCTTTCCGTTGGATCTTCAATGAAATTAGCTATTTCCTGGGATGCGGCCACCATAACCTGGAAATTCACTCCGGTGGACCTTGCGTCCAACACTCCCCTGAACACTCCCGGAAAAACAAGGCTGTTGTTGATCTGGTTCGGGTAGTCACTCCTTCCGGTTGCGACTATACGGGCACCTGCTTCCTTGGCCTCATCCGGCCAGATCTCCGGCACGGGGTTTGCCAGAGCGAAGACGATACCGTCCTTGTCCATTCCCCTTATCCAGTCCTTCTTTATTGTGTCTGGGCCCTGCTTTGCTGCCGAAACCACTACATCAGCACCCTTTATGGCCTCTTCCATGCCACCCTTTCTCCTGCCTGAATTGGTCTTGATCGCAAGCTGGTACTTCAGCGGGTTGTTGAGCATGAGCACGTCCATGTCGCTCCTCTCTGGCTCAAGTATTCCTTTGGAGTCAACCATTGTCATGTTTCCGAACTTGAAGCCTGCTGCGTCAAGCAGGAAAGCAGCCGCAATGTTGGCAGCTCCTGCGCCAACGAATGTGACCTTTGCGTCTTCAAACCGCTTTCCTACAATGCGCAGCGAGTTTATCAGCCCAGCCAGAATTATGGATGCTGTTCCAAGCTGATCATCGTGCCAGACTGGGATGTTCAATGATTTCTGGAGAGTCTCGAGTATCGTGAAGCATTTGGGGGACTCTATATCCTCAAGATTATAGCCTCCAAACGAAGGTTCGAGGGCCTTCGCGACTGAAATAAACTCCTCCTGTGAAGCAACCCTTATGGGTATCGGAACAGCATTTACGCCTCCGAAAAAGTTGAAAATGAGTGCTTTCCCTTCCATTACGGGCATTGCAGCCTCGGGTCCGACATTGCCAAGGCCGAGCACCCTAGTTCCGTCAGTGAGTATGGCAATGGAGTTCCACCTTCCGGTGAGCTCGAATGAGAGCTCCCTGTCTTTTGCTATCTTCGTGGACACGGCGGCCACACCGGGGGTGTACCAGTAGGAAAAGTCGTCCAGGTGCCTTACCGGCACCTTTGGCATAACACGGACCTTTCCCTTGTAGTATTCAGAGTATTCCAGTGCGAGCCTGTTGTATTTTTCTGTCCTCTCCAGGTCCTCCATGACACTCGCCAAGATATCGCATCTTCTGTTATGAACCTTTGCGGAGGGCGCATAACTGCGGCTTGTGTTAAATATGCTTAGGAACCGATCACGAGTTGCTCATATTTTTATTATTAAATGAGATGAAGTTGGAAAATGGGGAAGAAGATAGAGATGGAAAATATCAGGGTCGACTGGGCGCCTGTTCTTGAATCGCAGGTAGCTGAGCTTGAGGAAAATTTCCCGGGAAGAGGTGTCAGGGATATCTTCCAGGGGATAATTGAAGACCTCAATGAGAACAGGATCAAATCGCGTCTCATCCTATCTGGCAAGGACCCTGCTGGATATGCCTATTACAGGCACTCCAGGAGCATGAGCGACAGGATCCTTGGTAATGCAGGTTTTGTTGATGAAAAATACTCCACACCGGAGAGGTGCCGGACACTTATCGGCTGGCTTGCTGAAGAGGGCAGGTCCCAAGATAAGATCATAATGCTAAATGATGTATTCAACGGCGCTGCTGCAGGCCGGGAAGTCCTTGAGGAGATGGGGTTCGGGAGGCTGGAAAGGGAGATGATGGAAATCTCGCTCCGTGAATTCCGGGAGGGTGCAGCGCAATTGCCAGAAGGTTACACGCTCACTGGAATTGAGGGTATGAACGTGGACGATTACCTTTCTGCCGAGATATCTGCTTATAAGGGGTCAGAGGACGAATTGCTCTTCTCGACAAAAGAGGGCGAGATGGAGGAGACTGCAAGGTCAATATTCGAAGGCTCGTACGGGAACCTGGTTACCGGAGTTTCAAGAATTGCAAAGCACAATGGCAACATTGCAGGTGCATGCCTTGTGGTCTCAGGACAGGGCTCAGATGCTCCGGGCTATCCCCTGATAATTGATGTTTTTGTGTCCAGCGGGCACAGGGGCAAGGGGTTAGCGAAGGCACTGCTCCAGGAAGTGCTGACAAGGGCCAAGGTTGCCGGATACATGAACATGTACCTGTGGGTCAATGTAAAGAGCAATGCCCGACATGTTTACGAAAACATAGGGTTCCGCAGCAGCGACCTGGAGCACGAAGTAATTTACTATCTCGGGTTCAAGTAGTCTCAAACAGCCACTGAGAGTGCCGTGAGTGCCAGCGGGATGATGTAATTGTCATCCAGCGGGTATCTTGTGGCGCTTTCCACGACTGCCCCCACCAGTGCGAACACAATACCCACATATCCCAGCACGAAGAAGCCGAATATCGCGGATAGACCAAACAGGGCAAGAAATCCTCCAACCGACTTTCTCTTGTTGAAGAAGAGTGGGGGCGTCTTGAAACTGACTCCCACTATTGTTGCGGCCGAATCTCCTATCACCAGCACAAACAGCACTATGTACATGACGTCCAGGGAGTTTATTATGGCAAAAGCAAGCAGGACTCCTGCCGCAAACCATATTGATCCTATCCCGAGCGGAGTGTCGTCACGCTCGAATGACCACAGGAAGTCGCCTATGATATTCTTCCTGTGGAGGTAGAAGTAGTTTCCGAAGGCATATAGCCCCAGCACGCTCAGGGTGATTATAATCCTGGTGTTGTCCACATAATTGAGGTAAAGGACCACAAGAATCAAGACTCCCACAATGGACTGGAGATAGTCCCGGTTAACCTCCTTCTTCTTGACCTTCCCCCTTCCGCTGTCGTTGGTGTGGGTGAACGCCTTCAGTCTCTCGTCGAATATCATCGTAAGTATGATGGCTGTCGATATGGAAACATCAATTGCTATCCACACGCCGGGAGTCTGGTACTGGTATCCGGCAAAGAGCACTATGGCGATCTCCGCAAGATATGCGCTGAAAAATGACTGTGAATACATGTAGGCGGCAGAAACCAGGGACAGGAGGTACACAGGGAATATTAGGAACGAGTGGGTGAAGGCGAATATTGCTCCCAGGATTGGAATCGAGTAAAGATAAAGCCGCACGAATCTGCGACGGCCTTCAATAAGCGTAATAGCTACGGTAAGTACCGAGACCGATATCCATAATAACTGCAGGTAGGAAAGCAAGCCGACAGACTGGATTAAATATCAAAGGATAAAAACCTATGCTGCCTCCTTTTCGCATATTCCGCCGCATCACGGAATGGGAATATGGTTGCCTTTGTCCAGCAAAGAAATTTCGCCTCCCCTACCTGGCGTAGTCAACTATTGCGACTATCCCCGCTATAAGGACAATTACGCTTGAAATCACGTATAGACCGCCAACAAAATAGAATCCAAGAATCGCGTCTATTACGAGGAGGATACCGCCTATTGCGCTGTCCCTCCTTGCTGATGTTGCGAACCCTATTGCGAATACTCCGAATATCACTGCCAGCACGGAAGAGACGAAGGAGCCGACAGGTACGTTATGAAACAGGTGGACAAGTGTCACTACGCTTGCAAAGACAAAGTACAGGATGCCGATGATGACACCAATTACTCCGCCAACGAATCCTATCTTGTACCCAACCGGTGATCTTTTGCTCATCAATTGGATAAAATGAGAGGATATATATTTTAATTGGTACAGTGGCCGCTTCACATCAAACACTTTTTTAGACAATTCCGTATACCTTTGCAGCGGGTATTTCTGATGAAACTCCTCTCATTTATTGGACCCAGCCATGGGATGGTTGAGCACTATCACGTTTCGGATCTCATCTCACTGGCCGGTGACAAAGGGCGCATAATCGTTACAATGGACAGGTCCCTGTCGGAAAAAGATGACGATTACGCCATGAGCCTAAGGGAATTGCTCGATGCGCCCCCGCTAAGGGACAGGATCGAATTTGCATGCGTGGACGAGTCCGGCTTCACTAAAAAGAAGGACGGGCTACTGTCAAAGTATTCCTCTTCAGCGGAGTCGGTCGTTAAGAAGAATATTATGGAGATGATCGGGACCACGATACAGTCTTATCTCGAGGGGTACTGGAAGGACAGCGAGACAGTGAATTCCGAGGTCACAGATTCCCTGTTCAGAGCAAAGCATAAATTAATTTCCACAATGTTCTGGGAGATGGAGAGGGACACCTGGAACGCAATGATGGAGGAAATAACGACACGTGTTCAGGAACTTCACCCGGGTGAGGGCGATACAATCATTGTCGATGTGGAGCGGAAGTACTGGCTCCACGACAAGCTTATCGGGGAGTAGCCAAATATCCTCAAAGCTTTTATTTGGAGGAAATATTACTGGTAGCATATTTCCAGTTTAAATGGATGGTATCAGATCATGACAATATTTCAGGGACAGGGAAAAAAGAAACCGAGCGGAGGAAAGCTCAAGCAGTCCAGAGCCAAGCGGAGATATGAACTTGGCAGGGAACCCACATTCACAAGGATAGGAGAGGTATCCAGAAAGGTTCAGAGAGGATTCGGCGGAAACACCAAGGCAATCCTGATGCTCGGTAACATTGCAAACGTTTACGACCCAAAGGCAAGGAGCACAAAGAGGTCAAAGATAATAACTGTCAAGGGTAATCCGGCAAACCCCCACTTCGTGCAGAGGAACATTCTGAACAAAGGGACAGTGATCAGCACCGAGGCAGGAGACGCCAGGATCACAAGCAGGCCTGGCCAGGACGGCGTCATCAACGCAGTTCTGCTATGACATTCACCCTTTACACCCAGTATTTTATCGCGCGCAACTCCCGCTCTCGAGGGCGCAGGATCAAGAGGTCCGCTGCTGAGAAGTTCACGGAACAGAAGCTTCAGGAGATTCTCAGGTCCGTAAACGCAAAGTTTGAGTCGAGGGAAGCGAGATACCCGCGGGCACCTTGGGAAGAGGGCAAAATATACGTTGTAGAGAGTTCTCTTAAAAAGGCCACACTTATCAAGATGATCGAGAGAAAGCTCTCCTGAGCTCATTTTCTCCGTTAAGCAATAGGCCACGTTCTTTTGCACGCACGCCTTAATCTCCCGCGTGGTCCGATTGGCTTGATCAGTTCTTCCTCCTTTTCTTGACTTCGTAATACCACAGTGGATGCCTGAGCCACTCCTGGTTGCACAGGGTATCATCCCCCTTGTAGCAGATATGGTTCGCCTGAAGGGTGGCACATTTTGGCGGGGAATACTCCACCCCGGATATCTCTCCGGCTATGTGCTTTACCTGGTATTCTGTAACACGAGGGTCATAATCGGGAGCCGTTTTGAAAAGCTCAGCGATGGTCTCGCTCTTCATTCCAACTTTATGCAGAAAGCTTGCGAGGGTCAGGCGTGCAATATGCGGGAGATTGACACCATCCTTCAGCTCTTTGAGGTATTCCTTTACGCACGGCGGGAAAAGCCTGAAATCGATCTCACCAAGCTCCATAGTCCTCTTGGCATGGTTCTCCCTGTAGAGCTTCTTCATCCTGTCTGCGTAGTCCGCCATCTCGCCCAGCACTGACCTTGCTTTCCTGGAATCAATCTGGTCGACTATCTCGAAAGTCCTCGCAACAAAATGTTCTCTCAGGAGCTTCGCAATTGTTTCCTGAACACAGTATACCTTCCCGCCGCTCACATCCTGGTATACAAGCCTGTACCTGGAGCCGCTGAGCCTTCTGGTGTTCCGGAGAAATTCCTCGACAGGAATGGTGAATATCTTTTCCTCAAGATCGTATCTGACTGACAGTCCCGCCCGTTCGGCGTAAATTTCCAGGTCCTCCGGATCAGTCCTTCCCAGCATTTTCTCCAGATAATCCCTCTGCTGATTGATCACGCGGGCAGTAAGCACGCTTTCGTCGATTGCTGCCAGAAACCACAGAACCAGCCTGAAGGCCTCAACACTTATTCCAGCAGCCGACGGCTTCTCCTCCACGCTCCTGGCAATGAAGTCCTGAGCCTCGCTCCTGGTGCGCGATGAATTGATATCATTTGAGCTCAGTACGGAGGTAACCCTTTCAGGGTCCGTGAAGAGCCTGTCATCAGGAATGATCAGTTCTGTGGGCATCAGGACACTTCTATGAGGTCATATGTGGGGGCGCTAGTTATCTTTTCATAACCGCCTTCCTTTACAATGACGTCATCCTCAATCCTGACTCCGCCGACCTTGGGGATGTATACTCCCGGTTCCACAGTGACCACCATGTTCTTTTTCAGGATGAAATCGTAATTCCTGCTGAGCGCAGGGTGGTCATGCACTTCCATTCCCAGGCCATGTCCAAGGCTGTGGATGAACCTGCCCTTGTACTTGGTGGAATCGATTATTTCGCCTGCAATGGCGTCTATGTCCTTCCCGTTGGCCCCGTCCTTAATCGCCTTCATGCTTTCCTGCTGTGCCTGCTTCACCACTTCGTACATTTCTTTCTGCTCCTGAGTGGCTCTTCCGAATACAACAGTCCTGGTGATGTCTGAGCAGTACCTCCTGTACAGTGCCCCGTAGTCCATCAGGACGAAGTCTCCCTTTTTCAGTTTTACGTTGTGCGGGTGGTAATGCGGCATTGAACTGTTTGACCCAAAAGCCACAATTGTCGAGAAAGAGGTCTCTGAGGCTCCGTTCTTCATCATTTCATAAGCCATCTCTGCAGCGACCTGGGATTCTGTAATCCCTTCCCTCAGCTTGTCAAGTATGTCCGGCAGGATCTCGCTGCCAATCCTGGCGGCCTCCCTGATCTTGTCGAGCTCTTCCTCGGATTTTATCTTTCTTGCCTCTGCGATGGATGAAGACACATCCACGAACTCCTTGTCAGGGATAATACGCAGAAGGTCCTTGAAAAGGTCCATTGTGAGGGAGGAGTAGTTCAGCCCAACAGTGTTGAAATCCTTAAGCTCGTCCTTCAGCACATCTTTCATGGGCTTGTCGGCGCCGTACACGATGACTTCATGTCCAGTCTCCCTCGCGGTCTCCTCTTCAAGTGTGGAAGTCACGATCTTCAGGCTGTCCTTTGAGACAATTACTGCAGAGCCCTCAAAGGAGCCGCCTTCTGCTCCGGTCAGGTAGAAGAAGTTGTCGTCAATTGAATGCCCGCCTCCGTTGAGGATAAGTATTGTCTCGGCCTCCCTGGCAAAAGTGAAAAGGTTCTCATAGCTCATGCTTTCCATAATTGGCAGGAAAATATAACGGTTGGTTCTTCATGCCATCCGTGGCTTCAATATCTCTGCTGGAAGTGTGACTGTATGTTCTGCAGTCTCAAGGGCAACGACGGGTGCGTCATTCCCCCGGAAAATGCGGCCGGAACCATGTTAAGATAGTTTGTCTTCTTCAGCGCGCTCATAGCTGTTGCTTCATCCACATATCTGGATGCAAAGAGGTCGGCCTGCAATTCAAAATTTCTCCTTACAGCTGGAACTACCACTGGGACACCCACAATAAACATGGCTATCCCGGCAATGGAAAGCACATTTGCAACAAGGACGTTGCTCACGAACAGAAAGGAGAAGAAGAGAAGCGCGGAGACGAATAGCAGGCCGAACACCAGGATCATCGACTTGAAGTTGTGCCTGTAATAGACATGGCCGAGCTCGTGGGAGAGTATGCACACTGCCTCATCCGGCTTGAGGTTTTCAAGCAGGTAGTCCGTTACGAATATCCTGTTCACAATCAGGCCCGTGCAGTATGCGTTTGCCACTTTCAGCTTCTCTTCCGGGACCACGTGGATAATGTACTCGGGCATCTTGAGATTCGCCTCTATTTCCCTCATCTTTTCCATTATTTCAGGGTCCGGTTTCCTTGATATCCTTGAATACCTGGAGAATCTCGGGCTGAATACATTCAGGAAGAGGAATACAACTATCATCCCCACTGTGATTATGAATAGCTGGAACTGGTATGTCAGGTGAAGCGTCTGTATATACACGAAAAACAGCACTACCATGATTATGCCGGAGACCCTCAGTGTCCCAAGTGATGCATCAGAATGCACCAGGTAGTAAGGAAATGAGCAATCCAGCCGCCTGTAACGTTTTTCAGCCCTGTAGGTGGCGTGGACCGATGCAAGTATGAATGCTGTGTAAAGCCAGATGGATACTGCAAGTGCAAGAAGGTTCTCGAAGAAATCCAGTCCGAGTATGATTATCACAAGTGGAAGAATGAAAAGGAAATATGAGTAAAGTCTAGTGCTTTTCCTGAGAGCAATGAAGTACTCTGCGGACATCCTGTCAAGTCTGTCATAATCTGGATTATCCTCTCTTATGAGTTCTTCAACCATATTTTATTATCTGCAATAGGCACTTATTCTATTGACCGTAAGAGTAAGGCATGCAGCCAAAATTCCTGGAGGTAGTGCTTCGGACCAGAGCAACAGATAAATCTTTAAGCAGCATGGAGAGGCAGTGCTCATTACAGAGATATTTGAAAGCATTCAGGGCGAGGGGACTCTCATGGGCAAGCCGATGCTTTTTGTAAGAACCAACAGGTGCAACCTCAGGTGCAAGTGGTGCGACTCGGAATACACTTTCTCGGGCGGAAAGGATTACATTCTGGAGGTCCTGCTGGCAAAGGTTGCCGAGTCCTGGACAGAATGGGTGTGCTTTACGGGCGGGGAACCCCTGATACAGAGGGACGCCCTGGATTTTGTGAAGGACGTCGTCAGGAGCGGGAAGAAGGTTCTAATCGAAACAGGAGGTTCCATGGCGCTGGACGATTACGTCAGCATCGAGAACACGGTAATTGATATGGATGTCAAGACTCCCTCCTCGCAGGAGGAGAAGTCCATCCACATGGCGAATCTGGAGCTTCTCCGGGAAACTGATTACATAAAATTCGTCATATCGGATGACAGGGACTTCAGGTATGCTGTGGATTTTGTCAGGTCACTGAAGCATCCTCTTCAGGTTGTTTTGCAGCCGGCGTGGGGAGGGAGCCTTAAAGAACTCGTGGAAAAAGCCATGAAGGAAAGGATGGATGTCAGGGTGCTGCCACAGCTTCACAAGATGATATGGGGAGAGATACCGGGTGTCTGAGGCAGAAGGTGGACCACAATGGCTGATGTAGCAGTCTCCGGTAAGTTCTACTACAAAGGCAAGTTTTCAGAACTCACAGTTGGAATCACCGATGGGGTGATTACCGAAATCAAAAAGAACCTGAAAGCACAGGTTCACTACACACTGGAAGGGGGGATACTCCCGTCAGGCACGGATACACACGTTCATTTCCGCGATCCAGGAGAGACAGAGAAGGAAGACTTCTCCACTGGCTCAGCGGCTGCGGTGTACGGAGGCACAACTACTGTGCTCGACATGCCCAACAACCTCGTTCCTGTTACAGACTATGAGAGGTACGAGTCCAAGAGGGACGCAATAAGAAAGAGGTCCTTCTGCGACTATGGCCTGTATTCATTATTCAACGGGGAAAATGCCGATATCATCAGCGATGAAAGCATAGGGATCAAGGTCTTCCTGGGAGGCAGCACAAATTCCACCGGGAATGGCACAGTCAGCAGTGTCCAGGCCCAGAAGCTGGAAGGCATGGGCAAGCGGGTAGTGTTCCACGCTGAATCTGAGGACTGCCTGAGACGGAATTCGCATGACGCATCTTCCCTGAGGGAGCATGATGCAGCCAGGCCCCCAGAATGCGAGAAGGAATCAGTCGCACATGTAAGCTCTTTGCCCATCGGAAAGAAGACCGTCACTCACCTGAGTGACATGAAATCACTGCCGGAAGGATCTGAAAGAAGTTTTCTCATTGAAGCAACCCCTCATCATCTTCTTCTCAACGATGCAATGGACCTTGGGCCCAAGGGGAAGGCGAACCCCCCTCTGAGATCCCCCGAGGTACAACAGAATCTACTCCAGGCTTTTGTTGATGGAAAAGTGGACATTGTCTCTTCGGACCATGCGCCCCACACGGAAGCGGACAAGGAAGAATTCCAGTTTGCAAAATCAGGCATCATTGGCGTGGAAACCCGGATCCCGCTGCTCCTGGCACTTGTGAGGAAGAAGGTGCTCCCCATGGGGTACTTCCTGAGGACTGCAGTGGAAAAGCCAGCAGAAGCCTTTGGAATTAGGAAGGGCAGGATTGAGGTCGGGTACTCCGCTGATTTCTTCACAGTGAACTTCTCATCCATGCGCAGGATAAACGAGGAACGCCTCCATTCTAAGAATCCATTCTCACCGTTCAACGGATTTGATGCGATTTTCCCCGACACAGTCTTTATGCGTGGATCGCCAGTCCTCGAGGACGGTGAAATAATTTCAGACAGGCAGGGGGCTTACATCAGCGGCGACCGATAAGGCCGTAATGTGTCAATATGTCAACGACACCTTTTCCGTGGCTCTCCTTCGAGACATAATCGCATTTTTCCTTTATGCGGTCAGTGGAATTGTGCACAGCAGCCTTGACAGAACCGGTCTCATACATGGGATAGTCATTGTCTGAATCTCCTACGACAAGGACTTCATCAGGTGCAAGCGAGTACATTTCATGTATCTTGTTCACAGCAAATGCCTTGTTTTCACCCTTGTTCATTATATGCCAGGCATATGTACTGTCCACCACTTCAACAAGTTTCGACCATTTATAGGGGATGTTCTCAAGTTCCCTGGCAATTTCATCCTTTTGACCTGCGAAGGCAACAGAAGTCTCACGCCACCTGTTGGTAAGTATGCCGTCAATGCTTATCCTCTCCTTCAGGTATTCGAAATACTTCTTCGGGATGTCCGGCGTGAAGAACATTTCAACCTCATTTTCCTTCAGCATTACGCCGCCGTTCTCTCCAAAGACGGGGCCTTTTGTCCCAAGAAATGTGCGCAAGGCATACATCACAGGTATGACGTTTCCGCTGACCAGGCTCACTACGACACCAGAATCCTGTGCCTCGGGAAGTGCCCGCATAACTTCGGCGCCTATCTTCCTGTCCCTCTCTGTGATAGTTCCGTCAACGTCCAGAACTGCGACCCTGATCACACTCCACGAGATATAAGAACAATAATAAACTGTTGTACAGGAGAGGCTTGCCAAGGAAAGACATTAACAAGATAGCACGCGAGAGGGTCAATATACTCCACGCACTTTCATTCCGTTACAGGCACGAAGAGCCATCAAGGTCCAGACGCTACATTGGCCTGATGGAGGATATTGCAAAGAGAGTGGACATGACACTCCCTGGTGAGATTAAACGCTCATACTGCAAGAAATGCCGGACACCCTACGGTGAGAAGATGCGAATCAGGGGAAAGAATGGAAAGATCATCCTGGTAACATGCGGCCATTGCGGCGACCAAAGACGTTTCAGCATCCGCGAGAATGAGCATAAGTGCCCGGATCCCTGATGGGAAAGTGAGGGATCAAGCTTAGGTAAGCCTCAACACATCCTTCTCCTCCACTGAAGTATTCAAGAATGCCTAGACAGTGTTTCTGCAAAACATGCTGATGAATGGCCGCTTCCAGTTACAACCTTCCTGTACTGATTACAGGCGAGACATATTACTACTTGATCGGCAATCAGAACTCATCCGTTACCATGATGCCCTGGTATGTGCTCAGCACCAACCCAAGTCCACTGCACCAATCTAATTTCATGTCAGGCTTCGTCTTGGGCATTTCACTGCTTTTTATCCTAATCTGGTGCCAGACCGTGATAGCACTACTGCATTCAAGCTTGGGGAACCTCCGTTCCAAGAGAGTCAAAGCAATTACTGGATCTATTGTGAAGTTGGATGCCGTCTCAAGATTGGAGCTCTTCAGCGCATCGGTGTTGCTTGGCACAGTCACATCGGTTCCAATCACTTCAGCGGTCATCCTGGCCACTGTTTCCGGGCCTTTCAACATGTGAGAATGGCATATTCAACCTTTCCAAGGGCGACAAATCAGAACCAGAGACGTTGCACTTCTCTGGATCACTGGAGTTGAGAGTCACACAATTGCTGCATTGGATGTATTCCAATTCTCTCGTAATTATGCTGCCTTAAGAATATTTTATATTTGCGCTTTCTGAAAAATGCAAAATTAGTAGAGCAATCCGGTGTCCATATGAATAAAATGAAGCCGGGTGCAGAGGGACGAAACTATCGGGCCCGAATTAAGAATCCGATTGCAAATAGAGAATCATAACATCCTCTACTCAGAAAGAGTCTCAATCTGGAAGAGGACCTTGAATCCTTCGAGAGTAGTCTGAATCTTGTCTGCGAACCATATTGAGTCTTCAGTTGAAGCATTGTCGCCCCACTCATAAATCAGGTCCTGCTCGCCAATTACAGGCTTGAACCCCAGAGACCTTAACCTGTTTATGACCTCACTAGGCTTGGCCCCTTCGCTGGAAAAAGTTACTTTCAGGTAGGTTTTCATTGGATTCACTTGGAGATTGTCCATTGATATATATCCTTTTTCTAACGCCTTTCAGGGTTTCTGTGCAAAAGGAAGGAAGGTTGTGCCCCCCCATGCGCATGCGGCTTATTCCTTGATCTTCTTCATCTTCGAGGGCCACCAGTTCCACTTCCTCAGGAACATCATTATTGTGGGCACAAAGAATGGCCAGCTGAGGAAAGTATCAACTATTACACCAAGGGCAAGGCCCAGCCCGACCTCCTCCATGATCCCTATGCCGCTGAGGTAGAGGGCGCCAAAGGTGACGAAGAGCAGCATTCCCAGTGTGACAATGACTCCGCCGTTTTCCTTCACGCTGGTAGCTACGGCCTCTTCGTCGCCCATTCCATGCAGCACTGCCTCCCGGACTCTTGCTACCATGAATATGTCATAATCGAGCCCTACGGCAAGCAAAGTAATGAATGTGAACAGCGGCAGGAATATGAGGAGCGGTTGTCCCTGGGCATAGTATATGATCCCGAAGACTCCTGCAAGTGCAACGATAACCGAGGAAACCACCATTGTGATAAGCCTGGCGGGAGTGAAAACTGAGCTTAGCTGCACAAGAAGTACAACGAATATCGCGATCAGCAGTATGGGTATGATCTTGAGGAATGTTGTCGATGTGTAGGAATATGCATCATTCAGGGACTGCGTGAGGCCACCAATGTAGTAGCTTGGATTAGCTGCAGTCCCGGACGAACTTGCATTGAGCGCATTGTTCACTATGGAGGGGACTGAGCTGACGAAGCTGCTCGCCTGACCTCTCCATGCGACTGAGGAGAGCTGGAAATCAATAGTCACATATTTCGAGTTGGAACCTATGAAAGAAGCGCTCTGGTTCCTGTATGTCGAATGGTAGGATGACGGAACAGTTGTCAGGTTTGTTGGCACATAGGAACCGTATGGATAGGTCGGGCCATATACCTGTGTAACCTCGCTCTGATTGAGGAGTGCAGACTCCACCGCGCTTATCTGCTTGATGTCCGCCTGATTGTAGGAGCCATTGGGGTTGACGACAGGAGAGCTGAAGTTCAGTATAATGTACCCGCGGTCGAAGAAATCACCATGGAAGGAATTGTTGACAACTTCAAGTGCCTGGATTCCGCTGCTGGAGGGGACCAGGTCGTATACGTCCATCCCTGTCGGCGTGATCAGGTACACATATGAGGCAACAAACGAAATGACCAGGAAGGCCACGAATATCTTCTTCTTGTTTCCCTTGACGATGTTTGATATGCGTGTCATGGACTTCTCGAGAGGGAATTTCTCTGCGTGCGTTATGTTGGACGGCCAGTAGAGCTTTGTCCCGGTCTTGTGCAGTATTGCCAGCAGGAAGGTGTTCGCGAGGGCTATGGAGACTCCCACCCCAATGGCGTTCGTCAGCCCGGAATCGCTGAAAATGGGGATGTTTGAAACCCAAAGGACGACGTATGAAAGTGCAACTGTGATTCCGGATGTGAATACGGCATGCCCTGCCCACTGGCCGGTCTCAAAAATTGCGTCAGGGTTCTTCCTCCTCTTCTCCTGCCTGTACCTTGACATTATGTAAACAACATAATCGCTGGTGAGCCCCAGTATGAGGATCAGCAGGAGGGTTGGCGTGATGAACGAGATTGAGGCGTGCAGCACATACTCGTAAAGGAGGCCGTTTAGCCCCATTGAAATGATTGTGGACATGCCGAATATGGAAAGTGGAATGAAGGCTGCCACAGGGGACCTGAAGAACAGCCCCACAATGACCACAGAGAGGACTATGCCAATGCCCAGCGCCTTGATCATTCCGCCTGTGATCTCATTGTTGAGCTGCTGGCTGAGAGCGCCTGTTCCGGCGATGTATGAAGAGCTTCCCTTCAAGCCCTGGGAATTGGCGGAATAATTGTCAGTTATGCTCGTAACATGGTTAACAACAGCCAGGCTGTAATTGGCTGAGAAGGAGGCGATTATGATTGTGGTGCTGTTGTCGTATCCTACAAACTGGTGGAATACGTAAGGAGTTGGAATCACCGGGTAGGAGCCGAAAGCATTGGAGTTCATCTCATCCTTCACCAGCTGACCTATATTGCTGGTTGCATTGAGTGCACTCACATACCCGGGCAATGCCTGGGAATTATACGTGATCACTGGGCTCCCGTTCAATGAAGCCTCGGTGCCTGAAGCCACCATCGGGATCATCTGGTTCAGTATTTCTACACCTGTGGCTGGAAGCCCGAGGTCATAAACCTTTTCAAGGAAGTCCTTCAGGCTCAGGTTAAGGCTTGAGTTTATGAAGGATACAAGGGTTGAATTGGAGGAGAGCTGTGATTGGAAGCTGCTTATCGTATAGTTCCTTGCAAAGGCATTTTCACCAGTTCCTCCAAGGTACGACAGGAAGGAATATCCACCCGCAATGGAGTAGGTGAAGGCCTGCTGGGTGGCATTCTGTGCAAGAAGGATGCTGAAATTGGATGCCCCGTTGTAAAGTGCATACGAAATCGAGTCGTTCATTACAAGTATGGGGTTGGCCTGGTAGGAATAGGTGCTGTTCCAGTACTTTGTGAACGAATTCACATACACTTGCGCTTCAAGCTGGCCCCCTGTCTGAGCCATTGTGGCGCTGTACGCTGACGACTCGGTGCCCGTGCTGTTGAACACCGAAAGGTAAAGGGCAGGAAGTCCGTAGATCAGCTGAATTGTCTGGTTTATGCTGGTATTGAGGGTGTACATCTGCGAATTCATTGAGGAAATCAGGGAGTACGTCCCGTTCAGCTCTTCCTTAAGACCTTTTGAGAAGTTGTAGAGTGTGCTGTTCTCAAGTGTGAATACTGAAGTAAGGTTCTGGAATCCTTGGACGCCCTTCAGGTATGAGTTGATGTCCTTCTCCATGCTCAGGAGCCTCGAAGTTCCGCTCTGAGAATCTAGGCTGGTATTCTTGGTGACAATAAGAAGCGAAGAACCGTTGGATCCGGGTCCCGTCGCAGAAGCGAAGTACTGCGACTGAAGATCGCTGGCTTTCTGCGCCTGGGAATTTGCGGGCACAATGCTGTTGCCAAGATCATAACTGGTGTTGGAGAACATTAGTGTTGCAAACGGCCCTACTACGACAATAACCACAATCCAGAACACGATTATTGCAGTGCTGTGCCTGGAAGAGAATCCAGCTAACTTTCTGAAGGACGACTCGAACATGGTCTCTTCCTGCAATGCAAGCTTATGATTAAAATCTTAACCATTTTTTATTATCCTGATTATTTTATGGCTGCTGATATATTTGGGTGCCAAGTATATTGGCATCCTCACCATGAAAACATGCAATGTCAGATACCAGGTATGAGGACTATGACCTATATGGGCTGTTCCTGAAACTTGTGGAGCAGATACCAGAGGGGAAGGTGGCTACGTACCGTTCAATAGCCAGCGCTCTTGGAGACCGGGGTGCTGCACTGGCATGCGCGTACATGCAGGACATATTCCGCGGGGCAGATCACCCAGTATACAGGCTTGTAAGCTCGGACGGAAATCTGGGAGGGTACAGGACAGACGATGAGAAGAGGCAAGACTCGCTGCTCCTCAGGAACGAGGGGCTATTTGTAGCCTCTGGAAACGTCAGGGACTTCAGCGAGAGTCTTTTTGAAGACTTTGAGTCTCCAGCACCGCTTGAAGCGATGAGAAACGAACAGGACATGTTTTCCGAAGAGGTCTCGCTAGAAGACGACTTCGATTCCGACATGATTGCTGCAGTTGATGTTTCCTATGATTCCCGGAACGGATATGCGTGCATGTTCCGAGAGGAGTCAAAGGAGGATGTGGTATCTGAATCCGTAATGGATCTTAGGTTCCCCTATATACCGGGATACCTTTTCTACCGCGAGTACAAGTTCATAAAGCACCTGGCCTCACGCTTCAATGGGACAATTCTGATTGACGGGAACGGGATACTGCATCCTAGGCTATTTGGGCTCGCAAGTTCGGCAGGAGTGTTCATGAGGAAAGCAACTGTTGGGGTTGCAAAGTCTCTGCTTCTTGGGTCGTTGAAGGATGGCCGGGTGCTGTATTCAGGCCGGGAGGTGGGCATTGTCATTGCCCCAAGAACTATCGTAAGCCCGGGGCACAGGATATCCCTCACCTCTGCGGCAGAGCTGCTCGAAGAGAAGTATGGGAGGCGCTACCCGTCCACACTGAAGAAGGCCCACAATGGCACAGTGGCGCTCAGGAAACGGTCCTACGCAGAGGCCATGCAGAGGTAGCTGCACCATTTTACGGTGGTGCAGGATTTATTAGTATGAAGAGTGCCACCGTCGCGGGAAGTGAGAGCAGATAGGGAAGGAGGACTGCCACAGGATACTTCCAGCGGGAAGCTGAGAGTCCGTTGAACTTCATGAACTGCAGCGGAAGGGAGAATATGGCGCTGTAAACTGCAACGGTAAGAGGGATTGCCACAATGGTAGCGAGAGGGTCTGCCAGGGTTGCTGGCGCACCGGCATATTCGAACAGCAGGCCAGTAATCCCAGCTGAAGCGGCTGCCTCAATATCAGTGAATGCAAACTTTCTTGCGATTATAAGATACCATGCTGCAAACCACGCAGCCCACTCTCCCGGCACTATGATCAAGTCCTGCCACAATACGGGGATCGCAATCCGCACTCCGAGCGCATAAGCATATGTCTCTTCCGCGACGGAGACTGCAATGGCAACACTAATGAACACTGGAAACCGGATCAGGCCCCATGAGCTGAGTGCATTCCTGATCTGCCTTCCGGCTGCAAGAACAGACCCGCCATAGAGAGCACCGAAAGAGAGTGTGAATGCCACTGCTCTCCACTCATGATTTAGGGCAGTCGCCACCACGGAGAAAATGAACCATGAAAGGAATGCCATCCCCGGCAGAGTTACCTTCAATCCTGATTGATCCAGACTGCTGGTATATACTATTTCTCCTTGCGCATGTAAGCCAAGGAGAAGCATGGCTCACATTCTCAGGTTCCAGGGCTCTCTGTACAGGGTCCTTGCAAACTTCCTCCTGGCATAGTTCCCGGATAGCTTGCCAACGAGCCCTATCCAGGCCCAGTGCCTGATCATCTTGAAATGCTCAAACATCCCTATGGCGATATAGTGCATCAGCCTGATGGCCTTCAGGCCCTTGCCATCGTAATCCGGGAAGAATGTTAGCGCCAGCTTGCTGAATATCTTCTCGGCCCGTGGAACGTCAAGAGCCCTCTGCTGCTTCAGCACAAGCTCTAGCCTGTCCATGTCCTCAATTCTTGCCTCGTGGAATTTTCTCTCCGTCCTTACCGTCCACTCTTCCTGATCAATTCCCTCTGCCGGCGGGTTCGTGATTTTG
Source organism: Thermoplasmataceae archaeon (assembly GCA_046704525.1). Lineage (GTDB taxonomy): Archaea > Thermoplasmatota > Thermoplasmata > Thermoplasmatales > Thermoplasmataceae. Next base: position 25,185 of record JBJKRS010000136.1, read on the forward strand.
CATTTTACCCTTACGGCCGTGTCGAACATGAATCTCCCTCCATGTTCCAGGCATATGGCAAGCACTGCCAGGTCGGCCGAATGCTGGATATTGTGGAGAAGGTTTAGGTAGCCATCGACAGCACTCTTCCTGACGGTAATTGCACTTAGGTGCCGTGCAGCATTCATCCCCATAATCTGAGAATACGCGAAGGGAACATCGTCCTGGTTCGTATAGAGGTCGTAGTCTATGTTCCTGAATGCAGGAGACCCTGCACCTAGATCAAGCGGCTCTATTGAAGCGTGGTGGTATACGTTCCGGTCATCCTCCTCTATGAGGTCGGAGACCTGTTCTGCCCTGTCTCGAGTGAATATGTCACCCCCCTCGAGAAAAGTTACAGTGCGTGCAGTACTGTTCTCTATGCCCGAAGAAACCATTGCCCCAAGTGCCGGATCCCTGCTGTATATCGTCTTGATGCCCCGGCTGTCCAGGTAATCTTTCATTTCCCTGTCTATGTGGTCTATTACTGCAATGACCTCCATCCTGTCATCAGGCATGGTCTGGTCCAGGGCAGAGTCAACAGTCCGGCGCTCATCATCGCCCCAACTTGATAGAAGAAGCACTACTGATATGTCAACAGGCATTGAAAGTGTCATGCGCCCAATCAGAAAATAACTTTCTAGCATGCTTCACAAAGACCGTGCTCTTCCAGGAGGCCAAAGATACGTTTCCAGCCCCTGCAGTCATGCCTCTTTCTCTCCCTCAGATCTGATCTGGGCAAGAGTGAGGCCGCTTACAGCAGAGTAGTCGTACTCCTTTGCATCGTATCCAGGCATGCAATGCTCGTCCTTGTGCTTTATGAGCAGCCAGTTGTTTGGACCTCCCATTCCTCTGGTCCGGACCAGGGCAAACGACCCCTGAAGCTTCTGCCCCTGTAACGTGAATTTGAGATTGCCCTCCTCGTAACTCTTTTTTGCTACCCTTTCCGCATCTTCGGGTTCTGTCACCTTCTCTCTGACACCTTTTGAAATTTCAACCTCCGGGATATAGGTCCCTTCGTCCCAGATCATTACAACTCCTTTTCCCGGCTTCTCGCCGGGCAGGACGCCTTCGAAGTGCCTGTAATCCAGGTCGTGGTCTCCGGTAAACATTGCAAGCCGCTTCATGGTGTTGTCAAGCGTCGGGCCTTTGGGCACGGACCAGGAAGGCATTGTGCCCCCGATCTCGAGCCTGAGATCATAATGGAGTGCGGTTGCCTGGTGCTTGTGAACAACAAAGGCTAGCTTTCGTCCTTGAGTCACATGCTCGCATTGTAAACAACGTATTTACAGTACCCTCAAACTCAGCCGCTGCAGCAAATTGAGCGCAGGAAACCGTCAATTTACCAATGCGGATGCGGGCATTACTGCCACCTGAAATACCTGATGGCCAGGGTTGCAAACACAATGGTGTAGGCTATGAGCGCAACAAGCTCCAGGTAGGGTGGAGGGGTGTTGAACAATGAATATAGCAGTGCGCGGACAGCGGCTCCTGCCGGGGAATAATACATTATGCTCCTCAGCGGGTTTGCCACTGTGGCTGGCTGAACCCAGAGCCCGGCGAAAAAGAGGAGTGGGTAGAAAAGGCCGCCCATGAGCGCCTGGGCGAACCTCTGGGTAGGAGCAACAGCAGCTACAACGAAGCCGAGGGAGAACATCACCAGCAAAGTCAGGAGTATTGATACGCTGAAGTACAGCACGCTGATGTTCAGCGGTGCGCCAAAAATGTAAATGCTTCCAAGTAGGATGATGATTATGGATATCAGGGCATAGATGAGGTTGATAATGAGCAGTGAAAGCAGTAGTTTCTGTGGGGACAGGGGAGTGGTAGACACTCGTCTGAGCCAACCTATTTCCCGGTCTCTAACAAGTGTGAAAGGGATGGAATACAGTGCTATGGAAATGAGCCCTATCACGATTATTGTGGGAACATACAGGTCGAACAGGGACAGGCCGGAAAAGTTCCCTCCCACGATTTTTCCAATGAAACCGAACAGTATGAGCAGCAGAACAGGGAAGATTATTCCCATCGCGAGCCCTAGGGGTTCCCGGAGTCCGAATTTCCACTGCATTCTCAGAAGTTTCAGAAAGCTCCCTTTCGGCGCATTGCCGCTCGACAGGCCCGCGGGCAATTTCATGCTGTTCCACCCTCCATTTTCTCGTTTTCCCTTGCAAGGGAGACGAAAGCTTCGTCAAGGTTTCCACCGGTTGCCTCGATATCAGAGACTTTTATGCCCATCGCTGCAAGCGCATATATTACGTTGGCGGCAAGGTCGCCAGTGCCATTCACCGTGATGTACTTCTCTTTCCTTTCAACATTCACCACGCCGGGGATTGTCATGAGGGCCGCATCATCAAGTGGAGAAGATAGGGTGAACCGGATGCGCTTGCCGCCCGACCGTTCAGCAACAGCTTCCGGGGAATCAAGAGCTACAACTCTTCCGTTGTATATCATTGCGAGTCTGTCACACAATCTTTCTGCCTCGTCCATGAAATGTGTGACCAGGACCACTGTCACCCCTTTCTTCCTTACGCTGTCTATAAGGTCCCATGTCTCCCTCCTCGCCTCAGGGTCAAGCCCAGTTGTCAGCTCATCAAGTATTGCGATCTGCGGATTCCCCACCAGGGCCAGGGCTATTGAGAGCCTCTGCTTCTCGCCTCCTGACAGGCTCTTGAAAATCGACTTCTTCAGCTTTTCTATCCCCAGAAGTTCAAGAAGTTCGTCTACGTCCATCGGGGATGGGTAGAAGTAAGAAAAAAGCTCTACCGCCTCGCCAACCCGCACCCTGGGCGGGAGGGCACTCTCCTGGAGCTGGACTCCAAGTACCCTGCTTATTTTGTCACGGTCCGTCAGAGGCGACATGCCAAGTACTGAGATCTTACCGGAGTCAGGTTTCCGGAGGCCTGATATGCACTCAACAGTTGTGGTTTTTCCTGCTCCATTCGGTCCAATTATTCCGAATATCTCTCCCTTCATCACGGAGAGTGAAACGTCATCTACTGCAACAGTGCTGCCGTACCTCTTGTTTAGGTGGCTTATCTCGATTGCAGTCTCCCCCTTGGTGCCAGGTTTGGCTGAGTCAAGATACCCAGGGATGGAAGTCATACTCTCCTCTCATCCAGTCTGAAAAAACAGGGGAACTCATTTTCATGCAGAAGCTGGCCAGGGGTCATGGAGTCTCCATGACGGTCTTTTTTCCTAACTCCTCTGAAAGATTCCTGCCATAAAGCCTGCATTTCTCCAGCTCGCTCTCAGGGGCGGGTCCACGCATTCCACGTACATCAACTGAATGCCCATCAATCAAAGTAACGCCAGGGTTCACGGCCCTCAGCCTTGACTCCATTTTTTCAACCGCCTTGCCTGAATCTTCACCGAAGTAGGTGGCAAAGAATGAAATCCTCTTCCCCTTCAGATCCCTGCCTGAAAGTGAATTTATGAACTTGCCAGTCCTCCGCGTGAAGGTTCCGAAGTGTGTCGGGGTCCCAATGACAAGCAATGTACAGGCATCCACCGACGATGGCTCCACGGATCTTGAATTGCTTACTTTCACCTTGTATCCTCCCGCTTCATTGAGCTCTTCTCCGACGGTGTATGCCGCCTTCTCTGTGTTGCCGTACCTGGAATCATAGACAATGAGAACCCTTGTCGCGCCTGCCATAACATATGAGATGAACAGGATATAAAATATGACATTCCAACCTTTTAGCTGCTCCTCCCTCCAGATCCTTACAGGGGTAGAAAGTATTACATGGAGCACTTGGCAATAGTGTTTTATCAGCTGGATTGGTAATTACTCGCATGCCAATATTCGTATTTTTGGGATAAATGACGGAAAAAGGGAAAAGTGATCTTCCCGGGGCGATGAAGAACGGAAGCAAGATAGAGGAAGCAGTCATGGGTTTGGGAGGAACAGTCAAGGATGCATATGTGACGCTGGGAAGGCACGATTTCGTGGAAATCATCGACCTACCAGATGAAACCGCTGCGCTGAAACTTTCCATGAAGGCCTCGGAATCAGGATACGTAGAACTGGAGACACTCAGGTCCTTCACAAGTGATGAACTGGGCAGGATATTATCCTGAATCAGGAGGCTTTGCAGGCAAAGAAGCATAAGAAATAGCTCATAAAAGGAATTTCCCGGGGGTTCGGAAAGGTCTGGGCCGAAGCCGCACTCAGCTGAGGTGACAGGGTCGCAGTCACTGCAAGAAGACGGGGAGACCTTGTTGGACTCGCTGAACGGTCCGGGGAGAACGTTTTGCCCCTGAAGCTCGTTGACAGCATGAATCCGCTATTAGGGTTACTGCTTGGAGAAGGAGCGCTTGAAATGGTGAACAGCGTGTATGAAGGCAGGCTCAGGACATGGAGGGAAAGGGAGTGGAATCCTGAAGAAGACGTGTGGCATTAAGGCAGTGTTTGACAAACTTGGGGATTTCTCGATACTGGTGGAAAACCTGAGGTTTCACCATCGGCCCCATCAGTAGCATACAAGCTGTTTCAAGCATGTCCAGGATACTCTCATAGCCTGTTGCAGTCCAGGTTGTATGATTTCAGTAGCCCCAGTACTTTGTCGCGCTGCTCCCATCCCAGCAGCTCTTCAAGCTCTTCTGGAGTATGAAGGGCAAGTGTCTTCACAAGTAAAGGATGCATGGGTTCGTCAGGCTCCTCCGGCGAAACCTTGGACACAGCATACATTATCACTTCCTCCGGCTTTATCCTGAGATCTTGAGTGCCAAGTTCTGATGACTTCATTACATACTTGAGCCATGCCTTGAACCTGGCTACGTCCTCATCCCTTCCACTGCCTGAAAACAAGTTGCGGTAGGCGGGCCTGAAAAGGTCATCCTCGGGTACTGTTGAAGCGAGAGATTCATACTCGTCCTCAATAAGTCTGATAAGGATGCCGCTCTTCATAGTGTTTACAGCCTAGCTACTATTAAATTACTTGTGGTACAAATTGTCTCAGCTTCCCTTGCGTTGAATTTCTATCCCAGTAACTGCTGGAGCTTCTTTCCATGCTACTTGGTGGAAGGCTGGAAAACATCTCGCTATTACTTCAGTAGGTCCTCAAGGGGATTGCTCATCTCCCTTATTTCCAGTACCCTTATGCTGGCAGCGGCCAATTTCTTTACAACATCGGAAACATCATCCGGCGAATCAAGCTCGAGGATGTAGTACCTTCCCTGGAGCTTCGCCTCGGGAAACACGCTCGTAAGGTTGTCAGCCCTTATGCCGACTACATACTTCCCCATGGGGACTTCGTCAATGTCACCCGTATAAGCAATGGTGCCGTTGTCTATGATCAGGACCTGCTTGCCTATTTCCCTCGCCTCGTAAAGGTTATGCGATGAATACAGCACTATCTGGTCCCTTGAGATTCCAAGAATGTCCTTCCTCACTCCGCTGGCAACTGTCGGGTCAAGGTTCGCCGTGGGCTCATCAAAAAGGTATATGCTGCGTTCGCGCAGAAGGCATTTCGCAAGGGAAACTCGCTTCTTCTGCCCCTGGCTCAGGGAGGCATAGGATTTGTCCATCAGGCCTACAAGATCGAGCAGTTTGATTGCGTGCTCCTTCTCATCCTCACTGGCACCCATCAGAGTAGCGAACAGGTCTATTATCTCCTGTACGCCCATACTCACTGGAACTCCAGGCTGGTGAGACAGGTAAACGCATTTTTGCCTCACCTCAGGATGACTGTACGGATCGAGGCCGTCTATGGTGAGCGTGCCGCCGTAGAGCTTCAGTATGCCCGTCACTGTCCGGAAAAATGTGGTCTTTCCGGCACCGTTCTTCCCCAGCACAACGTATATCCCAGGAGTGTCAATTGAAATGCTGAAGTCATGCAGAACCTGTTTCCCATAATACCCAGTTGAAAGTTTAACAGCTTCTATTCTAGTCATATTTCCTCCTACGATAGGAACCTCTCTCTTACCATCCTGGAAGTTGTGAAAAAGAATACAATCAGGAACAGAACAAATGCTCCTGCAACGTACGCACCGAGGATCAGGTATAGCTGGTTGAAGTCCACCTGGCCGAAGAGTCCCCTTGCCGAGAATATCGAGAAAAAGAGTGGAACGACAGCAACAATAACACCGAAAACGGGGGCGAGGCCAGCGGGGGAGTTGACAAAAGTCATCTTCCTTGTCATGGCCTGGGATGCGAATGCAATGGAAGTGCCGATCAGCACTGAGATAATTGAGATTGGTGCCGTGTATATCAGGAGCTCCTTCAGGAATAGTTGCGGCAAGCTTCCGTTCAATGCGAAAATGACAATCAGAATCTCAGTGATAGATATGGCAATGGTAATTGCTGCAACTATCACGGCAGTTAGAACTATTGCCATGAATATGTCTTTTGCCTCAAACCTGGTGGAGGAGAGCACGAATTCAAAGAAACCGTTCTCCCTGTCTTCGCTGTACAGGGCAGGAGCCATCATTGTGCCAACAACCGTAAACACTGGTGCAATGAATGGCAGTATGAGCGCTACCAGATAAAGAGAGACGTCTCGAAGGCCCAGTGACTGGGCAAAGGCCTTCAAAGCTGCAGCCCCAGCTCCACCGCTGCTCCTTGCCCCAACAACCGTGAATATGATCAGGAGGAAAAGTGGAAGAATAATCCCAATGAGGAAGAATGACCTCCCTTCTTTCATATACCGCTTAAGATAAAGGCTCAGCAGAAGATTACTCGTAAACATCACCTATTCCTGTTCCAGTCATGTTGTCAACAGTGCTTGCTATTATTCCTCTCTCTTTTTCCAGGTCACACTCATATTTGTCGGGGGAGTTCTCTGTTGAAGACCAATTCTCATTTTCTTCCATGCCGTGATTTGGTAACTTTCATTTTCCGATTTGTTGAGCCTCTTCCCCATCAACAAGTAGCTTTACGGGCGTCAGTGCTCTGATATGGATTTCAAGGTGGTGTCTTTCCGAATCGCCAACATCCAGTTCAAACTCTCTTGATGGTTGGAAGTTCGGTACATTGATGACTCTTTCTCCATCCACCTCTATTCTGATGTACTTCAGAAAGGGGTTTGCATTAACTGCCACTGTGTGTTTTTCAGCCTCCCCAATCTCAAACTTGGCTTTTACCACTTGTCAACACCCTGTCTTATTATAAGAAGTGATAGGTATAACAAGTATTAAAGCGGGATGCATTACTTTGGCCTGGGAATCTAGTGAGAATGTATTCTCCACGCCGTTTGAGAGGAAATCTGAGCCAGTGAGAATGAGTCGCTCAAACTTCTCCGTTATTTGCCCAATCAACAAGCCCAAATCATCATAGGGGCTCAACCTGCAATGCTTGAGAGCAGTGGAGCTTTACCGCTGAAACATTGTGAGGTGGGAAACTGCGTATTATGAATTAAGACTCCGCCTGATCTGCGGGATCAACGCAGGCATCAACGTTTTCCTTTTGCTTGGAAGGGGGATTTCCAATGCTTACAACAGCTATTTTGCTGTGGGTCTCGGAGTCGTTGCCATTGGAGTCGTTATGAAAGGATCGCTCGTTTTGGTTAAGGCATACTTGAACTAGAACGACTTCGGGATGCCGGATTTGGGGCTGAAGGCATCAACACATCACTTGAGGGGATTCCGTGGAACCACAAATTATCGTGTCACACCCACAAATATGTCCTTCTTTATTCTCGTCTTTCATTTCAGCCCTATAAGTCGTCAATGGATGTTGATAGGGTTGCTGTGCCAGTACCTCATACACAAACCGGGCAGATATCGGAAATTAGGAGTGTAGGGAGTAAATCGAATATTTCAGAGAGAATCAAGTGTTTCTCTGACAATGGTTATGTGCATTAGTGCCGGGGCCCCTGCCATCAGAACTGCAACATAAGAAGCCTCGAGGATTTCATCATCTGTGGCTCCCAGTTCTCTCGCCATCTTGACATGAAAGGTTATGCACCATTCACAAGTGCTTGAAAGAGAAAGAGCAAGGGCAATCAGCTCCTTTGTCTTGGAAGGCAGCTTTCCTGGAGCGAGCACTGCCTCGTTAAACTCCATGAACGCCTTCTGTATGTTTGGTTGTTTGGCGTTACTATATTCAATCGTATCCTTAACTTCCTGCAATATTTCTTTTGGGTCCATATTAACTGAACAGAACAGTCTTTGATGAAACTAAAGAATTTGGAAAGGTGCAAATTTATTCACAGAAATCTAGACGGAAGAAGAGTAGGGGGGCGCTCACAGGTCTTCGCAACATGTTCACTCTATCCGTAGAGCACTGTTTTCAGGTCTCTTCAACTCCTACCTTTTTTTTTCATTATTGCTAAATTTAAGTGTAATGTGAATCATAGTTTGCTGGTTTTGGGCGTAACCTACTTGATTTCTGATGCGAGACGAAAGTGTACGATTGCAGTTGTATTTGCCCGATATAACTGTCCATCCACAAAACACTGCCTTTTTTTTTTTAGCTCCGTAAGGCAAATCCCTATCTTATGGCTACCATGCAAGCAGAAAATCCAAGTTACTTCTCACCTTTTCATGGAACTCCACAGGATATTCGTGAGCCAAGTTAGGAATTACATCTATCCTGCAAGCAGTGCCATTGTCGTTCAGAGCCTTGTGCAGTTTTTTTGTGCCCTCTATGCATTCTAAATCTTTCTCTCCAACGACCAGGTACCCGCGACCTTTTTTTGAACTGAAACGCCGTACGGATTGCTCCAGGCCTGACAGTCTTTCTAAATAAGGCCCCATAAGGATGAATCTGTTTATTGGCATAATC